>PEVN01000241.1 GCA_002779825.1 Armatimonadetes bacterium CG06_land_8_20_14_3_00_66_21 | reverse complement strand
AACACCTGCTTGGGTTGGAGCAGGAGCTGCGGGAAGGAAGTTGGCAGCCCGGCGCGTACCGCACGTTCTGGATTCACGACCCGAAGACCCGCCTCATCTCCGCTGCCCCGTTCCGCGACCGGGTTGTGCATCACGCAGTCTGCCGGGTGATCGAACCCGTCTTTGAGCCGACGTTCATCCACGATTCCTACGCCTGCCGCCCTCGTAGCGTAGGTTTCCAACCTGCGGCCTTGGGTGCCGCCCCGGAGGCTCCCGGCAGGGCCACAGGTTGGAAACCTATACTACGGGGTGGGCACGTGAAAGGCACGCACGCCGCGGTGGACCGGTACACGGAGTTCAGCCGGAAGAACCGCTACGTGCTCAAGTGCGACCTCCGCAAGTTCTTTCCCAGCCTCGACCACGAGATCCTGCTGAGCATTCTGGCGCGGAAGATTGGCTGCCGGCGGACGCTTGACCTGCTGCGGCTGATCGTGGAGTCGAGCAACCCGCAGGAACCGATGGCGGCGTACTTCCCCGGAGACAACCTGTTCACCCCGCACGAGCGCCGGCGCGGCCTCCCCATCGGGAACCTGACGAGTCAGTTCTTCGCCAATGTGTACTTGAACCCGTTTGACCATTTCGTGAAGGAAGAGCTGGGGTGCCGGTTCTACATTCGGTACTGCGACGACTTCGTGATCTTCGAGAACGACAAGCGCGCGTTGGGTCGGCTGGTGGAACGGCTGGCGGACAGGCTGTCCGCCGTGCGGTTGCGGCTGCACGAGCGGAAGTGTCAGGTGCGCCGGGTGGACGAGGGCGTCGACTTCCTCGGCTATCGAATCTGGCCGACGCACCGGCGGCTGCGACGTGACAGTGTGCTGCGATTCAAGCGGCGGCGGCGCCACTTGCGGGACGCCCGGCGGGCGGGGGACACGGACCTGGCGCACGTTCGGGCGTCGGTGGCGAGCTGGATGGGGCACGCGCAGCACGCGGACACGTGGCAGCTTCGGCGCACGCTGGAGACGTTTGCGTGGTGAACGATCCTGAAGTGAGGCGCAGACTGAAATGGAGAGGCGCCTCCGTATGCGAATGCTGTTGTCGATGAGCTTGCTGTTGCCGGCGGCGTGCCACTTGGCGTCGGCGGGGGAAGCGCCGCCTTCGGGAGCCGCCCAGCTCCCCACGTTGACGCTACCAATCCGCGTCGCTTGTCCGGGTCTGGCGCAGTCGGCGGCGGTGGCGCCGAAGGTGGCGGCGGAATTGGCTGCGGGGGTGAGGTCCGAGCAAACGCCCTTCCTCACCCTCGACGGGCAGGCCGCTGCCGAGCCGACGCTGCCGGCGGGGCAGGCGTGCGCGTGGCTGCAGCTCCTGCAGCGGCCGGGCGGCGGAGTGCACTGCACGGCGGCGCTGCTCGCCCCGAGGGGTCAGGCGCGGTGGGTGGGCACGGCTGAGGTCGGCAACCTGGCCGCCGTCACCGGTGAGCTGCTGCTCGATCTGACCGGGGCGGCGCGAAAGCCGTGGGAGGACCTGTTAGGCGAGTTACGCACCGCCCTGCTCGACTACTACTGGTGGACGACGGGGGCTGAGCACCTGGCAAAGCAGTCCGCAGGCGCCCTGGAAGTCGCGGTCGAACCGCTTGGCGACGAGTCGACCCTGCGCTTCAAGGTGACCGCCGCGAAACCGGGCCGGCTCTACTTGGCGGCTGAAGTCGCCGGCGCGGAGTGGATCGTGGCCGACGGCCAGCCGGTGAATGCTGGCGAGGTGCTGTTCCACCTGACGGTGCTGCCCCCGGCGGCGCCGCTGAGTGCGCGGGTGGTGGGCGTGTTGACGCCAAAGGCGTGGGCCGAGCTGCCCCCGCTGAACGTCGTTGCCCCGGCGCGCGGCGCCGACGTGTTGCAGCGCGCGGCGAAAGCCGGGAAGGAAACCGTCGCCTGCGCGCCGACGGCTACACTATCGTCGCCGGGTCGGTCGCAGTCGGTCGCGTTGACCGTCAGCCGCTTGGCCGCAGGCGGGGCGCTGGCGCAAGCGGCGCCGTTTCAGCGGGCGCTGTTTGCCGCCGAGTTGGCCACGTACCCCGCGCTGAGCGACGAAGAGCGGGCGCGCTGGCGGGCCGAGGCGGACCGGACACTCAAGGACAAGTCGCTCACACCGCCCGAGCGCGTCTACCTGCTCTGCGGCCTCGGCGCCGCGGCCGCGGCGAAGGCGCTGCTCACGAAGCTGCCTCCACCAAAGGACCCGCAAGCCCTGTCGCTGCTGCGTCAGGCCGTGGTGCTGTGTGCCAAGCGCGAGCTCCCGCTGACGGCGTTGCAGCCGCTGGTCGCCCGGACTACCGGACCGGAGATTCTGGCGGGCGCCCTGGTGGACGTGGTGGAGTGGTTGTGCCGGCGAGGCGAATTGGACGCAGCCACCGCACTGACGGCGGGCATTGCTGACCCCCTCCGGGCGGCGGATGCCTGGCTGCTGATCGCCCGTCACACCGCCGACGTGGGGCAGGTGACCAAGGCGGCCGAACTGCGCGCGCGGCTGCGGGAACAGTGGGTTGAGTCGCTCTCCGCGCCGAAGGACCGCGTGCCCCGGGCGGCTCAATTAGCGGCGTTGGCGGGGACCGAAGAAGAGGCGGGCGCCGTGATCGACGAGCTGGTCCTGTCCACGATGAAGACGGTGCCGGCCTTGCTGGACCGCGTGGAGCTGCTCTGCCGGGCGGCGCGCAGCGAAGGTCTGCAGCCGAAAGCAGCCGACCGGCTGTTGGCGGCGGCGCGGGACGAACTGGCCCGCGCCGGCGCCCCGGTTGCCGAACGCGCCTACGCCGCCCGCGCGCTGGGCGAGGCGTTCGTCGCGCTGGGCAAGCGGGCAGGCGCCGAAGCGGTGCTGACCCAGCTCGGCCAGTGGCCCGCGCCCGGCAGCCGCGAGCCGGCGGTGGCCGATGCTTCCGCCTGGGTGGTGCTGTCGTTGTTGGAGAGCAACCTGGCCGCCGGTGAACTCGGCGACGCATTGAAGCTGCTGCCAAGGCTGAAGGCACTCCAGCCAGACCGCTTCGAGACCGGCTGCCGGAGCGTGCTGTTGGCCGCGGCGGAAGCGGGCGACGCAGCGACCGTGACCGGCGTGCGCGCACAGGTGGGCGCCGGTGCCGACGCTCTGGCGCCCGCCGCCGCGGTAGAGGTCGCCCTGCTGCTCAGTCAGGGAAAGGTTGCGGAAGCGGCCGCGGCAATCCGGGGAGTCACTGACCGGGAGTTGTCGCTGGCGCTCTGGACCCACCTGGTGCGGCATGTCACTGCGCAAGCCGGAGGCGAAGCTGCCGTGGTCGCCGCCACGGCGGAAGCGTTAGCAGCGTTGCCCGCGAACCCCCCGCCCCGGGCGGATGACACTCCGTTCGGCTTCAACGCCGCCGACACCACGCCCCTGCTGGCCGCTCTCATGGAAGCGCGTCAGTATGGTCGCGCGATCGACGTGGCGTCGCTCTGCGACCGGCCGACCGACGTGGGCGAAGCACTGCTGACGGCGCTGCGACTGGCGATTTCGGAGAGGAACTGGCACTGGTAGGCCGGCGCCGCCTCGTCGCAGGCACCGCGCCGGTGCTCAGAACTCCCACTCCCTCAGCACCTTACCGGCTGCGTCCTTCACGCGGAGCCAGTCGATCTCGATCTTGCCGGGTCCTCTTCCCGGGTCAAGGCGGACGGCGGTAAGCTCACCGGTCACGGCGAACTTGGCCGCGCAGTCATGCCACTGGCCGTCGTGCGCGAAAGGCACGTTCACGGCGCGGTCAGGAGGGAAGCTCCCCTCGCCGCGGCGGTTCCAGAAGGCGCGCACGTCACCGGAGGCGGTGGAGCGCATCCTGAACTCGAGCGTGATTTCGCCGGTACCGCCGGCAACGGGCGCCATGAGGTTCGCCACGCCCCCCTCGGGCTGGATGACCATGTGGCCGTCGGCAATCGACACCTTGGCGTTGCGAATCACCCGCCAGCCGTTGAGTGCCGCCGCGTTGGGGTCATAGTCGGGGTTGGGCTTCGGCTGCACGGCGTTGCTGTCTTTCAGGAACTGCTCGATGAGCGCGTCCAGTTCCTTCACCTTGTCAGGCAGCTTGTCGGCGAGGTTCGTGGTCTCGCTGAGGTCGTCCTTCAGGTTGTACAGCTCGTAGGCGTGGCTGCGGCCGTCCTTCTCGAAGAAAAGGCGAATCAGCTTCCAATCGCCTTTGCGGACGTAGCAGGCCGGGGGCCTGGAGTCGGGCACGCCCGCGGAGTGGGGGAAGTAGCAGAAGATCGCCTCGCGGCTCAGCGGCTGGCTCTTCAGCGCAGGGACGAAGCTGATGCCGTCGAACCGGTGGCCGGGCTTCGCCTGCAATCCGAGCACCTCGAGGAGCGTCGGGTGGAAGTCGATGCTCTGGATGATAGCGTCGCTCTTCGACCCGGGCGGGATGACGCTGGGCCAGACTACCAGGCAGGGCTCGCGCGTCCCGCCTTCGTAGATCGTCGCCTTTCCGCCGCGCAGGGGCGAGTTGCTGGTCACCGGCACGTCCGGGTACTGCGGCGTCCTCCCCTTGGTCCCGGGCGCCCAGTGCACGCCGCCGTTGTCGGAGAAGAAGATGACGACCGTGTTGTCACTGAGCTTCAGCTCGTCTAAGGTGCCCAACAGAGTGCCGACGGCGTCGTCCAGGCTCTTGACCATGGCGGCATAGACCGGGTTGCGCTGCGGGCTGTTCGGGTCGGCCTTGGCGGCATACTTCTCGATGAGCGCCTGTTTGGCGTCCCACGGGCCGTGGACGGAGAAGCACCAGTAGTTCAGGTAGAACGGGCGGTCCTTGTTCTCGCGGAGGAACTTGACCGCCTCCTGCGCCATGCGATCCTCGATGTGCTCGCCGGGTTGACCGGTGAAGTTGAGCTTCTCGGGGAACTTCCACGGCGCCACATAGCTTCCCGCCGGGCCGGGTCCCGGCGTGTGCGGCACGTCCATGTCGAACCCCTGGTGGAGCGGGTCGTACGGCTCATGCCCCAGGTGCCACTTGCCGAAGTGCCCGGTGCGGTAGCCGGCGTCCTTGAGCGCCTCGGCCAGGGTGTAGTACTCCTGCTTGAGCCGGGTGGCGCTCTGACACATCAGCGCCTTCTTGTCCGGCGGCGCCTTGGTCTGGACCGTCTCCTCGAACACCTCCTCCGGTAAGTGGCACGCGGGCGTTGTGATCCCGATCCGCGCCGGCCAGAGCCCGGTCTGGATGCTGGCTCGCGTCGGCGAGCAGAGCGGGTTGGCGGCGTAGGCTTGGGTGAACATCATCCCGCGCTCTCGCAGGCGCTGGATGTTCGGCGTCTCGTGAAACGTGCCGCCGTAAGGCGTCGTGTCGCGCCAGCCGAGGTCGTCACAGAGGATGAAAAGGAGGTTGGGCTTGCGCCGTCCTTCAGCCGCCCACGCGGCAGGGACCAGACCCACCACGGCGGCACCCAGCCCGAGGCGCTGAACGAACTGGCGGCGGGTGAGCGCCGGAACCTCCGGCTGACGCGTGCGCGGATAGGTCGCGGGGTTGTGTGCCATGTTGTGTCTCCTCCTCAGGCGTCACGTAGCAGACTTTCATCGCTTCAGTTCCACATGGGATCGGCGCCGCCTCCGACCGTGCACCTCTTGCCACAACAGGGACAGGCGGTTCAGTCCCAAACCATAGTAGGGCGTCCAGAGCACTTCAAGGGGAACGCGGTACCGGTCACTGGTCAGCGACAAGCAGTGGACGGCGATAATGCACAGGGAGACGGCAACCAGGGCCATCTCCGCACCACTGCGGTTTCTCGATAGCAGGAAACCTGTCGCAATGCCGATCCACCACAGACCCGTACACAAGGTCGTCAGTATGTACAGGAAACCCTCCTGCAATCCTACCGAAGGCACCTGACGCCAGGTCTCGGCGAAATGGAAGTGGGAGAGATAGCCTCCATCCAGTTTGAACAGTATCCGAGCCTTGGGCCAACACAACCGAGCAAGCCGGAATGGATCCCTTTGAACTGCCTGCCACCAAAGGGAGTGCGCCACCCGTTCTCTCTCCGCCTCATTCCGGTAGATGGCCAAGGGATGCCCTTGCTGGCGGACACCCCACCAAGCGCCATTCTCCCGGACTCCCTCGTAGAGGTTGAACCAGCTTGAGGTGGACACGATGGGGAACTCTCCGAAGACAATCTCATTCCGCAGGACCCAGGGGACCAGAGAAATCATGCAACCCAGAACGACAAACCCTCCTCCCCGTGCGGCTTGACGAAAGGATCCGGCGCCCAGGCTGTTCTTCCAGGCCCACATCGCCGGGAGGAGGACTACCAGACCGACAAGACGTGTGAGCGCTGCACACCCAAGCAGGAGACCCGCAATCAGAGCCTCTCTGTTGGCTCGCTTCAGCGGCCAGGACCAGATGAGCACCAGCGCGGCAAGAAGCAAGGGGCAGAACAGGTTCTCGGAGGCGAGAAGGCCCGACAGTACGATGTGGTTGGGATAGAAGGCCAGCGCATAGGCGCCCAGCCACGCGATCTTGTCTGAGAGCAGTTGCCTGCCCAGCAGCAAGATAAGATAGCAACTCAGCGCTCCCAGCACTGCATTCAGGAGATAGGCGACGCGGTAGGAATGCCCCGCAACCTTGTAGACGATCGCAAGGAAGAGAGGGTAACCCGGGGGCCAGAACGCGGTAGGCGCGGAGAACTGCGGGGGGAACTGATAGCCTTTCCCCTGCACCATGGACCAGGCGAGATGGTCATAGCATCCGAAATCAGAGGTCGGCTTCGCCGGGCTATACCACGCCCAGAGAAGCCTCAGCGCCAAGGCGATGCAAACCAACCTAAAGACAGCCACGACTGTTCCCCTCACAATCAGACATGGTCCAGCCCAAATCGCACGAACAGCTCCTCCGGCGCGTCGTTCTCGCGCGCCAGGTGGAGCATCTGGTCGGTCAGACGCCGCTCTACCTCGGCGTCTTCGAGGGGGCTCTCCTGCTTGGGATCGGTTCCCAGGTCCCACAGCGTCGTCGGCTCCCAGGCCTTCTGCGGGTTGGTCCAGGCTGGGACCTTCAGGACCGGGCAACCCTTGGTAAAGGGGAATGGTTCCGACAACTCGGCTCCCCGCAGCTCCTCCGGGCGGAACCGGGCGCGCATGTGGGTTGGCATGAGCGTGTATTCGTAGAGCGGCCCACCGTCCGGCGTGACTGGGGCACGTTGGTAGACGTAGCGGCCGTCGGTGCAGTAGAGGTGCGAGTTGTGCATCCCGAAGAGGGCGGAATCGCGCACCGGGGCGTCGTGCGCTACCGCGTCGCGCAGCGGCTTGCCCTGCATGTCCTTCGGGAGTTCGAGCCCGAAGAACTCCAGCAGCGTCGCCGGCACGTCGATGTTCTGCACCAGTGCCTGCCGCCGCTCCCCGGCCACCTTCGACCGCGGGTCCCACACGAAGAACGGCATGTGCGAGACTTCCTCATAGAACGGCATGAGCATTTTCCCCCACCAGCCATGCTCGCCGATCAGGAAGCCGTGGTCGGTGTTGACGATCAGCAACGTGTCCTCCCACAGGCGCAGCTCGTCCATCAGGTCGATCACCTTGCCAAGCGAGGCGTCGCAGAAGCTGTGCAGCGCGGCGCTTCGATAACGGCAGTGCTGCACCTGCTCCGGCGGCTCCTCAACGCGGCGATAGGGGGGCCAGTCGAACTCAGGTCCGTCGTAGTCGTGCGGGTAGAGGTCCTGGTACTTCCGCGGCACGTGGTACGGCTCGTGCGGGTCGAAGGTCTCGATCTGCAGGAACCAGTTGTCCTGGTTGTGGTTCCGCCGAAGCCACTCGATGCCCGCGGCGAAGGTCTGCGACTGCGGCCACTGCCCTTCCTCCTTGATGAACTGCTTCGCGACCTCGTAGTACTCGCGGATGCCGGCGGCACCTCGCCCTGCTTCGGTGACCGCGCCCTTCCAGGCGTCACCTTCCTGGCCACGGAAGAACTCCCACGTGTTGTAGCGAATGTGGTAGGTGGAGCCGCCGTCTTCCCAGTAGTGGTAGCCATCGCTGACCAGCGAAGTGTAGATCCGGTTGTTCTTCAGGATCTCGATGGCGGAGTCGTCGAACGGCTCCAGCGGGCCCCAACTCCGGTGGAGGAAGCCGTACCGGCCCGTGTGCAGGTCGCGCCGCGTGGGGATGGTCGGCGAACTGCCGATGTAGGCCTTGTCGAACGTAGCTGTTCGCTCGGCGAGGCGAGCGAAGTTGGGCGTGTGCACCCAATCGCAGCCATACGGCTCCAGCATGTGGCGATTGAGTGAGTCGTACATGATCTGAATGGCTTTCATTGCGAAACTCCCTTGCCCATGCGGGCAGGATGCCCCAACTCGTTGGGGTTGACGCGCACAGTGTCCCGAAGAGTTCGGGCGTCGTGGTCCTTATCCTTCCGGAGACGGGCTTTACGGCGGGTTGTCCGCTCGGTCAGGGCTTAGTACAATGCTCCCTGCGATGAGACCAGTTGTGCAGACAAAGGGCGACATCCTGGCAGCACTGCGCCAAAGCCGAGAACAATTGCGCGCGCTGGGGGTCAAGCGATTGGGCTTGTTCGGTTCGTTTGTGCGCCGCGAGCCAGGTCCGGGCAGCGATGTGGACCTGCTTGTCGAGTTCGAGCCCGGACAGAAGACGTTCGATCACTTCATGCAGGTAGGCCTGTTGGTGGAGGACATGCTTCAGCGGCCGGTGGAACTGGTCACTCCCGAGTCCCTCAGCCCTCACATTGGCCCCCACATCCTGAGGGAGGCGGAGTATGTCGCTCTCGCCACTTGAGTACCTGCGGCATGTGCTGGACGAGGCCGACTACCTTGCGGGCCAGGTCGCCCACCTGACTCGGGAGGAGTTCCTGCGCGACGAGACAGCGAAGAGGGCGTTCGTCCGGAGCTTCGAGGTCATGGGCGAAGCAGTCAAGCAGGTCCCGGAGGAGCTGACAAACCGGTATCCGCAGTTGGCTTGGCGAACGCTCGCGGGTATGCGGGATAAGCTCATCCACCACTACTTCGGGGTCGACTACGAGATCGTCTGGGACGCGGCCGTCAACAAGGTGCCCGGCCTCCGCCAGCAGGTGGCGGAGATCCTCGGGCGGGAAGACAACGCGTATGGCCCCGAGCCCGGCAGCCCAGAGGCGGAGCAGACGGGCGTCTCGGGCACTCGGGCCAACGCCGCCATCTGCACGCAGTAGAGGAGAATGTGTCGCGCACCTTCTTCCCAAAGACCATGAGAAGGGCGATCACAATCAGGGCCAGGAGACCAATCACTACTGCATACTCAACCACCGTCTGGGCCCGGCCTCGGGCGCACAACTGTCTGCGCATAGTCATACCTCCGCAATACGTCCCAGATACTGAGGACGGAGGCTGCATTGTACTGGTGGCGTTCGTGCGAGTCAATGCCCGGAGGGCGTGACCTTGCGACGGCTCCCCATGGACCCAGCGATACCGACGGCAGACGCTACCGAGTGAGTGCCTCCACAGCATTGGGCACCGTCGCTTCGGGCTTCACCTTGTACCAGGCGCCAGCGAGCTTGCCTTCTTCGTCGACCAGGAATGACGAGCGGATGATCCCCATGTTGGTCTTGCCGTACATGGTCTTCTCTCCCCACGCGCCATAGGCTTCTGCGACGGCGTGGTCGGCGTCGGAGAGCAGCGGGAAGCCCAGCGAGTACTTGTCGTCGAACTTGCGCTGCCTCTCGGGTTGGTCCGGGCTGAGGCCCAGCCGCGCGACGCCAAGTTGCTCCAACTCGCCCGCCGCGTCGCGCACGCTGCACGACTGAGTGGTGCAGCCGGGCGTGTCGGCCTTGGGGTAGAAGTAGAGCAGGACCTTCCGTCCTTTGAAGTCGGACAGCTTGACCATATTGCCTTCTTGGTCCGGCAAGGTGAAAGCTGGGGCTGAGTCGCCAACCTTGAGTCGTGCCATCGAGCAGTGCCTCCAGTCGCCGCGCGGCGCGCCCGCGTGCGGCAATCGCTGCTACACAGTATGGCACCGAACCGCACCCGCCAACCGGACCGAGGGCGGTGCCGCCCGCGGGCCCCGCTCAACTCGCTGAACGGAAGGGGTCTGCGCAGCGGCGGCGAAATGGCAACGGGCACAGGAGTTGCCCTTTCTATGCAGGTCGCTTCAATGGTCCGACCCCGGTGACTGAGAGGTGACCGCTCCGGGGAGTGATTGCTGATGGCTGAACTGATCTATCTGGGCGAGTTCATGACCGAGGGCGAAAAGCAGACCGCCAAGCTCCTCGCAAAGCGGCTATCTGACGACTGGGTGGTGCTCTGCAACAAGACGCTCGTGCCACCGTCGGCAGTCCGAGGCAGATCCATGGGGGTAGCTTGACGATGGCAGACGCGCCCGAACGCAGCGTGCCCCAGACGGACGAGGCAGTGATGCGTGACCGTGCCGTCAGGCTGTTCACGTTCCTGCGAGAGGTCGCGCTCCTGCGGACGGTGACCGTCCGACATTTGCGGCAATACGACGACCTCATCTGGCTCGCCGACATCCCGCAGGAAGATGAGTGCTACTGCGCGGCGTGGCACCAAGGCGAGGAAGCGGCTGCGGGGGGCACCTGGATCGAGGTCGGCAAGCCCCGCCTGCTGCCGGCGCCCGAAGTGCCGGAAACGCTCGTGCCTTGGCTGAGTGTTCGCGAGGTCAGCGACTCTACAGGCGACTTCCCCGAACTCCGGGAACGCATCACTATCCGGCCTGAGGGACACGGTGACGATGGCAAAGTGCAGGTCCAAGAGGTCGAATTGAGCGACCGCCCTGAGATCAAGCAGGCGTGGGAGAAGTGGGTCGAGAGCCGCTGGTGGCTGTGGGCTGAGGAGGATCGGCGGCTTCGTCGAGTCCAGGAAGTGTACAACGACCTGTTTTCTGTCTACCAGAGACAACAGCGTTTGGGCGAAGCCTACGAGGTGGTTTTCGGGCTTGGGTGTTTGGCGTGGAAGACACCGACCGGGCAAGAGGTGAGGCGCCACTTGGTCGTCGCCCAGACCACTCTGACCTTTGACGCTGAACGTGGGGTCATCTCCGTTGGACCGGCAGGCGAAGGAGCGAGACCTACCTTGGAGCAGGAGATGCTCGAAACCGATGAGCGGCCGTCGCCTCAGGCCCAGAACGTAGTCGAGCAGCAACTCCAAGACACCGGCGACGCGATCTGGGACGGCACGCAGGTCGCCGCCGCCCTGAAGTCGTGGGTCCACTCCCTGTCCTCGGAAGGGAGCTTCGACGAATCTCTCGCGCAGCCGGAATCCATCCCCAGCCGCCCCACGGTGCACCTGGCGCCAGCTCTCGTCCTGCGTCGCCGGACCGAGCGCGGTCTGCTGCGCCTCCTCAAGGAGATCATCGAACAACTCCAGGATGGAGTGACGCTTCCGGAGGGCGTGGCCCGGCTGGTGCGCGGACCGGACCGCGGCGTCGGTGAGGGGGGCAGTGAGGGCCCGCCTTCGGAAGACGGTAGCGGTCATACGACCCCGCCACCTGAGATCTACTTCCCACTGGTCGCGAACGACGAGCAGATCGAGATCGTGCGTCGGTTGTCATCCCAGCACGGCGTGCTGGTGCAGGGGCCGCCTGGCACAGGCAAGTCACACACGATCGCCAACCTGGTCAGTCACCTGCTGGCGACGGGGCACCGGGTCCTGGTTACCAGTCACGCGCCGCGGGCTCTAAGGGTGTTGCGCGACAAGATCCCGCCGGCCATCGCTGACCTGTGCGTGATGCTTCTTGGCGACGACCGACACGCAATGCAGGACCTGGAGGACTCGGTCAGAGCGATAACTGACCGTCACAACAAGTGGGACGAGCGCCGACACCGGCAACGCGTGGCCGACCTGGAGGAGCAACTGGACCAAGCGAGAAGGCGGGAAGCGGGGACCGCGGCTCGTCTTCGCAGCATCCGCGAGGCGGAGACATACGAGCCTCCGCCGATGTCCGGCGGCTACTCTGGCACGGCCCAACAGATTGCGCAGAGGCTCTGCGCCGAGGAGCCGCGCTTTTCCTGGTTGCCCGCCCCGACTGACGGCCACGCTGAGCCATCGCTTACCGACGCCGAGGCGTTGGAGCTTCTGCGGCTCGGCAGGGAGTGCAGCCAGGCCGACGAGTCCGGACTGCGGCAGGGTATGCCGTCTCCGGAGCATCTGCCGGCCCCCGACGTGTTCGTGGATAGGGTGGAGGCGGAAGCTTCCGCTCGTGCTCGTCTCGAAGCCGCTGCAGCCGACGTGCGACATCCCGGCTACCCCGCACTCCTGAAGGCCTCTGTGGAGCAGCGTGACGCGCTCGTGCCGCGGCTGGCAGCATACCGGGCCGCCTGGGGCGCATTGGCAGCTCATCCGCAGGGGTGGGTGAAGTCGGTGGTTCAGGACGTGGTGACCGGACAGCACAGGTCCTGGGTGGAGCTGCGGCAGTCCACGAAGCGCCTGCTCTTGGATCTCGGTGACCGATGCCCATCGGCTGACCAGATGCGACTGGACGGCCTTGATGGTCGCGACCGGGCAACGTTGAAGGCCGACGCGGAGTCGCTGCTCCACCACCTGGAGAGCGGAGGGAGACTCGGCTGGGGGCCATTGCGCCCCGGCGTTGTCCGGCCCCGGGCGTACTTGCTGAGGGAAGTGCGCGTGGACGGTCAGTTGTGTAGCACACCAGACGCGCTGCGGGGACTCGTGGAGTGGATCGCCGTTCAGGACCTCTTGGCGGACCTGCGCCTTCACTGGGCACCCCACTGCACCCTGCCCGAAGGCCCGTGCGCTCCACAGGCAGCCAGGTTCGCCGACCTGTATGAGCAACTCGATCGAGCCGTGGCGCTGTTGGACACGCTATCAGCGACACGCGCGGCCGCCGCAGCCATTCCGGGCCTCCGTGAACCCGCTTGGCACGAGCCCGAGAGCATTGCTGCTCTTGAGCGGGCTGTCGATGCTGTGTCACTTGAGGAGCAGCTCACCAAGGCGAGCGAAACCTTCGGAGAAGCTCTCCGCGCACTCCGGGCTTGCGTGGTGAGCGGGGCCTGTCACCCGGAGGTCTCCGAGCTGGAGGGCGCAATCAGGCAACGCGCCGTCGGCGCCTATCGCGAAGCGTACCAGCGCCTTCTGACACTGTGGGAGTGGAAGGCGAAGCTTCAGCGCCGGGACGAACTTCTCCAGCGTCTGCAGGATGCGAGCCCGGACGTGGCGGACCAGCTCACGTCGTCGTTCTCCAACACCGCGTGGGATCAGCGACTTGCCGAGTTCACCGCCGCCTGGAACTGGCGACAGGCAGACACCTGGCTACAGAAGCTCAATGACCAGAAGGAGTACGAGCGGCTGGCCGACGACGCCGAACGGTGGCGCCAGGAGATCCGGGATCTGCTCGGCCAACTTGCCGCGGAGAAGGCGTGGGGACACAGGTTCTCCGGACCAAAGCGCATGACCGAGCACGAGCTTTCCCACTTGGTGGGGTGGACAAAGGCGATCGGGGCAGCGGGGAAGAGGAAGGGCAAGCGCGTCGCCCACTATGACAAGGTCGCTCGAGACGACATGGACGAGTGTCGCTCCGCCATCCCTGCCTGGGTAATGCCCCTGTACCGAGTGGCCGAGACGATCCATCCGTCGGCGGACGCGTTCGACGTTGTGATCGTGGACGAGGCGAGCCAGTCTGGCCTGGAGGCCCTCTTCCTGTCTTACCTGGCGAAGAGAGTTATCGTTGTCGGTGACGATCAGCAGATCAAACCAGACAACGTCGGGCAGAGCCCGAGTGCTGTCGACGATCTACGGCTGCGCTACATTCATGACCTTCCGCTGTCAGCGCACTTTGGCATTGAGTACAGCTTCTTCGACCAAGCCGAGATTCGCTACCGTGGCCGCATCCGCCTTACCGAGCACTTCCGCTGCATGCCGGAGATCATCCAGTTCTCCAACAACCTGTGCTACAGCAACCAGCCGCTCATACCCCTTCGGCAGTATGGAACCGCCCGGCTACAGCCTGTCGTTGTCACTCGCCATGTTCCTGACGGCTACCAGCAGGGACACTCGCCCAGGATCGCCAATCAACCGGAGGCGGAAGCGCTGGTCGACCAGATCGTGGCGTGCTGCGGCGACGCGCAGTATGAGGGGAAGTCGATGGGCGTCATCAGCCTGCTCGGTGAGGACCAAGCGCGACTCATTGAGCAGACGCTGCTCCAGAAGCTGGGGGCCGAGGAGATGGAGCGGCGGCGACTCGTCTGCGGAGATGCCTACGCATTCCAGGGCGACG
>PEVN01000219.1 GCA_002779825.1 Armatimonadetes bacterium CG06_land_8_20_14_3_00_66_21 | reverse complement strand
CCGACAGGTCTCCAGAGCCCTTTGAGACCTTCCGGTCAAGCGTTTCGGGGCGGTCGGAGACCTGCCCCGAGCTAAGTACGGTTGTAGTACTAACTCGCCGCCCGCCAGGAGGTGGTTCCGTGCCGCGACTCAAGAAGCTACTTGCCGCCGCGCTCTTGCTGGCGGTCGTTGCCGTGGTGGTGAATGTGTTCGATAGCAGCCACTCGGCCAGAAGACTGTTCCACCGCAAGGCGAACCAGCTCCCCGCATATGCGCACCGGTTTGCCAAAGCGAAGCAGATCGATCCCGTCGGGTCCAAGACCGCGAGAGTGAAGATCACGGTGTTCGTTCAGTCCACCAACGACTGTCACCTGCCGACGATCAACTTCGTCACGCGCATTGCCAAGGCGGCGCCGGAGCGGGTGCGGGCGGAGTTCGTAGACACGGGCTCAGAGGCGGGGTTCAAGCAGGCGCAGGAAGCCCACATTGACTGCAGCGCCGGGCTGTTGCTGAATGGCCAGAAGCAGGTCGAGGTCGAGCACGAGGGCAAGAAACGGCTCATCGTGTTTCATGGCCCCGTCGGGACCGAATCGGCGCCACAGGACGTGCAAACGGCCGTTGAGTATGAGCTGATCAAGCAGTACGGAACGAAGCTCACAGCGGCGGAACGCACCAAGCTCGCCGCCGTATGGAAGGACTCGCAGAGCCTCATGCAGGGAGGCCACGGGCCCGGTAACGGTCCCGACACAGGCCAAGGCAAGTCCGGCCCGCCCGGCTCGAAGGGCTCCCCGGAGACCGCGAAGCAGCCGGCCGCCGCGCCGGCGACAAGCGAGAAAGGGTAGGCGGGCGTCGACACGGCTGCGCCCGCAGCCGTCACCCGCTTCCCCACTCCAGGATCGCGTGCACGACCCCGGAATGTGTGGACCGGTGCAGCCGCAGGCCGCTATGCTCAAGCAGCCGCAGTGCGGCGCCGTTTTCGGCCAACACCTCCGCCTCGAACCGCGCCACCCCGCATTGCCTCGCGATTTCGGCGAGGTGGGTTAGCAGGAGCGCGCCGACGCCCAGGTGCTGGTGCGCGTCGACGACGGTCAGCGCCAGTTCAGCGCCGCGCCCGGTTTCATCCGGGTCCGCCTCCACGTATCGGCCGACGCCGAGGAGGCGCGCACCCTCGCACGCTTCGGCGACTGCGACCAAGGCCACGTGTCGCCGGAAGTCCGGTTCCGTCAGATAGGCAAGCTCGGCAGGGCTCAGCCCCTTCTTCGGGGTGAGGAAGCGCAGGTACGCAGAGCGGTCGCTCAGCCGGCCGAAGCCGGCCAGCAGCCGCCCTTTGTCGTCCGGACGGATCGCGCGAATTGCCACCGGCTCACCGTCCCGGAGTTTGGCGTGTGTGAGGTAGCTCCGCACGTCCACGATCTTCACGCAACCACCTGGCACGGGACTCCGCAGCGGCTATAGACGGGACTTGCAGCGCCACTATGACTGGCCGCGCCGGATCAACAGCAAGGCGCCGCTGCCCAGCACCAGCAGACACAGGACCGCGCCGAAGACAATCAGCAGCCGTGTCGCCTGAGTGCTCAATGTCGGCTCGCCAGCGGTCCGGCTGGAGTCGAAGCGCTTCGCGGTGGCGGCCGCCGTCGGTGCCGGCTGCGCGTCAGCAGGCTCCCCCTGCGCAGAAGGCTGCTCTCCCTTTGGGGGGCTGACCGCGTCTTTCGGGTTCTCTGCGTCCGGTTGCGCTGTGCCGGCGGTTCCGGGCGGCGAGGCGGGGACGGCCGGTTTGGGTTTGGGTGTCTCCGCCTTGGAGGATTGCTGCGACGCGCCCAGAGCGCCCGCTGCCGGTGCCGCCTTCCCGGGCGCCTTGCCGCCCGCCTTCGGAGGCGGCGACTTCCGAGCGTTCCCCTTGGGGACGTTGGCCGAGACCGTTGGGGAGCGAGTGCCCGCCACTCCGGTCTTCCCCTGTCGCGTCGCGGCGGCCGGTTCGTCCGCAGGCTTGCTGGTGACCGACTCGCTGGAGAACTCCACATAGCCCAGATCCATCTCCGCCTTGGGCGAGGCAGGCTGCCGGGTTGGCTTCGCCATGGTCGACCAGACTCCCGAGAGGGTGCTGAACGCCATCGGGCTGTTCGGGTCGAATCCCAGCATACTGGCGACCTGCTGCGCTTGGCGGCGCGGCCAGACAAGCGGCGCCACGGGGCCGAGAAGCCACGCCGGATCACTGGTGCACGTGCAGTTCTGGCCCAGCAGCCACAACAGATGAGACAGCTTCGTCGGGGTGAGTTGTGCGCCCTTCAGCACAGGTCCCAACCGCCGGCCTCGGCCGAAGAGCACGGCTACCCTCGGCGCGTTGCGGTCGGCGTCCAGAAGACCGAGGCTCCACAGGAGCGCTCTCTCGTTCGGGTCACGCAGAGACACACGGAGGACGTACGGCAGGGAGAGCCGCCGCTGGTCGGCCTTCTCAACCGTCTCGCGCACCGACTCAATGGACTCCCCGATGAGCGACTCGGCGCCCTTGGCGGCCGCGCCCTCTGTCCCCACCCCCAGCAGCACGACGCACCACGGCCGCACCAGATTCGCGATGATCCGTTGCCGCGCCGGCGAGGACGCGACCCGACGCAGCGCCTGGCGGAGGCTTCGTTCGTTCGACCAAGCGGCCCCGAAGCCGGGGAGAAGCAGCACGTCGTCCCGAGCGGACACCAGCACCGCCGCGGGGAGCTTCGGCGATCCAGCCCGCTGGTAGTACGCGACTGCATCCGTGGGTTCGTCGGCTTCGACCGGGACCAGCTTCAGCTCGACATTGGCGTCGGCGAACTCCGTCGCCGCAGCTTTGTGGACCCGCTGCGACAGCTCTGCGCTTCCGGGGGCGGTGTGGTCCACAAACACATACAGGTGGAACGGCCGCGGCTCGTGGACGATGTAGCCGGAGTCGCGGATGATATACGGACAGGCGCGCGCATTGGGCAGGCAGACTGCGAAGGCAGTCAGCACGCCGGCTACCGTGAGGGCTTGTCGCGAGAGGGGAGCGGGTCGCATTCGAGTGAGGGTGGGGCCGAGCCCCTATGGTTGGGATTGTGACACCATCGTCTCTGCCGGTCAACAACGCTGCTTCCGCGAAGCAGGGAATCCGGCGTCGCTGTCCAAAGAGAGCGCCGATGGCCGGTCTGCGCAGCCTGTGTCGGACGGAGCTGACAGATCGGACCGCTCGGACGGGTTGCGTAGCGCCCTCGCGAATGCAGGCGCACGAAGCCTACCCAAGGAGACTCAACGCGCATGCCTAAGCACACAACCGTGAACCGACGGGAACTCTTCGGACTGCCGCTCGCCTGCCTCGTTGCCCTGTCGTTTGGGGGAGTCGTACGGGCCGGCGACTGGCCGGCTTACCTGCATGACAACGCCCGCAGTGGCGTCACCAGTGAGAGTCTGCAACTGCCGCTGACGGAACGGTGGCACTATACCCCGTCGGGTGCGCCGGAGCCCGCGTGGGACGATCCCAAGCCGGTTCCTGTTGAGGGCTTTCTGGAGCTGCCTCGCGTCAAGTTCGATGACGCCTACTACTCCGTCTCAGCCAACGGGCTGGTGTACTTCGCGTCGGCGGCGGAGAACAGAGTGTGTGCTTTGGACGCGGCCACGGGCAAGGAGGTGTGGTCCTTCTTCACCGAGGCGTCGCCTCGGCTGGCGCCGGCGCTGTGGGAGGGGCGGTTGTACTTCGGCGCGGACGACGGGTTCGTGTACTGCCTGAACGCGGCCGACGGCAAGCCTGTCTGGCGGTTCCGGGCTGCTCCGGCTGACCTCATGGTGTTAGGGCACGGCAGGATGATCTCGCTCTGGCCGGTGCGCACGGGCGTGTTGGTCGACGCTGGCGTGGTCTACTTCGGGGCGGGCATCTTCCCTGCTGAGCGGGTGTTCCTGTACGCTCTCGACGCGAAGGACGGTTCACTGCTCTGGAAGAACGACACGCTGGATGACCGCAACGCCGGCCAGGGCTCCTTCACCCCGCAGGGGTATCTGCTCGCCACCAAGACCCGGCTGTACGCGCCCACCGGCAGGACCATGCCCGCTTCGTTCGACCGGGCGACCGGCAACTTCGTGGCCCAACGCAACATCTACAAAGACACTGCGATGGTCGGCGGCACCTACGCCTTGCTGGACGGCGACAACCTGTACACCGGCACGCAGGAGATCACGGGCGTGGACGACCAGGGCGCCGGCAAGTTCGCGTGGTTCCGCGGCAAGCGCCTGCTCTTCAGCACGACGACCTCCTACCTGCTGAGCGACTTCGGGATCACCGCCCTGTCGCGCGGCAAGTACCCCGAGCTGAGCACAAAGCGCAAGGGGATGGAGGTCCAGCGGGGGGTGCTCGCCGATCAGGCGAACCGGGAGAAGGACAAGGCGAAGGCGGCGACGCTGAAGGAGCAACTCGCGGCCCTCGACCAGGAGTTGGCGACGCTCAACGGCGACATTGACGCGGTCGGCTCGTGGAAGCTGCAGCACAAGGGGCTCGAATCGATGATCGTTGCCGGTGACACACTGTTCGCCGGCGGCAACAACGAGGTGCTGGCAGTCAATGCCGCCACCGGCGAGTCGCTCTGGACCGGCAGCGTGGACGGTGTGGCAAAGGGACTGGCGGTGGCGGCCGGCCGGCTGCTGGTCAGCACGGACAAGGGCGCCCTTTACTGCTTTGCTGGCGGTGGCGAGTCGCTGGACGAGACCGCCACCCGGAGCGACGAGCCGTTCCCGAAGGATGAGCTGACGCCGGTTTTCGCCGCTGCAGCCCAGCGCCTCGTGAAGGAGACCGGAATCACTTCGGGATACTGCCTCGTGTGGGGGTGTGGCACGGGCCGGCTGGCGGCGGAGCTCGCCAGACGCACGAACCTGAGGATCTACGGCGTGGAGCGTGACGCCGCCAAGGTCAGCGCAGCGAGAGCCGCGCTCAATGCCGCCGGGCTTTACGGCACCCACGTGACCATCCACCAGGACGACCTCTCGAAGGTCGCCTACACGGACGTACCCTATGCCGACTACTTCGCCAATCTGATCGTCTCTGAGAGCGCGCTGATCTCGGGTGAGCTGCCCGGATCGCCCAAGGAAATGTTCCGCCTGCTCAAGCCGGTAGGCGGCACCCTCTACCTCGGGCAGCCGACGAACGCAGGCTTGGCCGTCACGCCGCTGGCGCCGAATGCCCCCCGGCAGTGGCTTGGCGACACCGATCTTCAAGGCGCCAAGGCGGAAGTCAGTGAAGGCTGGACGAAGCTCGTCCGCGGCCGCCTGCCGAACACGGCCGATTGGTCGCATCAGTATGCGAACGCCGGCAACGTCGCGGCGACGGCCGACGCCCTGGTGAAGTGCCCGCTCGGTGTGCTGTGGTTCGGCGAGCCGGGACCGGACAAGGCGGTCAACCGACACGAGGGCGCGGCGGCGCCATTAGTCGTCGGCGGGCGCTGTTTTCTGCAAGGCGAGTTGCTGACCGGCCGGGAAGGCAAGCCGCGGATCATGGCGTTTGACGCCTACAACGGGCAGATGCTGTGGGAGAAGGAAGTGCCCGGCGCCAAGCGGGTCGCCATGCACGTCGAGTGCAGCAACCTGGCGGCGACCGAAGACAGCCTGTACGTCGCGACGGGCAAGCAGTGTCTCCGGCTGGACGCCCTCACCGGGGAGACCCGCGCCACCTACGAAGTCCCGGCTTCCCCGGACGGGAGCGCCCGCAACTGGGGGTACGTGGCGGTGGCCGACGGGCTGCTCTTCGGCAGCGCCACGCCCGGCTCGCAGAGAAGCGACGCCGTGTTCGCTGTGGACCCGGATACCGGCCAGCAGCGCTGGCTCTACCGCGGCAAGAGCATCAAGCACAACAGCCTCACCATCAGTGACGGCCGGCTCTTCTTCGCCGACCGGGCCGCCACCCCAGCAGACCGGCAGGTTGCGCTGGCGGCGAGAATCGACGAACTCAGGAAGCGCAAGAACATCGACGCCGCGGCCGCCGAGAAGGAGCTGACCAGCGCCGACGTGCGCCTGGTTGTTGCGCTCGACGCGAAGAGCGGCAACGAAGTCTGGAGGAAAGCCGTCGACCTGACGGATTGCAGCAGCGACCCCTCGGACGTGCTGGTCGCGATGTGCCAGAACGGCGTGCTCCTCTTTGCCGGTGCCTACCGCAATGGGCACTTCTGGCCGCAGTTCCTTGGCGGCGAGTATGCTGCCCGCACCATCGTCGCGCTGTCCGCTGCCGATGGCTCCAAGCTCTGGGGCAAGCCTGTCGGTTACCGGATCCGTCCCTTGATCATCGGCGACACCGTCTATGCCGAGCCGTGGGCGTTCGACCTGCGGACGGGCGAACAGAAGCTGCGCATCCACCCGGTGACCGGTCGCCAGTCCGTCTGGCAGTTTGAGCGACCCGGCCACCACTGCGGCACCGTCTGTGGCAGCACGAACGCGCTGTTCTTCCGATCCGGCAGCATCGCCTGGTACGACCTGATCGCCGACCAGGGCACGAATCACTTCGCGGGTCAGCGCACCGGCTGCTGGATCAACATGATCCCGGCCGGCGGTCTGGTGGTCGTGCCCGAAGGCAGTTCCGGCTGCGTGTGTCCGTTTCCGATCCAAACGACCGTCGTGTTCGCGCACCGCGAAGCCAATAAGCAATGGGGCATCTACAGCGCCCCCGGCGAGGCCCTGCCGGTGCGGCATCTGTGCGTGAACCTCGGCGCGCCCGGTGACCGCCGCGGCCCCGACGGGAACCTGTGGCTGAGCTACCCGCGGCCCTACGGCAGGATGCCGCTCGCGTT
>PEVN01000425.1 GCA_002779825.1 Armatimonadetes bacterium CG06_land_8_20_14_3_00_66_21 | reverse complement strand
GTTGGACACTTTCACGACTTGCCCGGTGACGATCAGCGGGGCGGGACCGGCAGGCTTGACTGGCTTCGGCGCCGAGGCCGGGGAAGCGCCTGACTTCCCAGGGCGCTTTGTCTCGGCCGGGGGCTGGGCACTTGGTCCGGCTGGCTGCTTCGGCTTCTCCGCTGCGAGCTTCGCGGGAGGCTGCGCGGCCTGCGGCTCGGCTGCCGATGCTTTGGAGGGCGCTGGCTTTGCCTGCTCACCCGTCTTGGCGGCGGCGGTGTCGGCAGGCACGATGGCGCGCTCCTTGGTCTTTGCGGTCGGCTCGGGCACCGCGGCCTTTGGAGGCGTGGCAACGTCTGCCGCGTCGTCCTTGGGTCCGGAACACCCCCCCAGCAGGGCGACGGCGAGAACTGCGGTCACGAGCCCAACCAGCTTGACGGTACTCATCATCAGGCACCTCCGGTGCAGTCAACAGGCATCCTATCGCGGCAGACGAACTGGGATCTTCTTCCACTCGCCAGCCTTGAGCGTGAAGTCGCGCGTGGCGAACTGCCAGATCACAAGCCGCTTCCCCGCTAACATCGCAGGGCGGCGAGCCAGTTGCTGCCGGCACCCGTTCACGCCGCCGTCGTTCAGGGCAATGACGTCCACGCCGGTCTGCAGGTGATACGCCAAGTGTTCGGCGAGTCCCGCCGACTCGCCCCACTTGAGCGACGGGTCCGAGTAGATGTTGGTGAAGCTGTCCCCCAACAACAGGAGAGGTGACTGTGGATCAAGGGCAAACAGCTTCCAAGTACGCGGGTCGATCACCTTCCCGAGGGACACCCGGGTCGGCGTTACGCCCGCCCAGTACTTCGGCAGGTCGAGCATGTCGTACAGGTCGCCGCGGTTGGTGACCTCACCCTCGACCACTCGGTACGCCACCTTCGGCGCCCCGTCCAGATAGACGCTTCGGCGGAGTTGGGCCGCTAACTCCCTGGCGACGAGGTCCATGCCTGCGGGCGTCCAGTGCGTGTCAGGGGGAAGGTAGAGAGGGCTGCGCCGTTCCCGGTCCGCGCGCCAGAGCAGCGGCGCGGGGTCGAAGACAGAGACGCCCTGGCGTTCCAGCACCGACAGCAATCTGGCGGTGTCGGGGTTGTCCGCCGGGGCGTTGACCCGGTAGCCGCCGGTCAACCGGGTCGGGTAGAGGGTCTCCTTGCTGGGCACCGGCAGCAGCAGCAAGTCGATTCCGTGGCGGGCGAGTTGTTCGCGGAAGTCCAGGATCGCGGCAAGCGGCGAACCCTCCGTCGGGGGCGCGTCGCGACCAGCCGGGGCGAACCTCGGCCCGACAACGTGGTCGAGGCTCGGCCGGTAGAACAGCCACCCGCCGCGACCGATTACTACCTTCTCGTTGCCCCGCCGGGCGAGACGCGCCATCAGCAGTTGCGTGTACGGTCGCGCCACCTTCGCCGCCACCGAGCCGCGCTCCAACGCGTGCTCGTACGCCTGCAAGTTCGCCAGCGTCGGGAACTGCGTGAAGATGTCGAACTCCTGAAGCGGCTGATGGCTGACCAGCTCCGTCGCAAGCCGGACAGTCGGCACCCCCGCGATCAGCGCGCAGAAGACGACCACCGCCGTCAGGCCGGGGCGCGGCAGGATCGGTTCCCGCGCGAACCACTCCGGTTGTTGTGTCTCAGCCATGCTCAGGTCCGTCTAGGGTGCTTCCGCGCGTCGCGCGTGGCAGTTGTCCTTGGAGTCCTTGCTGTCCCTCAAGTCCTTGCCCTCAAAACCGGAAATACAGAAACGGATTGTACGTCTGAGTGAACATAACCGCCGCCGCCACAAACAACAGGGCCAGCGCCGCGACCATCTTCCGCGTGCCGACGCGGCGCGCAAGCTCCCAGGTGTCGGGGCAGGCCCACGTGACGGCCGCGCACACCGCGAAGCCGAGAAGGTGGTCCGGCGAGTACAACACCGCGTTGAGCAGCGTAGCGACCGGCGGTGCGCCGCTACCGAACATCGCGCCGACGTAGTGGAACGCATTCGTCACGCCGTCGGCGCGGAAGAACACCCAAGTGAAGAGCACGACAACGAATGTCAGCCCGATTCGCAGGCCCCCCGGCGCGCCGCGGTAAAGCGGGTTCTTGCCGATCAGCCGTTCGACGATCAGCATCGAGCCGTGGATCGCGCCCCACACGATGAACGTCCACTCGGCGCCATGCCACATTCCGCCCAGGAGCATCACCAACGCCAGGTTGAGGTAGGTCCGCCCAACGCCCAGGCGGTTGCCGCCCAGGGGAATGTACAAGTAGTCGCGGAGCCACGTCGACAGCGAGATGTGCCAGCGCCGCCAGAAGTCGGTGATGCTGTCGGCGAGGTAGGGGTAGTTGAAGTTCCGGGCGAACTCGAAGCCCAGCATCAACCCCAACCCGACGGCCATGTCGGAGTAGCCGCTGAAGTCGAAGTAGATCTGGAATGCATACCCCAGCACGCCCGCCCACGCTTGGTGCCAGTGTAGTGCGCCGGCGCGGAACGCCGCATCCGCCACCTCGCCCATGGGGTTTGCCAACAGGATCTTCTTGGCGAAGCCCAGCGAGAAGAAGAAGACGCCCCGGGCGAACTTGTCAACGGTGTGCGACCGCTCCCGGAGCTGCTCGGCGATCTCGTGGTAGCGCACGATCGGGCCGGCGACGAGTTGGGGGTACATGGCCACGTAGCAGGCGAAGTCCAGGAACGACGGCGCCGGACGGGCGTCGCTGCGGTACAGGTCGATGCAGTAGCTCATCGACTGGAAGGTGTAGAACGAAATGCCCACCGGCAGGACGACCTGGTAGACGCGCAATGCGTCGTGCCCGAACATCCGCAGGAACCAGTTCACGTTCTCCTGGGCGAACCCGAAGTACTTGAAGAACCCCAGCAGCGACAGGTTCATCGTGACGGAGAGGGCGACGGCAAAGCGGCGCTGGCGCGTCGAGGGTGGACTGCCCCCGATCCTGCCCGTGACAATCAGCCCGCCGACATAGTCGATCACGGTCGAGAAGAACATCAGGAAGACGAACCACGGGTTCGCCCACCCATAGAACACGTAGCTGCACAGCGTCAGCACCAGGTGCTTCCATCGGCGCCGGCTGGCGGAGTAGAGACCCAGGGCGACAGGGAGGAAGTAGAAGAGAAAGAGGTAGGAGGAGAAGACCACGAGATTTCGGACTTGCGATTTGCGATTTGCGATTGTGCCCGACCATGCTGTGGCAACTTCGTCGCCAGGGCGTCGCCAATCGGGAATCGCGACTCCCAAAACGGGAATGAAGCAGTGGTCTACGGCACCGGGATCTTGCGCCACGGCGCCCGGTAATTGTAGAGGTCACGGGAGACGACTGTCCAGATGACGAGCTTCTTCTTGGCCACCGCCTCAGCGCCTCGCCGGGCGAGTTGCCCGCGAATGAGCGGCCCGCTGCCGTGGGCCATGATCAGGTCAACGGGCCTCCCCAGCTCCTTCGCGAGGTGGGCGGAGACGCCGGCGTGTTGGCAGTCCTCGAACTGGAAGACGCCGCAGAAGCTATCGCCCAGCATCACAATGGGGCTGTCGGGGTCGTCTTCGTAGGGCTTGCCGTCAGGGCGGAGGACCTGTTGGGCGGAGAGCTTCATCGGCCGGTGGCGTAGCTTCTCCGAGTCTGTCAACATGCCGCGGAGGTCGCCGGTGCGCGACGAGGTTGCCTCCTGCGTCGTGTAGGCAACGGGCTTTGGACACACCTTGGCGTACCACGGGTACTGCTTCACCCGCGCACCGATCAGCTTCGCGGCCAGGCGCAGGGCGGTGTTCGACCAGTGCGTGTCCAGCGGCATGTAGAACGGCTCGTCGCCCGCGTCGCGCGCGTCGAGGAACGCCGGCAGCAGGTCCACCGACTCCACGCCCGCTTCGCCAAGTTCCAGGAGCAGCTTCCGCGTGAAGGGCGTCACGTATGGCCGCCCAGCTTTGGGGGCGGCAGCGGAAAGCCTGTCCGGGTACACCTCCGGCTTGGCTGGAATGAGCACGAGCAACATGTCGATGCCCTTCGCCCTCAGTTGCTCGTTGTAGTCGACGAGGGCTGGATAGGGATCGCGCTCGTCCTTCTGCTGCCGCAGGTCGCCCGACAGGAGGTACTCCAGCGAACCGCGGAAGAACAGGAAGCCGTCGCCGCCCACGATGGCTTTCGCCTCCGCCGGCCGGGCGTCAAGCTTCTCCCGCACGTCGGCGCGAAACGGCGCGAGCCGGTTGACCCAATCGCCCCAACTGCCGTTGCCCCAGTCCTGCAACTCCTGTCGCCAGCGGGCGAGGTTGGCCGCGTTGGAATCAACTTCTGTATGGACGGCGGCGAGAACCTGGGAGAAGCTGCCGTCCGGCGCGAGGATGATACCGTCTGCCCCAGATCCTCGACACCGCCGGGACTTCCTCGGGCCGGCGTCTGCGCCCGCGGCCGGTTCGCCCCAGCAGACCAGGAACACGTTGTACAACTCCTTGCCGAACGGCGTCCCGCGAATCACCGCGGTCGGCCGCTGGAGCGTCCGCCCGGCCATCTCTCGCTTGATCTCCGGCTCCGTGTCGGCGCTGGGCCACGGCCGCATTTCGTTGGGTTTCAGGGCCACCGTGCGGAGCTTCTCGTACCAGGCGGAGGACAACTCGTAGAAGTACGTCTCCACCTCTTTAGGGTCGAGCACCCGCTTCAGGTAGTCAGACCGAAGCTGCTTCACGAGCTTGTCGTTGACCGCGTCTTGTCGCAGTTGCCCGTACGCCTCGGGGTACCCGTCATCGTCTTCATCGGTCACGCCGTCAACAAAGGTGACGTTGGGCTCGAACTCGATCTTCGCCCAGAGTTCGACCACCTCGCCCCGCTGGTGCAGGAACAGCGTCGCCAATGTCTGCAACGGTCTCGGCGCGTCGGCGTTGCCCCACTTCTCCTCGCTGACGTACGCAGCGCACAAGAACAGCTTCTCCGAGGCGTCGTAGTCCCAGTTGGCGAGGTAGTTCAGCAGCGGCGCCGCCGCCAGCGGTTCTCGCTTCTCGGCGGCGGTCAAGGGCGTGTCCGCCAGACGATCTCTCGGCGAACCAGCCGCAACGGATCCCTCGAAGCTCAAGTCGGCCAGCCTCGGCCGTGGCGTCGGTGCCTTCAGCGTCGGCGGCTCGGGCACGTTCATAAGCACATTGCGGTCATGCGTGGCGAAGTCGAGGTGCGCCCGCGTCGGCTGTGCCACAATCCGTGCCATGATCCGCGACTGGCTGCGCTCGTAGCTGGCGCTGAGTTCCCGCACGACAGCGAGGTCGCCCGGGTTGGGCACCGTCTCGGGGGCCGGGGCGCACGCCCCTCGCGCCACCCACAACCACAGAACCCACCACACCGCCAGCGCTACGACGAGACGGCCGCGCCACTCAGCCGCCGCCGGCGCCGGCAGGGGGCGTGCGGCCTCGCACGCGCTCAGGCTAAGTCGCTCGGCACGTCCGTCCACGGGGATGGTCACGCTCCTCTCTCGATCCACAGGTACGGCCACCGATCGGTCTTCGGGTTAAAGCTTAGCCGCACCGGCGGTCCGACCGGCTGCAAGTCTCTCAGCTCCTGCAGGTAGATCTCGTAGTCACTGGCGTCGTGGCTGTGCTGGCCGGGGGAGGCGCCGTAGGCAAGCCAGCGGTTGTCGGCCGACACGGTGGGGAAGTAGGTGTAGTTCCAGTGTCCGGCCGGCTCGCCGAGCAACTGGTGCTCGTTGTTGGTGCCGATCTCCCAGAGGCGGAAGTTCTTCGGCCCTTCCACCCAGTAGACGTAGCGACCGTCTTCGGTGACGCGCGCCTCACACCCGCGCATCGTCTTGGTTGGCGCCTGCTCGCCGAGCACGACGTACTCGTTGCGTGCCGGAGATCGCAGCGCGACGGACTTCAGGTCCGGCGCGAGCCTGCCCACTGTCCCGCCCTCGCGGCCGCTGGCCGAGAGGGCGGCTTCGCTCACCAGCGACTCCCGACCGGTGTTCATCGTGTGCCTCCAGACCTGGCTATCGCGGATGAAGTAGACCTCGCTCCCGTCGCGCGACCAGTTCAACGGCAGACCGACCGCCAGCTTCTGCGCCTCGCCACCTACAGCCGGGATCGTCCACACTTCGGCTGGTCGGCGCTTGTTGCCGTAGGCAAAGAGAGTGGTCCTGCCATCGGGCGATACCTGCGGCCGCAGGTAAGCGTCGTACGCCAACGGGCTCTTAGGGAAGTCGCTCAACTGCCGGAAGCCCGAGCCGTCGGTGTTGACTCGATAGAGCTGCCACTGCCCGGTGCGGTTCGACTCCCAAACGACGAAGCCCTTGACGCGCTTGCCGAGTTCCGTGACGTCTGCCGGCTGCGGTCTCGGTAGTTCGGGGACGACGACCGTCAGCTCGCCGTTGGGATCTTGCGGGCGCACAATCAACTGCCAGCCCAGCTTGACGTTGTCGACGCGACACAGAAGCTGGTTCTCGCCCTCGCGCAGCTTCACGTCCACCTGATCCTGGTCGGGAAGCGCGGGGCGTTCGCCGGTGTACTCGTCCACCTTCTCGCCATTGAGCCAAACGGCAACGCCGTCGTCGCTGCCGACCCACAGTGTCGTCTCCTGCGCACGCGGCGACCGAATCGTGGCACGGGCCCAGCCGGCGGCGTTGTCCCGCTGACCCCACTGCTTGCCGAAATCCAGCACGCCCCGGTCGGCAGCGACCGGCTGCCACTGTGCGTCCTTCGGCGGCGCGTCCGCCTTTTGACCTTCGTCGCCGAACGGCCCCGCCACCTGCCAGTCGCTGACGAACGGACCTTTCGGCTTGGGGCGGATGAGGTAGGAGTCGATCCACAGTTCGTGCCCTTGCGACTCCGGGTTGCGGCCGGTGCACAGCAGCTTCACTCGGTGCTTCCCGGCGGTCAGCTCGACCTCGCCGAGTTCGGTCGGCTCAGGTCCCTGGGCTTCTGCGGCGTACCCATCCAGTTCCGGGCCGAGGCGCTGGTTGTCGACGGCGACGATGGACACCCCACACGTTGGCCCCTTGGGCAGCCACAGAACAACCTCGTAGTTGCCGTCGCTGTCGACCGCGACTTCCTGCTCCAGGTAGTCGCCCGCCACTTGCGCCCGGTACGCAAGGAAGCTCCCGAGCAGAGGAGGGCTGGCGTCCACATACTTGCGGATCATGGACTCCTGCCCCGAAGAAGCTGCCGGCGGCAGCAGCTTCGAAGCCGCCTGCGCGTAGGTCGGCAGCCCGATAGGAAACGGGCCGCCTTGCGGTGCTTCTGCGCGTGCGCGCTGGCACGCCAAGGCGGCGAGTGCCAGCCCAATTCCGTACCGCGCCAGGGCGGCTGTGCGAAGTGCTCGTGTCATGGCTTGCAGTTCCTCCCTCAAGCAACCAGAGCTCACCCTCCCCCGGGCGCGTCTCACGTCTGGGATCCCTCTGGACCAACGCGCGATTAGTTGCGCGCCCGCGGAGACGAGTTCCGCCTTGCACTAAGACCCCGCCCGCTCCCGCCCCCGCCCCTCTCACCCCAGCTCGAACTCCCACTGCCCCGGTTCCCCCCAGTTCCCCGCACCGTCGACTGCTCGCACGTGGAAGAACCACTTCCCCGGCTTCAGACCCTTGAGGGTGCAGCGGGCGTCTCTCGTCGTCACCTTGGTCGGCGGCACAGTGTCCGCCTTCTGGTCGAGCACGTAGGAGTATCCGACGACGCCGTTGTCGTCGGCTGGCAACTGCCACTCAAAGCCGGCGGCGTCGCTCTTGGGGGAGTAGAAGGTGATGTTGTCGAGCCAGTGGCTGACGCCCTGGGGGGTGTCATACGTGGTACGTGCGCCGGTGGCCCAAGTGCCGAGGTACTTGGCGAGGAAGCGGGAGGTCTCCGGGTAGCGTTTCTTCAGCAGGTTCTCGAAGGAGAAGTCCACGTGGTGCCACTTGCCGTTCTGCAGCGTCTGCCCGACAGTGCCAATCCGGTTCTCGCGGAAGACGTTGTAGCTGGCGTTCTGCCCGGCGAAATCGACGACCTGCATGTCGCCGTTGACCAGTGACACGAGGATCAGGTTGCAGCCGCCGCTGGGCTCGAAACGGTAGTCGAACGCAACGCGCGGGAACTGATCGACGCGGAACGACAGCTTGCGAAGGTAGGTCGAAAAGAAGTCGTTGGCTTCGAGGTTGAGGCTGCGCAGGGTGCCGGTGCCGGTCGCGGCTGGTGCAGGATCGTCGAGGATCACCCACGCTGCTCGCCGCAGTGCGGAGTCGCCGAAGCTGCTGCGCTCGAAGTTGTACCGGCAGAGGCGGTTGGCCGGAATGTACGAGACGTACGGCGCAGGCGGGCCCTGCTTGTCGAGGGCGCGATTGAGCTTCCACTTCCAGGTGTGCTGCTTTGGCTCGCCGCCACCGAGGCCGCCGAACGTGAGGGTGCACTCGACGGCGGTCTGCGCCGGCCACGAGGCGGTTGCCCCGCTCCGCGAGCCGTCCCAGTCGAGCTTGCCCGTCGCCGGGTCGAATCGCACGCTGGCGTCGCCGGGCCGGACCAGCAACGGCTTCCCTCCGGCGGTCACCTTCAGCGACAAACTGTCGAGGTCGACGGCGTCGGCCGGCTTGAATGCCACCGAAATCCGGGGCGCCCCGAACTCGGCGTCCGCGGCAGGTGAGACCGCAGCGACGGCTGGTTCGGGCGGCGCTTCTGTGGAGCGGGCAAAGCGGAAGTGTGCCGGCGGCCCCCAGTTTCCCGCGCGGTCCAGAGCGCGCACATGGAGGTAGGCGGCGGCGGGATCGGCTGGCAGCGGTGCGCTGGCGCCAGCCCCCTCGCTTGTCTCGTCCGGCGTGGTGGTTGGCGAGTTGTCGAAGCTCCAACTGTAGCCGGCGATCCCGCTGACATCGGCCCCGCTCCACTGCAGAGCGCCCGCCCGGCCGGCTGGCAGGGCAGGGACGAGCTGGAAGTTGTCCAGGTGCCACGAGACATCCTGCAGGCAGTTCATGATCCCGGCGTCCCCGAACAGGATCCTGTCGATGACCGGGGAGGGAAGACCTCTGACCCGGACCAGCGCACCCAGGTCGACCTCCGCCCGGTGCCACTGGCCGTCCGTCTGCACGTTGGGAATGGCCCCGACGACCGGCCATGTTGCGTTGTCGTCGGTGAAGCGAACCTCCCGCAAGCTGCCGGCCGACTCAAGAAACAGATTCAGTTCCACGCCGCCGGCGATTCGGTAGTCGAAGCACAGCAGTGGGTAACGACGCACGTCGAAGGGCTTGAGTCCGGCTTGAGCGGCAAAGGGGCCGGCGAGCTCGCGATGGTAGAGCCGGAGGCTGAACGCCCCTTCGGCGGCTGTCGAAGAATCGCGCCACAGGGACGCGCCTTGCTGCCCGCCGACGTTCTGCCAGCCCTCCAGATCGCGCTCGAAGGTGGCCGTTCGCGACGATCCGAAGCAAGTGGACACCCTCGGCGGCGGCGGGGGCACGGGGTCTCCCTTGAGCGCGACCGTCCAACTCCATTGCCCGGCGCGCCTCGGCTTGCCGTCGCTCGCCGTTGCGGTGCACGTCAACGTGGCGCGCTCGCCCTCCACGAACGACAGCCCGGCGCACGACAGGTCGAGGGCAAACTGCCGGGAGGCGCCGTCCCAAGCAAGCCCGGGGCTGCCCAACCGCAGTGTCGCCCCCTTGAGATCGAAGCGGCGCCGCGCGGGGTCTGTCGTGCCGCCGTCGTCGAGTCGTATGGAGAGCTGGGTGGGGCAGGCGTTCGCCGGGACAGCAGTGACGAGCTGGGCACGAATCTTCGCAGCCGGTTTGTTGAAGGAAACGTCCTCCACGGTGTATGAAGCGCCCCGAGCATTGGCTGCCAGTCCTCCGACCAACTCCGGTGCCGAACGGAGGTTCGCAACGTACAGCCGGTCGATCACGAGCGACCCACCGGCCGGGTAGAACGTGCGCAGCCGGTGCAGCAACGGGACCTCGACGGAGTGCCACTTGCCGTCCGCTCGGCCCGGCAGCGCGCCAAGGGCAATGGCGTCACCGTCTTCTTTCGCTTTCCCAAGCAGCTCGAACCGGAACCGCAGCAGGCGGCACAGGCGCTCCGTACCCGAGCGAGGGCGGCAAGAGCAGCACGAAAAGGGAGAGAATCGACATGGTGCAGGCGTTTCCGCTCCCGGACCGCGTCGGCAGGGCGCCCGAGACAAGAATCACCCGCAACGATCCCACCAAGTGCAGAGCGCGCTGCGCGTCCTGTCGCGCGTTGCGCGGGAGGTCACGCTCGTGTGCGTGTCGAAAGGGAGACGTCGTCGCAATCCAGCTCGGGAGCCGGCCATGGTTCCCCGAGCAGTCATCAGCATTCGGTAACCACCAATGGAGCCACTCATGAAGACAGCGTACATCTGCTTGGCCGCGTGCCTGCTGGCCGGAGTCCCGATGCGGAGTGTGCTCGCCGACGCACCCAGGAACATTGGCGTCCCCTTCAATGGCGAGACTGACGGAGTGACGCCCTTGGCCGCCGGCCGCTGGCACACGATCACCGCCGCATACCGGTACCCCGGGAAGATCGGCCTCCTGACGAACACGTTCGTGGTTCTCGCCAAGGGCAACAACCTGCTCGCCGGTCTGGATGTGGGCTACAACCTCCCAGCGAACGAACCAATGATCATCAAGCACGGCTTCTGGAACGCGACCGAAGCCACGGGGCGGTGGGCGGCAATGAACCGTTGTTGGCCCTGACTACCGACGCCCCCGGCACCACTGTCCTCAACACAACTACCGGCAACACCGCAGGCGGCACGATGGCCTTCAACGACCCCGTAGTGCTGGAGACGGACACCGTCCTCACCGACACCGGCGGTGACAGCGGAACGGCAACGGACATTGGCGGCGCGTTCAGCAATGTCGAGAACCTCACCGGCGGCAGCGCGGCCGACAGCTTCACCTTGCACGGCGGCACACGCACCGGCGGCATCAACGGTGCGGCCGGCGCCGACAGGCTGACCGGCGACAACGTGGCCAGTGCCTTCGTGCTGACCGGCGCCAACAGCGGCACCGTCACTGGCGTGAGCGGCGGCTTCGCAGGAATCGAGAGCCTGACCGGCGGCAGTCGGGACGACTCGTTCACGTTCGCTGCCAACGGCACGTTGAGCGGCTTGCTGGACGGCGGCGCACACACGACCGGCGACTCGGCAGACTACTCGTCCGGTGCCGGAGCAACAGTCGCCCTGGGGACCAACGTCGTCAACATCGAAAGGCTCGTCGGGGGCGGAGCGACGGCCACCTTGAGCGGCGGCAGCGCCCTACACGTCACTGCTTCCGGCCAGCCCGTGAACACGCTGTCCAGCGCCCTCACCGGCGACGCCTCCCTGCGCGAGCGGACGCAAGCGGAGTGCCTTGGCCTGGCCCTGATCAATCCCGGCCCTACCGGCGGCACGGGGGACGGCACGGGCGGCGGCGCTGGCGGAGGCGTTGTTAACGGCGACCTCGCCCCGCTGCTCGGCCCGGTCCTGGCGCTGCTGGGCTTCGACTGGATGGAAGACGACCTATACGACTGGATGGGCCGGCTGCTCTCCAGCGAGACCGTGGCACCGTTGCCGCCGGTCGTGAAGGAGTAGCCCGGGCGGTGCCGCCAGTCCGAGGCGCCACGGTTGCCGACGGCTGAGTCGTATGGCAAAATCGGGTCACCTTGTTCGGACCCACAACCCTTTCGCTGTGAGGTGTACTGCCATGTCTCGCACTTGTCTCCGCCCGATGCCACGCCCTGCCCTTGCCGGGCTGCTGTCGGGGCTCGCAGTGGTGGCGCCCGGCTGCGCACGCAAGGCAGAGCCCCCGCAACCGGCGACGCCGCCCGCGGTACCAGGCGCGCAGCAGCAACCGCAAGGTCAAGGTGTGCCTCCGGGACGCACGGCCAACTTCAGCGGTAACTGGACCTGCGTCTATGGCAACGACACGATTCCCGGGGCCCTGCAGCAGAACGGCTCCCAGCTCACCGGCTACTGCCTCTACCCCGGCAACAACCGGGCGACCTTCAGCGGGACGGTCACCGGCAACACGCTCTCGGGCACGCTGGATGTGCCTCACCAGAAAGCCCGGCGGAGTATCGTGGCGACGCTCAACGGGAACTCGATGGAGGGCACGTGGGACGGGAACAGCAAGTGGTCGGCCACCAGGCGGTGACGCCGACGCACGCACCAGCAATGCCCGGCCGCCTCTGCCGTTCGACTACTCCAAGTCGAAGAGCCTCACTGCGTTCTCCCTGGCCGCCTTGTTGAAGACCTCCGCGCTGATCTTTCCCGTGTCGCGCCAATCGAGGAGCAGCGCAACGAGGTCGATACGCATATCGGGGTAGCAGAGGTCGGTGCCGAAGAGCAGGCGGTCCTGGAACTCGGTCATGAACTTCGGGCCGTACTCCGGGTCACGAGCCAGCGCGTTCCGCGGGGAGTCGTCCGACAGGTCGCCGTAGAGGTTCGGGTAGAGGCGCATGAGTTTGGGCACCACGCCTTCCTCTTTGATCGGACCCTGCGGTTGCCGGCCGACCTGCCCGCCGTCGGGCCGGAACACGTAGCCCCGCTCGGCCGGCGTCTCCAACCGGGCGATCTCCGTCCAGAACACCGGCCCGTGTCCGAACATGATCAGGTCCGGATAGCGCTGCAGCGTGTGCTCCAGTTGCGGCAGCCCGGGGTCGTCGTACAGCCCGAAGTCGCCGGTCAACTGGTCAGAGCCGTCGAAGATCACCGGCAGCCCGACGTCCTGCGCGCACTTGAACAGGTTCTGGACCATGGGATCCATGACCGGCAGGTTGGGCATGACCTCGCCGAGCCCCTTGCAGCCCTTGTCCTTGTAGTGCCGGAGCAGGTCGCCCAGCGGCGCATGGGACGAGTACGTCAGCGCACGCGGATCGATGTTGCAGAACGCGAAGAACCGGTCGGGGTACTGCTCGACCATCTCCAAGATGTCCTCGTTCGCCTGAGGCAGGTAGATCTCCGGGCTGACGATGGGCAGCAACGCGCCCTTCTCGATGCCGAGGGTGTCGTAGCGCTCAAGCACCTGCTCGGGAGTGGAGAACGAGTATCCTGGGGGGAGCTTTCGATAGGCGTGACAGTGAATGTCGATGAACACGGCGAGTCTCCTTCCAAGACAACGTACAGCGGGACCGCCAGCCCGCTCCGCTGCGGGACGACGACGAGCGGGCTGGCAGCACCGCTCTACGTGGTTCTCATCCCTCGGGGAGGTCTCGGCGAAGGCGGAGACCTAGGCGATTGCCAGGAGAACGTTGAGCCGCACTACGCGGGTGCATTCTGATCCGACGTGGCGGCCAACTGAAGGGCAGGCCGCTCAGCGATACGCGCCCCAGCTCCCCAGTTCGCCGAGACCCTGGCCGTTCCTCCGACCGCGAGTGAGAAGATCCCCGCCATTGGCTCCCCCGGCTGCCGCCCTCCGCTTTGCGGCGCGCGGGGCCCGGCCGAACGCCTTGCGTGGAGCGCGACCACCGGCAAACCCTCCCCCGGAACTCGGCGTACCCGTCAACTGCACGCGCGAGCCGACGGTAACGTCGGACAACGCCTTGTCGGTAGTGCCGGACTTGACAGCGACCTTCTTGTCGAGCTTGTAGGTCACGTCAAAGCCCTTCTTGGCCTCTCCCGCCTTCTCAGTCGGCACCTCGGTCGAGACGACGACGCTGTTCTTCTTGGCGTTGAGGCTCTTGACCAGTCCCGTCACCGTGAAGGTATTGTCCTTCGCCGGCTTGTGTCCTTTCGCCCAGCACAGGGAGCTATACTCGCGAAGGTTAGGAATACACCGAAGTGGAAGTTCGCAGAACTTCACCCGGGGGCGTGTGGTGAGCACCCAACACACTGCTGTGCACGCAGAGGCGTCGAACTTGTGCACTAGCTTCGGTGTATTCCTAACCTTCGCGAGTATAAGCAGAGCCACTCCAGCGAGCGTCATGACAAGCGGTGTAGCCTTTCTCATTGTGTTCCCCTCCTTCGTGCAGGGAATCAACTGCTCACGGAGACCATAGCGCTGGGAGCGGCCGGGTAGTTCCCAAAGGGCACCGTCTCGTTCTGTCGATGGCTCCAGTGAAAGCCTCCCGCCGGGACTGGTACTGCCGCGCAGGTAGGTGTAGATTGCAGGTGCCGACCGGGGTGCTTGGGAACGCAGCCCGCCCTGTCGTTGACTCGGCCGAGTCCGGCGGTACAATACGCGGGGAGTTGCTCGCCCGTGAGGTGCGTGGGATGGGTGTCGTACGTCTGCCTTCGCGTGTCGTGCCTTTGAGCTCCGGCTGCTGCCTCACCGGCTGGCGGCGAACCGTCTCGACGGACCGCTGGGCCGGGTGCCAAGTGCCCCAAGTGGCTCTCCGCCTGGGGCTGTTCGTCGCGCTGTCCGGCGCGGTCTGCCCCGCCAGCCTGCGGGCGCAATCGATGCACGCGTCCGCAGGGGTCTACCCACAGCGGCTCCAACCTGGTGGCGAGTTCCAACTCACTGTACACGTTCTCGACTGGGGTGCGGATGCCGGAGGGACTGCGCACGCACCTGCAACCATCGCGTGGCCGGACTGGCACCGACTTGGGCTGCTGCCGAGGCGATCTCCGTCTGTGTCAGTGCGCTCGACCACAGTTGCCGGCCGTCCGGCGACGGCCACAAGCGCTACCGCCGTGCTGCAGGCCAAGACAGAGGGGACCGTCCACGTTCCCCCGATCAGCGCCAAGAGCACCACCGGTACAGTGATGACCGCCGCCTTGGACGTGGTGATCGAGAAGCAGGCACCGAGTCCCGCTCCGTCCGCGTCCAGGCCGCCGACCGGCTCGGGATCGCTCAGCCCGAACCCTCCCGGAGTGCAGCCGGCGCCGGGGTGGCCACAGCTGCCGGGCGCGCGGTCCTCCCCTGCCGGTCCAGCTCCTGTGAAGCCAACTGGAACGCCGCCTCGCGAGGACGCGACGGGGAACTTCCAGATGGCCGTTGGGGCAGTCGCGTGCTACCTCCTCGTGGCGGGGCTCGCTCTGGCAGCTTGGAGGTCCAGGCGAAAGCCGACCCCGAGACCGTAGGACTTGCTTGGCGAGTTACGGCGGTCAGCCGGAACCGGCTGCCCACTCCCGTGCGGTGAAGGTGTCGTAGCAGACCGCCCGGCCGAGGCTTGGCACGTTGCTGAAAAGCACGTGGTCTGGGGTCAGGATCTTCCGTGCCTCGCCGTTCTGGTCGGAAGCGACTAGGTCGAGGGGCAGGTAGCTGAGTTGCCACGCGTCGTCGTTAAACTGCCAGACAACCAGCTTCCCACCGGCGCGCACGAAGTCGCACAGCTTGGGCCACACCTCCCCCGGTTTGCTGTCAGCTTTGGCGAAGTAGTCTGCGCCCAACATGACGGCGCGGCACCTGGGGAGCGCGGACAAGTCAGCGTTGACTGAGACGCCTTCCGCGCCGGCGTAGGCTTTGCACGTCGGGTTGTCGTCCGCACCCAGCACCGCGATCCCCGACTGTTGAGCCGGTGTCAAGGCGGGCGGCGGCAGCGCGTCGGTCAGCGCCACCTCCAGCGTTCGGATTGCTTTCTTGCCGGGGTCAACAACGACGCGAGCGCGTCCTTCCCCTTCGCCGCTGAAGACCAGCGGAGGCAGGGAGGAGGTCCCAGGCTTTGCCTGGCCGCTGACTTCCCTCGGCTCTACCTTCCAGGCGCCGTGCACCTCGGCCACGGTCGCCTTGGCGGGCAGCGGCTGCTTCATCGCGTGTGTGAGGTACAGAACGAGAGCGCCGCCCGGCGCACGAATCGTGTCGCGGTACGCCAGGGTCGGTTCCTCGTAGACCGCCGGAAGCTCGGCAATACCCAGGTCGTGCTTCAGCAGGTAGAGGGCGTAGGGAACGTGGCGGATGTCCATTGCGAAGTCTTTGGCGACGCCCACGCCGGCCTTCAGCGCGCGCGACAGGGAGTCGAGCAACAGCGCCTTCAGCGTCGGATCATGGCTGAGCGTGACGGCATAGGCGAGACCGCTGCTGACCGTGAGGTCGGTAGCACCGGTGCCGTGCGGTCGGTCGAAGGTGGGGCAGGTGCTGATGTAGCGAAAGGCGTGCGTCTCGTGGTTCCACGAGTCGCGCTCCAGCCAGCGCGCCGCGCGGATGACGCATTCCTTCACCTCCTTGGACGGGGCAACCAGGTCGTACA
>PEVN01000368.1 GCA_002779825.1 Armatimonadetes bacterium CG06_land_8_20_14_3_00_66_21 | reverse complement strand
CCGAGGCACGGCCTCCTGCTCAGCGACAAAACCTACCGCGACTTCACCGTCCGCCTCAAGTTCCGCGTTACCAAGGGCAACAGCGGCTTCTACTTCCGCAGCGAGAAGGTGGACAACGCGGTGGGCGTCAACGGCTTCCAGGCTGAGGTGGCCAACGACCCGACCGTCGGCGGCTTGTACGAGACCGGCGGGCGCGCCTGGGTGGTCCAGCCGAACCCGGAGCTGACCAAGAAGTGCTACAAGCCCGGCGAGTGGAACGAGTTGATCGTTGAGGCCAAGGGCCGCAACGTTATCGTGCACCTGAACGGCGAGAAGACGGCCGAGCTGAAGGACGACCCGGGTCGGCTCGAAGGCTACTTCGCCCTGCAGTTGCACGGGGGGCAGGACATGGAAGTCAGGTTCAAGGATCTCGAACTGCGAGCGCGGTAGAGCGGCGGCAAGCTGCTCCCGAAGCCGTCATGCTCCGGCTCTCGGATCCACGGCCCGAGATACGAGCGGCGGCCGCGCCCATGCTCGACCGTCTCAAGCTGGCCGGCAAGCTGTACGAAGTAACCCGCCGCTCCGGCGACAACCGAAAGCCGAGCGGGAAGGTGTCTGAGCCAGCCCGGCGAATTGGGGGGACAAGCATCGCCTGACCGACCGACGAAGGGAGCTGGACTATGGCAGACACACCCAGACTGGAAGAAGCCGTCGAGTTCGCCGACAACCCGGAACCGAGGTGTCCGTGCGTGCTGTTGCTGGATACCTCCGGGTCGATGCAGGGCGCGCCGATCAGGGAGGGCAAGGAACGCCTATCGGCGGGCGTGTCCGCAGGAGTTGCGGGGCTCGCCTCCGACATGCTCGACCGGCGCAAGGCCCGGCGCCGCACCAACCCCAAGGACGGAGCCGCGATGCTCTACATCCCCGCCGGCGAGTTCACCATGGGCAGCAACGAGAACGACGACGAGAAGCCCCAGCGCAAGGTCAATCTTGATGGCTACTGGATCTACAAGCGCGAAGTCACCGTCGCCCAGTACCGCAAGTTCTGCCGGGCGACCAACCGGCAGATGCCGGAAGCGCCCTCCTGGGGCTGGAAGGACGACCATCCCATCGTCAACGTCTCCTGGGACGACGCCAAGGCGTACGCTGACTGGGCCGGCGTCGCCCTGCCCACCGAGGCCCAGTGGGAAAAGGCGGCCCGTGGCACCGACGGAAGGGAATACCCGTGGGGAAACGAATGGGATAGCAGCAAGTACGCCAACTCAGATGGAACCAGGGTGTCGAGCACCAAGCCCGTAGGTAGCTACACAGTGGACGACTCGCCATACGGCGCGGTGGACTGGCTGGCAACGTCTGGGAGTGGCGCGCTGACTGGTATGGCGACAACTACTACGCCAATGCGCCCAAGGACAATCCAACCGGGCCCGCGAATGGCAGTGACCGCGTGTTGCGGGGCGGTACGTGGAACTTCGTCTTCGTTCCCACGTACTTCCGCTGCGCCGTCCGGAGCAGCTTCGATCCTGTCAGCAGCCTCGTGAACCTCGGGTTCCGGTGTGCGTTGTCTCGCTCGGACTCCGGTTAGGCTTTGCCCTTTGGCCCTTTTACCCTTTGCCCTGCTGCAAATGCCGGAGGTGGGAGGGCGAAGCTCCTCGAACCCCCGGGGTTCGGGCTGAGCCAATGTCAACGCCGCAGCGTCGGTTCGGCGGGAGCCTCACCCTCCCGTGGGGCGCCGGTGTGGAGGGATCTCGACATGAGAGCGCGGGAAGAGCTGCCTGCCATCGCCAAAACCTACGACTTGGTGTTGTGGTTGCTGCCCTACGGGGTGACGGGGCGGCGAGAGGTGAGCGACGGCCAGAGCTGAGACCCGTCGACGGGCTCGGGACAGGCCTCATCAGGCGGGGTCTGGTCGCGGAACAGAGGGCTTGCCAGACCTCCGCCAAGCGCATATACTCAATGCCATGCGGTGCGCTGAGGAACACCCAGCTCTGGAAACTGCGCGAGATGACTTCGACCACCCGTGGAAGGAGATCATCGAGCTGTTCTTCAGTGGTTTCATGGCGTTTTTCTTCCCGGAGGCCCACGCAGACATCGACTGGGAGCGTGGCGCCGAGTTCCTGGACAAGGAGCTTCAGTACGCCATCGGCGTCGCCGGCGGTGGCAGTCCCTCCGTCGACAAGCTGGTGAAGGTGTGGCGGAGGAACGGCGCCGAGACGTGGTTGCTTGCCCACGTGGAGGTGCAGAACCAAGCGCTTGCCGACTTCCCGTGGCGCGTGCACGTCTACCACTCGGCGATCTTCGCGCACTTCCGCTGCTGTGTGGTCACCCTGGTGATCCTGGGAGATGCGCGACGAGGCTGGCGACCGCACTCTTCGGAGTACGGCGCCTGGGGAGGCCGCAGCCTGCTTGAGTTCCCCATCGCGAAACTGCTGGACTACGAGGACCGGTGGGAAGAGCTGGAGGCGAGCGGGAACCCCTTCGCCCCGGTGGTGATGGCGCACCTCAAGACGATCGCCACGCAAGGCGACCCGCAGTCGCGCTATGAATGGAAGATCCGCATTCTGCGCTGGCTCCACCGCGAGGGACTGGATCTCCAGGACTTCCGGAATCTGTTCCGCTTCATCGACTGGCTCATGCGACTGCCCGTTGAGCTGGACGAGCGATGCATCGCCGACATCCGCCGATACGAGGAGGAGACCAACATGCCCTGGATGTCTCCGTTCGAGCAGAGGACGTTCGACAGAGGGATTGCGCACGGGTCGCTACAAGCGGCTCGCGAAGCCGTGATCGAAGCAGTGCACCTGCGGTTCCCAAACGCTGCCGCGACCTTAGACGAGGCGGTGATGGAACTGGATGATGCCGCGCTGCTCAGAGAACTGCTTCGCAAGGCAATCACGGCAACGTCGCTGGAGGAGTTCGAGCAGGCGCTGCCCAGCCTATCCGTGGTTCGGTAGCGTAGCTGCCCGCGCACAGCCGGCGGATCTGCGCGCCATGCCGATGCGCTGGGAGCTGCGACGCGCCTTGCTCAGCAAGGCCGCGTTCAGTCGGGTGCAGGTCCGCGAGACCGCGTGTTGCGGGGCGGTTCGTGGAACAACAACAATCCCACGAGCTTCCGCTGCGCCAACCGGAACAACAACGTCGAACTCTGTGAGTTCGCGCTGACAACAGGAACGACAACAACGGGTTCCGGTGTGCGTTGTCTCGCCCGGACCCCTCACCGGGTGGGCGAGGTTCCTATTGAGTTCGCGGGAGGGTGAGGGTCCTCCCGAACCGGCTCGGCAGGAGCCTCGCCCTCCCCTGCCGGAGTCCCGTCCACCACGGTGAGCGGGAGCGTGCGCGAGGAGTCCCTTCGAGCCTGAGTCCGGGCTGCGGGCGTGGAACGCCGCGCGTTCCCACGCAGCCGAATACACAACTGCCCGGCGGCGGCTGGTAGGCGGCAACGCTTCGCGTTGCTTGGACCGACGGTCGCCGCCGGGTTCTCTTGGCCTGACCGAAGAGCGGCTTCGCCAGGGCGAAGAGCGGCTTCGCCAGGGCGAAGAGCGGCTTCGCCAGCACGAGGCTCGTGTCCGACCGGCCGAACTGTGCCTCGCCCCGGCCGAAGGACCGTTCTGCGCGCGGACGAACGGCGTCCGTTCGCGGAGGCAGGGCTCGGCCAAGCCGAAGCGCGGTTCTGCGTGGCTGAACGCCGGTTTCCCAGCGCCGAAGCGACCTTCGGCCGAGCGGCGAGGCGGTTCGCTTCGGCCGCGAGGCGGCTCGGCCGTGCGGCGGACCAGGCGGGAAGCTGAACCGCGAAGCAGGAACGTCCAGACCCTTGGCGAAGCAGAACGGCGACGTGCGTACGCACCGAGTGTGTTCGGCGCGCGGACCCAGTCAGGCAATATCGGAAAGGATGATAGCAGTGGCTTACACAGTCGATGATCTCGTGAACGTGGCGGGCCAGATTGAGGCCCACTGGCAGAACCGAATCCCTGCCGACTTCAAGGTTGGGACGACCAACCTGGCGGAGCTCCAGGCCAGGCGCGCGGCGGTGGTAGCGGCGGACGCCGCAGTGGAGGCCGCCCGCGCGGTGCTGGAAGGGAAGTCCTCGCCGGAGTACGCCGACGTGCCCAAGCTCTACCGACGCCGCGGGTCGGCAGCCGCCGGCACCGGCCAAGCCTCGCCGGGAGCGGCGTAACCACGCTCGTCACGAACTGATCGCGGGAGACGAAGACGCCGCCGGTCAGCAGTACGGGGCCAGGCGTCGCCGTTCGCCATGTACCGCACGCGAGACCCCGAGTTCCTGCTGATGCCGTTCTACGGATTCCTGCACCTGTTCGTCGTGCTGCCGGTTCGGGTTCTGGCCCTGTTCAGCTTGTGGGACAACCGCTGGGGTACGCGGTGAGGACGGACAACCATGCAATTCGTGCTGTGCAACCGTTGGTTTCTGAGAGGATCCGTCGGGACGATGGCTTCCGCAATCCCCTGCGTCTATGCAGCGCTCTTCCTGAGCTGTTTCGCAGCTCCGGTGCGAGCAGGCGGGGTGGACACGAGCGGAGGGAGGGTGGCGGCGGTGCCGACGCCGGGGGCTGTCAAGGTGGATGGCGACCTGAGGGAGTGGGACCTTTCCGGATTGGAAGAGGTGACGCTGGACGTCAAAGACGCCAACGCGCTTCAGGCTGCCTACGCTGTGATGCACGATCAGGAGCGGCTCTACCTGGCCGTGAAGGTGACCGACCCAACTCCGCTTCGGAATCTCTACACACCGCTGGAGCCCTTCTGGCGCGGCGACGCGGTGCAGTTCCGCATCGGCGTCGACCCCTCACTGCCACGTCCGCTGCCACCGAGAGGGGAAGGGCTTTCGCCGGAGTTCCGACCACGGGTAGCCTGGATTTCCGCCTGGCGCAACCACGTCGAGGGCAAAGACTACCTACACGTCTACCGCGGCGATGCGACTCCGACCGCGGTGAATCCGCCGGGATCGGCGGTGGCATTCCAGACGTGGGCGGACGGAAAGGGATATACGCTGGAGTGGGCGCTGCCGTGGACGGCCATGGGCGTCGAGACCGCGCCTGCGACGGGGAGTGTGCTGCCGGGCTTGTTGGAGGTGCTGTGGGCGGATAGCGAGGGAGGCGAGCCGTCGTTGCGCGCGGTGGCGGTCTACCAGGCGCACCCGGGGATGTTCGGCTTCTCGAACTGGCACCAGTGGGGAGACGTGGCTCTTCGCCCGTCGGGCCGAATCACGCGGCCGGAGCACCGGTCGTTGGCACAGCTTCGTGCCGCGCAGGAGGCGACGGTCATCCCTATCCGCCTGAAACTGAAGCGACCGGCGGCAGTGAGTGTGAACCTCTACAACGCGGCCGGTCAGATCATCCGTGAGATCCTTCGCGAAACGCCGCAGCCCGCAGGACAGCTCACGCTGTCGTGGGAGGGACGCGACTTCGCGGGACACCTCGTGACGCCGGGAACCTACCGCTGGAAGGCGATCGCTTTCTCGCCGCCGCGCGCTCGCTACATTGGAGGTGTGGGCAGCTCCGGAGATCCGCCCTACGACACGCCGGACGGCCGCGGCGCCTGGGGATCCGATCACTGCGATCCTCTCGACGTGGTCGCGGACGAGACGGGAATGTATTTCCTCTGGTATCTGGCGGAATGGGGTCGCTCACTGGTGAAGACCGACCTGGAGGGTCACACGTTGTGGCGCAAGAGCCCGGCAGCGCGCAACCACTGGGGAGACTTCACCAGCGTCGCTGCCGAGGATGGGCGCGTCTACGTGCTGGCCGGTGATCGGTTGGAGCCCGAGCTTCTCCGGCTGAAAGCCTCGGACGGCGGCTACCTGCCCTACTCCGCCTCACGCTTGGGCGCCAGCATCGCTGCTGCGAAAGCCTCTGAGGGATCAACGGTTCCAGCCGCCTCGGGTCTGGCCGTGCGCAGCGGCAAAGGCTATGTGAGTCTCTACTACGAGAACCGCCTCGCCATTGTGAACCTGGACGACGGTGCGGAGGTGGGCAGACTGGAAGTGCCTCGACCGCGAGGCCTCTGCTTCGACAATCAGGGAAACCTCTTCGTCCTCTCGTGCGCGGAGGGACAGCCGACGGCAAAGGTCCTCCAATTCACGCAAGCCCAAGGGGAGCCTGTTGAGGTGGTGCGATCCGACCTACGCGATCCGGTTGACGTGGCCGTTCTCAATAACGGTGACCTCGTGGTGACCGACGCCGGCCCGGAGAGCAACCAGGTGAAGCGCTTCAGCCCGGAAGGCCGCTTGCTGGCGGCGAGGGGTAAGGCTGGCGGAAGGCCGTGGTCTGGCGCTTACGAGGCTGAGAACTTCCTCCGACCCTGGGGAGTCGGCGCGCGCCCTGACGGTGGCTTCGTGGTTGCGGAGAACTCGCCGCCGCGAGTCATCACGTGGTTCGCCCCCGATGGCAAGGTGGTGAAACGCTGGTTCGGTCCGGGAACATACGGGACGACCGTCTGGCCCGATCCTGCCGATCCCTTCACGCTCTACTGGACTGTCCGCGACGCGGCACGTCCGCAGAATGACGGCAGCGCCATTGCGCGCGCCACCATTGACCCGAAGACCGAAGACTGGAGTGGGCCGCTGGCCTATTGGTGTTTCAGGAAGTCGGATTATCCCGCTCCCTTCGGAACGTTCGGCAACACCAGTGCGAGCGTGCCGGACATCGTGTCGGTCGGCGGGCGCCGGTTCCTGTATTCGCCGTTTCCGACGTTCTCGATCCTGCGCATTGAGGGCGACCGAATGATACCGGTTGCCGCTCTGGAAGTTGTGGAGGCAAAGCAGCAACCTCGGCAGGCCCGGCTGGTGCGTTACGCAGGCATGGAAGCGGCGCCGCGCGACTATCCGTTACTGCCAGCGCCCACCACGCTCTTCGGTTTTGGTGTTGACGACCACCTGAATCTCTACTACGAGTCCGCACGCCGCATTGTGAAGGTTCCGTGCCTGGGCGTGGACCCGGCTGGGATTCCGCAATGGGACGAGCGCAACTTCCGTGTCGTGGTGGACAACTACTGTCCCGGCATCGCCGACCGCGATCTGGCGAACGAGTGGCGGCGCTGCCTTCGGGGAATCAGAACGGACAGCAAGGGCAACCTCTATGTCGCCTGGTGCGCCGGCCCGGAGTCGAGCGGGCCCCACTGGTCAGCTCACATCACCTGGGCACGCGTGGCGAAGTATACGCCGGAGGGGAAGCTAATCTGGGTCGCGGGCAACAAGGCCATGGCGCCCCGACGGGAAGGTGAGATCTACAACATCTGGGTGCTGGCCGGCGTGCTGCACGACCGCTATGTCGCCCTCGGGGACGAGACGGGTCTCATCCATTTCTACACCAGCGACGGCTTCTATTGCGGGCGCCTCTTCAACGACCTGGCGCAGAACCCGCCGCCGGGGCCGGAGACTTTCAGCGGGGAGACGTTTTCCGGGCGAGTGCTCTACGAGGCTCGCACGCGGAAATACTATGCCTACCAGGGCGCGACAGCGGGGTTGATGTTCGAGGTGGAGGGACTGGGCAAGGAGGAGTCGCTTGGCGAGGGAACCGTCCGGGTCTCTCCAGAGAACGTCGCGCAGCAGATCCCGGACGCAGCCGCAGCCACGGCGGGCGCGATCAGCGAAGTGGCGTCCGGCTTTTGGATTGACGCCCCGGCGGAGCAGTGGGGCGCGTTGCACCCATTCACTCTTCTTCAGGGAGGACGGGCCCTTGCGACCGTGTGGACCGCCTACAACGACGAAGCCCTCTTTGCGCGATTCGATGTCACCGACGAGACGCCGCTTCTCAACTCCGCCGACGATCCGGAAACCGGTTTCATCGGTGGAGACGCGGTGAGTCTGTACCTTGGCCCGCCCGGGGCGCGTACTCTACCGACGACGGGAGATCTCCGGATTTTGGTGGTTCCCGGCCGAACCAAAGGCGCTGTGACGCTCATCGGTATGAAGCCGAAGACCGGCGGTGACAAACGACCCCGCACCTATCGCTCTCCGGGTCAGAGCGCGGCGTTCGAGTGGGTGGGCGCCGTCCCCGGTGCGACGGCGCGCGCGGAGTCGTTCGCGGGTGGCTACCGGATTGTGTTCTCGATTCCCCGTCGTTTCCTGGAGGGGCTGAAGCTTGCCCCTGGCGAAAAGGTGCGTTTCGAGGCGGAGGTGATGTTCTCCGATGCGGCAGGCACGAAGACCTCGAGCCGCTACTTCCTCTTCGGCCGGGGTTCGCGCGTCTCCATGGTCAACGATGTGCCCACTCAAGCGCAGCTCTATCCCGAGCTGTGGCAGGAAGTCGAGTTGCGACAGAACCCCGCGAAGTCGGCTGCGCTGACGGACTATCATCCGTTCACCCATGCGTCCGTGGAGGAGCATTTCGACAACGCGGCGGCGATCTTTCTCGAAGCGGAGGCAGCGGAGTATCGCTCGCGCGGACTCTGGGTGCATCGCTGGGCGGGACAACCCGCGATTCTTATTGACAACGCGGGGCTCGACGAACCCGTGGAAGCGGCCTGGAAGCTGCCACCTCCGGTGCGGGCCGGCAGCTACCGATGCTACGTTTCGTGGTCGCAGGGCGGACATAGCTCGGGGGCGCACGCTCTGCTCCTCGGTCCGGATCGCGACCACTTCCGTGCGGCCGGTCGCGCCGCGGGCCGCAACCGGAGCTACCAACTTACGTGGCAAAGGAGCGCCGCGCCGCTGGAAGTTCTTGCTGGGGACTCCTGGCTCGGCGTGCGCTTCGAACCCGGCCACCGCGCACCGAACCATGACTACCGGCTGGACGCCGTGGCGCTGCTGCCCCAATGAGGGGCGGTCAAGCGGATGGCAGATGGCGGATGGCGGATGGCGGGGGCGCCCTCTGGGCCCGGCGGGGTGGCCCAGCGGGCACCCCAGACCCGCGCCGAGCACGGAAACGGAGCGGCGAGCGAGCCGCGCTTGAGGAGGACCCTCATGAATACCAGACGAACGTTCGGACTGGCCCTTTCGGCGACGCTGCTGGGGGCACGCGGCTCGGCTGCGGAACCGGCCTACCCGGTCCGCGTGAGCGAAAACGGGAGGTACTTCATCGACCAGAACGGCCAGCCCGTCTTCTGGCTCGGCACGACCCAGTGGCAGCTCTTCCGCGACTACGCCCTGGAGGACGCCCTGTTGGTCCTGGAATCGCCCGCCGAGCGGTGAGGCTCGGAATCGCCCCGGTGAGCTAAACTGCTGCTGTCGTGACAGCACCCACCCGGACCACGGCAGGTCGTAGATCCGGCTACAAGTTGCGCCTACGTAGACCGCAAGAAGGTGAACCTATGAGGCGTCCGTTCGCCCGCAGAAGGCGCCTGCTCTTCTCTCCGATGCTCTCTCTGGTCCTCACCGGGATGGTGTGGTCACTTCCGTCGGCCGCTGCGGACGGGGACCCTGGAGGCAATCCGCACCCGGCACCTACCCATGGTCACGCGATTCCCGCGGACAGACGGGTGGCGGCATTCAGCGGTTCAGGATACCGGCTCGACTACGATCTGGCCGCCGGCACGGCGGACGTCGCCTTCGGCGGCTCGGCGAGAATCCGCGGCATGTATAGCCAGGTCAGGACCGACCGGACGATCACCACCAGGGACTATGCCGAGCGGAGCTGCTCAGTGGTCCGCATCCACGACCGCTTCGGGGCTGGAAGCAGGATCACGGTAACCCACCGCGGCAGAGGTCTGCCGGCCATGAAGCAGATGTTCTACGTGTACGACCACTGTGGCTACTTCCTCACGGAGGCGGTTCTTGAGAGCCTTCACGGCGTGACCTCCAACCTGATGGCACCCGTGGTAGTGACCGGAACGGGAGCCGTGGACCTCGGGACCGGCGGCAGCAACCGCATGATCCTCATGCCGTACGACAATGACTCCTGGGACGACTTGCTTACCGACGGCAGCGTGAACGGAGAGGGCACCAGCTACGAGGTCACGGCGATGTACGACAACCAGAGCAGGAGTGGATTTGTTTTCGGCTCGGTGACTCATGAGTTCTGGAAGACCGGGATCAGCTTGCAGGGATCGGGCAACCGACTCGACACGCTGCGCATCTTCGGCGGGGCGAACTCCGAACGCGACACCCGCGATCTCTGCCCCCATGGTGCTCGGGTGGGAACGGTCATCCACTCGCCCTTGATCTTCCTGGGTCGTTTTGCGGACTGGCGCCGGGGACACGAACTGCGCGCGAGGGAGGGCGTAGGGGAGGATCTCCGTCCCTACTACCGTCCCGTCCTCGCAAGTCCCTGAGGTTCGGCCTCGCACGGCGTGTTGCACGAGGGCGCGCACCCGGTGCGCGAGGGCGCGGGGGGCGTTGCGTTCCATGGATAGGACCCTTTGGACCTATTGGACCTATCGGGCTTACCCGACCCATCCAACCGCCCCCTACTCCGCCTCGTAGTGCACCCACCGCGGCGCCAGCTTGAGCTGGAACAGGGTCAGGGCCAGGATCACCAGGAATAGGATCCAGGCCATCGCCGAGGCTTCGCCCATGCGGAAGTACTTGAAGGCGTAGTTGAACAGGTTGTAAACGTAAAACAGCGTCGAGTCCACCGGGCCGCCCTGGGTGATGATGTACGCCTGGGTGAAGATCTGCAGCGTCCCGATGATGCCCATGATCAGGTTGAAGAAGATGTAGGGCGACAGCATCGGCAGCGTCACGTGCAGGAAGCGCGACCACCAGCCGGCGCCGTCAATGGTGGCGGCTTCGTAGAGGTGCTGGGGAATCCCCTGCAAACCGGCCAGCCAGATGATCATCCCGGAGCCGGCCCCCCACAGTCCCATCAGAATGATCGACGGCTTCGCCCATGCTGGGTCGGTAAGCCAGGGCGGCTGCCCCAGCCCGAGCGGCTTCAGGATCACGTTGATCAGTCCGTTGGTGGGGTTCAGCACCCAGAGCCAGAGGATGCTGCTGGCGACAGCGGGGACGATGGCCGGCAGGTAGTAGATCGTCCGGTAGACGGTCATGCCCTTGACCTTTGTGTTCAGCAGCATGGCGACGCCCAGGCCCACGGCCATGCCCAATGGGACGCCCACCATCATGTACAGCGTGTTCCAGAGCGACCGCCAGAAGAGCGGCTGCGTTGCTTTGAGGCTCCACTGCCACGGCAGCCAGCTTCCGTCGCGGGCAACGTGCACTTTGAGCATGCCGATGTAGTTGGCGAGCCCGACATAGCGCGGCGCATGCAGCACGTCGTAGTCGCACAGGCTGAAGACGATGGACACGAAGATTGGCCCCACGGTAAGCAGCAGGAACCCGAAGAGCCATGGGCTGATGAACAGCAGTCCCGCCAGGCCTTCACCCCTGAAGAGGCTCTGCCGCGCCACCCGTTGCGCGCGCACGACAAACACCAGCCCAGGCACGAGAAGCAACAGCGCGAAGAGCACGGCTGGCAGCGTCCAGTGGAGGGGCGGCGCGGGCTGCTTGTCCTGAAGGCGGTCCAGCTCCTTCTGCACCTCGGCCGTGCACCGATCCAGTGCCTCCTGCGGCGGGTAGACCTGGTGCACCGCCAGCTCGAAGGCTCGCGCGTGTTGGTCCCAGAGCTCCTGGCCGACCGCCGTCACCGGCCGGAACCTCGCCACCGGCAGCAGTTCCATGAACTGCTTGTAGCCGGACTTGATCGTCGGCGGCAGGTCTTCGTTCTCCAAAATCAGCTTCCGGTAGGCTTGCTCGGTCAACACCCGGTTGGCGTTGAGGAACGGCACGTACGGGGCGCCGCGGCTCTCTGAGTAGCGCCGCTCGACGTCGTACATCATCATCCCGATGTCGGGCCGCGACACAAACTCGATGAACCGCCACGCTTCGTCGGGATGCTTCGCACCCGAGGGAATCGCCCACGCAAAGCCGCCGCACCAGGTGATGAATGGCTTCCCCTTCGGGACGGGCGCTGGCGCCACCCCGAAGTTCATGTTGGTGAAGTAGGTTGCCAGGTTGTCCAAGTGCCACGACCCGGTGATCACCATCGAGATCTTGCCGATGCCAAACGGGTCGTGCTCGCCCGCTTCAAAGCCGGAGCTGAACTTGTCCACTTGCTCGACGCCGCCCAGGGCGTCGTAGGTGTCGACCATGAACTGCAGCGCTTCGGCAATGCGCGGCTCGTTGAGGGTGACCTTCGTCCGGTCCTCGCTCATGAACGCCCCGCCGTTCTGCCAGCCGTAGAAGTACAGCCAGGAGTTGCCGAAGTTGGGGATGAAGCCGAGTCGCCGGATCGACTTGTCGGGGTCGTGCTGGCTGAGCTTCAGAGCGTCGGCTTTCAGTTGGTCCCACGTCTGTGGCGGCTTTGCCTCGCCGTGCTCGTCGACCAACCCGGCGGCCTTGAGGTGATCGCGGTTGTAGTACAGCGCCCGGTCGTCCGTCCCGATGGGAATGGCGTAGACCTTCCCCTTGTAGCAGGCCTCATCCCAGGCAGCCGGATAGAAGTCTTCCTTCCGGATCACGCTGGACTTCGCCAGGTACGGGTCCAACGGCAGGAACGCGTCGCGGGCCGCCCAGCCGCCCACCGCAAACCGGTCCTGGTAGATGACATCCGGCGGGCTCCCGCCGGCAATCCCGCACATGAGCTTCTGCGGGTCCATGTTCGTCCCATAGACCGAAGCGACGACCTTGAGGCCCGACTCACCCTCAAACCGCTTCATCGCCGCCTTCCAGCCGGGGCGCATACCGAGGACCCAGACGGTGAGCTCGGGGCGGTCGTCCGCGAGAGACGCGAAGGGGACACGAAGGAAGAGCAGGATGGCGGTGAGAGCCAGACCGGTGCGCTTGGGGATCTCCATCACAGGTCGTTGAACTCATCCACGTGCAGTGCCATGAGAAGCCCGCCGTCGTCGGCCGACTCACTGGCGGGAATCGGTTCGCCCCGTTCGAGCAACAGCTCGTCGAACCCTTCCGCCAGGAAACGCAAGTTGCTGAGCGCCTCCTCCGCTGTGTCCCCGAAATCCGACGTGTGGTTCAGCGTCGGCAGCGTGGCGGACACCTGTCGGGTGAGGGGGTCGGTCTCAAGGCTCGACTCGGTACGAACGACGCATCGGGATCACCCTCCTGTCACGGCGTCACCGTGGCGCCCGCTGCGATTGCCGTCCTCTGGGGCACGGCTTCGCTCTGCTTGGCGGTCCAGCGCTGGACCAGTGCGCGATGCCGGCGGGTGCCGTCCGTTCCCAGCTCGAGCGCAAGCTCGTGCGTCGCCCACCAGTATCGTTCCTCGTCTTCGGAGGCGAACTCGGGCACATCGTCGAGCGAAGTCACCAAGATTCGCTCCTCCTGAGCCTCGTGTCTCATGGTCTCACTTCCTAAGGTAGCGGCGTCGTTCTGAAGCAGTCATCTGGACGGCGCTGATAGGTCGAACGCGTTCGCTGCCCGAGCTATCCGGCCGCAACGTGTAGACTACACGCAGGTACTTGCCGGTGGTCGAGCACCGGCCCAACAGGACGGAGCGTAGCTCTCGGCGAACTCACTGGTGATCAACGACTCGGGCGCCAAGGTCGAGGCAGGCTTCCTCGATCTCCCAGTCATGGACGCCGTGCACCAGGTTCTTGTTCGCGTTACCGGCGTCCCAGTCAAACATCGGGGCAGCTCCATGCAGACGCGTTGTTGGCCCCATTGTACCCAGTGCGCGCCCCCCTGTGGCTCCCGGAGCTGGACGCGGGTTCGCTCGCTCGGACCACCGGGCAGCAGCTTACCTGTCAGGTACCCACCGGCCGAGGTAGCCGCAAGGGTGAAGTGGAGTCAGCTTTCACAGGTGGAAACCAGCCCGCATATTCTGCCAGAGCCGGAGGCGTCCGGC
>PEVN01000024.1 GCA_002779825.1 Armatimonadetes bacterium CG06_land_8_20_14_3_00_66_21 | reverse complement strand
CAGGAAGAAGTTCAGCGGCCGCAGGCTGCCCGTCGACTTCTGGACGATCAGCCCATGGAGCAGGGCGGTGCCGATCAGCCAGGGAACCAGTGAGGCGTTCTCCACCGGGTCCCAGCCCCAGTAGCCGCCCCAGCCGAGGGTCTCATACGCCCAGTATCCACCGACGATGATCCCTGCGCCCAGCGTGAGCCACGCGAAGCCGCACCACGGCAGGGAGCGCGTTACCCAGCCTTCGTATTCGCGCTTCATCAGCGCGGCCATGGCAAAGGCGAAGGGCAGCACCATGGCGGCGTAGCCGAGGAACACCAGCGGAGGATGGATGACCATCCACGGATTCTGCAGCAGCGGGTTCAGCCCGCTGCCATCGCTGGGGACTTGCCCAGCCACCGGTGCGAAGGGGCTCTTCAGCAGCATCAGGACGAACACGCAGAGCTGGACCAGCGCAACCCACACCATCGTCTCGCGTTCGTAGTCGCTCGCGCGCCAGATGAGGAACAGGCCGATGGCGCCCGTCAGAATCGCCCAGAGCAGGAACGACCCCTCCTGCCCGGCCCAGAACGCCGAGAGCAGATACCAGAAGCCGAGGTCGTTGGACGTGTACCCGACAACATACTCGTAGGCGTAGTCGTGCCCGAGGATCGCCCGCCACAGCACGGCCGCCGCCACAGCAAGTACCACGCACTGGACGTACCAGCAGACCCTTGCGCCCCGGGTCAGCGAACCGGAGCGAAGCGACACGATATACAGGACCAACGCACCACCGCAGAGAATGGTCGAGATCCACAGGGCGACTTGCCCCATTCCCAAATCAATCAACTCCCTTGAAAACAACGTACGACGGGGCTTCCGGTCCGCTCGGGGAACTCGGCGAAGTACGAGCGGGCAAGCTGCGCCGCTCTACGGTTCTCCGCCAGTATGTTGCCACCCGCGGGCCGTCGAATGCTCCTCGCTCCGCTGGTCTAACCGGTGTGGGCAGCCGGCTGTCAGCGCCGGTTCGCCAGCGCGACCTTCACGCCCTTCTTCTTGTGGCAGTCCGCGCAGCCCGTCTTGCCGTGACAGAGCGCGCAGAGCGCTTCGTGCCCGGCCGCCTGCTTGGCGTGCCCGTTGGCGAAGTCGTCCTCGTCGTGGGACTCAGGCATGTTGTCGACGTCATGGCACTTCGTGCACTCGCTCCCCGGGTGACACTTGCCGCAGAGCTGGGGCGACTTCGTGGCGAGTTGCCCGTGGGGCTTGCGGTTGAAGCCTTTGGGGTGCGGCAGCTCCAGCCCGTGGCATTGGGTGCATGCGTCCGCATGGTGGCACTTGGCGCAGAGCTGCGGGTTCTGCCGGGCTGCCTCCAGGTGGGCCTCGCGGTACCCGGCAGGGTGGGGCATCTCGAGCTTGTGGCAGTCTTCGCAGTAGTCCTTCTTGTGGCAGTGCGAGCAGACATCGCCGCGCACCTTGAGCACAGCGCCGTGTTCGCGCATCCACGACTGCGGGTGCGGCACTTCGAGCTTGTGACACGCGGTGCACCAGCTCTTCTCGTGGCACGTGCCGCAGGACCGAGTGTCCTTCTGCGCTTCCTCCTTGTGGATCCGCGGGAGGTAGTTCTTCGGGTGCGGCATCGCGACCCGGTGACAGTTGCGACAGAACTGGGTCGAGTGACAGGTGAAGCAGGCCCGCTCCCGCTGCGCTGCCAGGCCGCCGTGCTGCTTCATGAACGTCTGGCTGCGATGCGAAGAGGGGATCGCCCCCTTGTGGCAGCTCTCACAGAACGTCAGCACGTGGCAACTGGTGCAGCGTCCGGCCCGCTGCCTTGCGTGCGAGGGCATCGGGCTGGCCACAACGCCGGGCTTCAGCGGGTTGACGATCGACGGCGCCAAGTGACCGTGGCCGCCGACGAACCCCGCGCTGTGGCTCTCCGGGCGCTTCGGCCGGTGGCAGGCAATGCACATCGCCTGCTTGTGGCAGCCGGTGCACTTGCTCGCGTCCGCGCCGGCCTTTTCGTGGTGCTCGAGCCAGCCCGCGCCGTGGGTGCCTGGCAGCACCAACGCCGGATCGGAGTGGCAAAGCGTGCAGCGGTTGGGCGCCTGCTTGCCGTCGTGACACTCGAGACAGGTCTTCATCGGGACGGGGCCATGCTTCTTCTTCCCGAGGTCGCGGTGACAGTCCTCGCAGTGGAAGCCCCGGTCGAGGTGCTTTAGATGGGAGAAGATGGTTCCGTCGGTCGACTCCCCCATGCTCAGTAGATTGTGGCAGTTGAAGCAGTAGAGCCCTTGGATGGCGGCCAGTTGCTTCTGGTGAGACAGCCGACTGACGACCTCACGCTTGTTGCGCACCAGCGCAATCCTGGAGGCGGCGGGGATCTCGGGGAGCAGGTGCTTCCGGTGCTTGCCGGCGAAGATGGCAACCACCATCCCCGTGATCAGCACCAACGGGATGCTCATCACGGTCACGCGGAAGCCGAAGGCCGTTTTTCGGAGTGCGGAACGCAAAGGCGAACTCCTTTCCGACAGGAGACGGTGGTTAGGCGGGGGGCAAAGGAGGGGCTTCCCCCTCCGCCTCCGGAGAGCGGTCGTTGGCTTGCTCGGCGAGCCATTGCCCGTACTCGAGACTGTGGCGTTCTCTCATCTCGAGATCGTCGATCTCGCCGGTCAGCCAGACCTTGCTCATCGGGAAGACGTCGGGACGAAGGTGAGCGAAGTACAGGTGGAAGACAAGCAGGGCGAAGCTGGCAATCAGCGCCTCGTGGCTATGGAGGACGGCGCTCAGCTCAACCACCGCAGGCGACAGATGCTCAGCAAACCAAGGCGACTGCCAGATGATGAATCCGGTGAAGCCCATCATGATGATGCCCCAGCCGGCTGCCCAGTACAGGAACTTCTCGACGAAGTTGTACCGCCCGTACTGAGGCGGCTCCTTTCGGAGGCCGGCCAGTTGCTGGAGCGCCTCCCAGAAGTCCACGAAGTCCTTCTTCGTGGGGAACATGTCTGTGCGTCGGACACCGCAGAGAACCAAGACTATCAGATAGAGCGCATGGTAGGCAATGGAAATAGTCATGCCCACCCCGGCGACCCGATGCAAGAGCGCGGCCATGTCGGCCCCGCCCACGAGCCGGATGGCGGCGCGGGCCAGCGCGGCGTCTGACCCGTGCAGCGGCAGCCCGGTGAGCATCAGCAGGAACACGCTGGAGAACATGATCACGTGCTGCAAGCGCTGGTGGAGGTTCCAGCGCGGGAAGTGCTGCTTCTGGTGAGGTCTGTCTCCCTCCGCGCTGAACCGCTGGCGGACCTGCGCCCGGACCAGGGGGAGCATGATGCGCATGTCGGCCAGCGTGTAGAGCAGCAGGCCGATCATCACCGCGTAGGAGAACCACTCGAACACGAAGTTGATCCAGTAGATCACGGGCCGAGTCGTCCGGGAGGGCGGGCGGTGGCTGAACGTCAGGGCGAAGCGCCTGCCCAGCACCTTGTGGCACTTGCCGCAGGTCTTGGGCCGGTTGGCGATATACAGCGGGGACGCCGGGTTGCCGGGAGCCAGAATGTCGTGGAACCCGTGGCAACTGGAGCACGCCGCTGCACGCTGGCTACCCAGTTGCTGCTTCTTGCCGTGGAAGCTCTCCTTGTACGTCGCCACCGGCGACTCGGTCACGCCGTACTTCCGCATCACGGTGGCATTGCTATGGCAGTTCCCACACGTGGCGGGCACGTTCGCTTGACTGGTTGACGACTCCAGGTCGTCGTGCTTGCGCACGTAGTGGTTGCCGTGGCAGTCCGTGCACATGGGAGCGTCCAGGCTGCCCTTCTGGAGCGCCTGGGCATGGATGCTCTTGCGGTACGCCCGGAACTCGTCCTTGTGGCACTTCAGGCAGGCGGCAAGCGCAGGCCGGTTGTGCCCGCGCACATGGCCCAGCCACGTCTTTAGCTCCTCAGAGACCTCTTTGTCGGGGATCGTCTCAGGTTCCGCCTTGGCCGACACAGAGTGCATGCCTTGCCGGTAGTTGGAGTGGCACTCCGTACACGGGAGGTCGGCGTGGATGGACTCCGCGAAGCGCCTGCCGTCCACGTGGAGTGAGTACTCCGCGCCATCGGCGAGCCTGTACGTCAGGTCCGGCTTGCCATGACAAAGCAGACAACGCTTCGTCTCAGCGGACAGCGGCTTCGCACAGCCGTATCCGACGGAGACGAGTACCAGGAGTGCCTGAGCGTAGGCTGCGAATCGCGGCATGTCCAATATCAGGGCCCTCTCTGCAGCTCTTGGGGACGACTGGGTGGCGCTGTCCGAGGGGTCCTCAGACCCGCTCGTGCCCTGGCCCGGCATTGCCTCCCAAGACGTTTCAGTACTTGGCGTGGCAGGAGTCGCAGAACTCCTTGGGCTGGTGGCAGCGTCGGCACACCTTGGGATCCCGCCTTGCATAGTCCCGGTGCAGCGACGGCCAGTTGGTGGGGTGCGGGAGCGGCACTTTGCCGTG
>PEVN01000166.1 GCA_002779825.1 Armatimonadetes bacterium CG06_land_8_20_14_3_00_66_21 | reverse complement strand
ACTCCATGACCCTCCGCTCCTTCCTCCTCGGTCTCCTCCTCTCAGCCGCCCTCGCCCTCGCCATCCCCTACAGCGACCTGGTGATGAAGGGCACATGGGTGGGTCTGACGGCGTTCCCCGTTGCCAGCTTCTTCCTGTTTCTCGTGCTGTCCGTCGGCGTCAACCCGCTGCTGGCGCGCCTCGGCAAGCAGTTGACGCGGGCTGAGTTGCTGACTGTGTTCGTGATGCTGCTGGTCGCGGCGGGGATCCCGTCGTTCGGGCTGGTCGGGCTGCTGATCCCGTACATCGCCGGGCCCTTCTACTTCGCCGGACCGGAGAACCGGTGGGATGAGCTGATCCTCCCCAACCTCCCGAAGTGGCTACATCCCGGCTCCGAACAGGCGGTGATCGGGCTGTACGAAGGGGCGCCCTCGTCGCCGATTCCGTGGAGTGCCTGGTGGAGTCCGGTGTTGGGGTGGGGCATCCTGATTGCGGGTGTGTACTTGGTGCTCTTCGGGCTGTCGGCGTTGCTGCGGCGGCAGTGGGTGGAGAACGAGAAGCTGGTGTTCCCGCTGGTGCAGTTGCCCGTTCAGTTTGCGGAGGTCGAGGCGGGGCACCGGTGGGCGCTGCCAACGCTGGTGCGCAACAAGCTCATGTGGTGGTGCTTCCTGTTGCCGTTCTGCCTCCACACCCTCAACGGGCTGCACTTCCATTTCCCCTTTGTGCCGGCGATCAACGTGCACCTCATCCCGCTGGGCCAGTACTTCACGGGGAAGCCGTGGGACACCCTTCAACTGCTGCGCCTCCGCGTGCTGTTCAGCATCATCGGGCTGACGTTCCTGCTGCCGACGAACCTGTCGTTCAGCTTGTGGTTCTTCTACTTCTTCTTCCTGGTGCAGCAGCTCCTCGGGGCAATGGCGGGGTTCCCGATGCCCAACGTGCAGGCCTTTCCGGTGAAGGCGTTCGTCGCCCACCAGATGATCGGCGGCATCGTCGTCGCCGGGCTGTATGGGTTCTGGGGGATGCGGCCGCACCTGCGCCAGTGGTGGGAGTGCGTGCTGGGGCGGCAGCGCGACTACACCGCGAAGGAAGCGCTCTCAGCGCGCGGCACGCTGCTCTGCCTGGTTGCGGGAATGGCGACGATCATCGCCTGGGGTGGCGCAGCCGGCGCGGGCGCGGGGAGCACGACCGTGTTGTTCGTGCTGTTCTTCCTGGTGCATACGGTCGCGGTTCGGCTGGTGTGCGAAGGCGGGATGCTGTATGTACAGCACCCGTTCCGGCCGATCAACATGCTCTTCGCGGCCGTCGGCAGCAAAGCGTTCGGGCCGGCCCGCGTGACCATGCTGGTGTTCTTCGACCACCTGCTCATGCTGGACAACCGCAGCCCGCTCATGCCCTGCCTGGTGCAGGGGCTGAAGATCGGCGACATGGCCGGCATCCAGCGACGCAGGCTGCTCGGCGCGATGGCGGCGAGCGTGGTGGTGGCGGCGGCGGTGTCGTACTGGTCGTACATGCGCCTCGTGTACGCCAACGGCGGGTTGACTCTCAACACGTGGTTCACCACCTACTACACGAAGAACCTGTACTGCTCGTGGACGGCGAACCTGCTGGTCAACGGCGAGCCGCGGTCGCTCCCGTCGGTCTGGACGATGCTGGCGGGTGCGGGCAGCATGGTCTTCATCCAGGTCCTGCACCGGACGTTCTTGTGGTGGCCGTTCCATCCCATCGGCTACCTCATGGGCGCCACGTGGCCGATGGTCAACTTCTGGTTCGCCATCCTGCTGGGGTGGACTGCGAAGAGCGCTGTAATGAAGTACGGCGGGAGCGCCGTCTACCGCCAAGTGCTGCCCGGCGCCTTCGGACTGATCCTCGGGGAGTTCGTCAGCGCTGGGCTGTGGGTGCTCATCGACTTCGCAGTCGGTGTGCGGGGGCACGAGATCTTCTCGTTCTGACGTTTGCCCTGTGGCCTTCGGGGCGGGAGCCAGACGGCGGCGGACTACAACTCCGGCGGCGCCCCGACTCCGTAGAGGTTGTAGAACCGAGAGACCCCCAGGTAAGCGGCCGCCCAGACGGCCAGAAGGAGGCAGACGCCGAGACACGCGGCGGCCCGCGGTGCACGACGCCAAGCCCTACCCAGCGAGAGAAGCCACCACACCGCCAATAGGGCCGTGGCAGGGAAGAGGGCGACGTAGTAGCGTCCCACGAAGACCATCACCCCCATATCCACGAGACACGCCTCTCGGAAGCCCCCCAGAATGAGCAGGAGGAGTGCCAGCGTGGAGGTCAGGAAGAACAGCTCACGGCGGCGGAGCCGGCGCACGGCCCACCGCCGCCGAACCTAAACCGCCCTGAAAACCGCGCCGAGCGCAATAGGCGCGGTGATCACGAACGATCCTCTGCAGAGCAGTCGTGTCCAGCCCGGGGTTTGCGCGATCAGCCAATAGGGGGTCCACGCCATCGGGATCGAGCGGTAGATCAAGTGGCAGCAGGACAGGAGCAGCTCGTCAGGGAGAGCCGCGATCTGCGGCAAGCCGCCGGGGAACAGGGGCGGGCTGATCACGTTGCGAAACACCGGGACTCCGTAGAGAAGGTAGTTCCGGACGAACCATCCCCCACACACAGCCAAGGGGACGGTGAGGATGGTCGTTACGCCCTCCGCCACCAAGCGCCAACTGCGCCGGGCACGCCACACGACCACTGGCACCACGCACAAGCAGGCAGGGAGCCACACCAGCACCGTGTACTTGGTCAGCCCCCCCAAGCCGAGGAGCAGCGCCAAGGCCGCGAGTCGGCGTCGAGACGGTCCCAGCCAGATCACGCGCGCCAAAGCATACTGAACTGCGCTGGTGCACGGCGCAGCCCCCGTCTCATTGGTGACCACACACGACAAGTAGGCGGAGGCGGGCACCAAGGCACACAGCACAACCGGGGCGAAGGAGAGGTCGCGACGACGGGAAAGGACCAAGCGCGCGGTGAGAAGCAACAAGTACAGCGCTGCGACACCCAGAGCAATGTTCAGGCCGCGCACTGCCTTCCATGTCGCGGCCGGTCCCCAAGGCTTTGCCAGCCGATAGACCACCGCTCCGACCAGGTAGTAGAGGGGCGGATGCTGAATCTGGCGACTGACGCGGTCACCGCCTCCCAGGCGGCCCGCATACACCGGAGCCCGGATAGGGAGGCGGCAGGTGTCGCCCAGGGCGCGGATGTAGAGGTAGTGGTCCCCTTCGTCGGGGCCGCCTCGGCAGGGCACCGAGGCCTCGAGGGTCACGCACAAAGGGACGTAGACAAATGCAAACAGCCCAAACCACACGAGGTCGCGCCGCGGCAGTTGAGGACGGTTGAGGCGGTCCCGTGCTACTTCACCCGTTTGAACGTCACGTGATCGTCAACGATGTCCGCATAGTACAGCTCCACCTGAACACTGCCGGCCATGCGTTGCAGACGGTCGCCCGCCTCGTGCAGCTCGGTGAGTTGCTGCTTCTGGATCTCCAGGGGGCTGGAACCCTTGCATTTCTCCTTGTAGAAGGCGCAATCTTCGTGGGCGAGCAGCACGGCCCGTTTCAGGTTGTGTTTCTGGATCAGCGCGTCGAGCCAGCGGTTGGCGACATCGCATTCCTTGTGATTGAACATCCCGACGGTAAGCCAGCCTGCTCCGCCCGGCACGGCGAAGACATCGCAGTTGGGAATCTTCAGCCCGTCGCGGAGGAACTGGTCGACCATCTGCTTGAAGCGCCCATCGCTGCAGAAGACGGCCAAGGTGTCCACGGCCGGGCCCGTCCACTGGGCCACCGGATCGGTGAGGGCTTCCTGGCTTGGCACGGCGTGTGGTCCGGTTGACACGACGGGTCCCTCCTTGGGGTGCGGGACTGGCCGGAGTCGCGAAGCGCGCAGCCAGCCAGCCCTCTGCCGGCTCCCTGGTCGAGTCTGTTGCGGCTTGCGCTATGCCTCCGCGGTGGCGGGCTCGGCATCGGCCGGCGCGGAGGGTGCCGGCTCGTCGGGTGTGTCCGAGCCAACGAGCTTCTCCACGGCTGCGCCCACTGGGCCGCCAAGGGTCTGCGCGAGGCCGCGGACGGCGTCTTTGGCGTCCTCCGAGGCGCCCGCTATCAGACCGTCGGCGAACGTCCCGATTGACAGCCCTTTCATGAACCGCTCCATCATGCTGGCCATCGTGTCGGGGTCGCCGTACACGGTGTATTGCCCGCGGCTCATGAACTGACCAATGTTGTTGGCCAGCGCGATCTGCACTTCCTTTTGGGCCTCGATGGTGAGCTTGATCTTCTGCAGCTCAATGCCCGCCCTATCGAAGGTCTGCGTGTTCTCCAGCGACTGCCGCTCGACCTCAACCCGAGCCTGCTCGACGTTGACCCGCTCGCGCTCGACTTCGACGTCCACCATCTTGATGGCCTTGTCGCCTTCGGATTCGCGCTTCTTCGATTCGGCGGCGGCTTGGGCGAGGGTGAGTTGGGCGTCTGCCTTTCGCTGGGCGGCTTCCTGGTCGCCTTCAGCTTCTTTGACGGCGGTGTAGGCCAGCACGTCGGCTTCCGTCTGGTCCTTGATCTTCTGCTGCTCGATCACCTGTTTGGCTTCGATCAGCTTGGTCTGAGCATGGCGGTCGGCTTCGGCGACGGCGGTAACAGTGATGACCTGCTGGTTGGCGGACTCCCGAGCAGCCTGAGCTTTCAGGGCTTCTTCCTCGGCGCGAGCGCGTTCTGCATCCCGCTCGGCAACGGCGATCTGCTTCTGCCGCTCGGCGACCTCGACGGCCTGCGCCTTGGCGATCTCCGACGACTGGACCGCCTGCTCGCGAGCAATGTCGGTCTGTTCCTTTTCCTGGCGTTGCAGGATCAACGCCTTGTCGCGCTGGATGGAAGCGACCTCCACCGACTGCTCCTGGGCGATCTGCCGCTCCTTCACTTGCTGGTCCTTGGCGATCTCCGCTTCCAGCACGGCCCGGTCCTGCTCGATCTGGTACGCCTGCTTCTCGCGCTGCTTGCCAGCCTGGATGTTGGCAACCTCGGCGGCTTGGGTCGCTTCGGCCTCCTTCTGGGCCTTCTCCAGGTCCAGCACGCGCTGTCGCGTCTCGACGTCCTGCTTCGTTGTCTCCTGCTCCGCCATGCGCTCCAAACGGTTCCGCTCGACTTTGGCCGCAGCCGTGATCTCGGTGATCTTCTTCTTGCCTTGCGCATCGAAGATGTTCTCATCGCTCAGCATGCTGGGGTCGGTCTGGTCCAACTGGGAGATGGTGACCGTCTCCAGCGTGAGACCATTGGGTTTCAGCTCGTTCTGGACGCTGTCGAAGACAGCGGTCGCGAAGTCGTCTCGGCGCATGTGCAGGTCGACCAAGTCCATGGTGGCAGCCACGCTTCGAATCGCGGATACCAGCTTCTCAAAGACCAGTTGCGAGACATTCGCCGGGTTGATCGACTTCTCACCCAACGAGCGGGCGGCGGCGAGAATGTCGTCTCGGGCAGGCTCCACCTTGATGTAGAACTCTCCGGTCACGTCGACGCGCAGGTTGTCCTTGGTGATCAACGCTTCCTGGTCACGCCGGTCGACATCGAGCTTCATGGTTTCCAGCGAGACCGGGACCACCCGGTGGATGATGGGCACGACCAAGCACCCGCCGTCCAGCACGACCTTGGACCCGCCGCTGCCCGTGCGCACGAATGCCTGATTGGCGCTGGTCTTGACATACAGCTTCGTGATGACCATTACCAGCACGTCGATCACGAAGAGCAGCCCGCCGAACCCCATGAGGATAAGGCCTCCCAGCGAGCCGACGCTCCCCTTCACGAATGGCGTGATCATCAGCGCCACGCCCAACATGCCTAACAGAATCCCCCAACTCATCTGCGACTCCTCCTTTTGTTGTGCGCGGGTGTGCCGCGCCGATCTCGTTGCGGTCAGTTTCTCGTCTCGGCTTGCACTTCCACGGAGCGCGTCCGCGGCTCGGGTCCCGTTTTGGCTTCTCCGTTGCCGTTACTACCGTTGTGGGTAGGGGCGGCTACTTCGTAGAGGCCGTCGCCATGGTAGTCCACCAGCGTCACCTTGGCGCCCTTCGGCACCTCGCCGTAACGGCTACGGCAGCGGACCCGGTGGAGCGTTCCTTGTTCATCGTAGACATCGGCGTACCCCCCGCTTCCGTCAATCCTGAAGAGGGCGGTGCCCGAAGCACTGAGCAGCTCCAGCGGGCTCCTTGCGTAGGTCTCGGAACTGGGCATGAGCTTGTGCAGACACGTCGCCATGAGCCGCGTCACCGCGAGCGCGCCGAAGAACGAGACCGCCATGGAGGGGAGGATGTACACCTCCGGCACGCGCATGGCCTTGGCGAGCCAGATGTTCGCATTCCACCCGATGATCGCCCACGCGATCATGAAGGACTGAACAAGCACGGTGATCGGTACCTTGCCGACACCCAGCAGTGAAAGGAGTGCCTTGAAGATGCCTTCCCCATGATCCGCGCCGTGGTGCGTTCCATTCGAGGAGGCATGGACCTCGTGGTCTGCGCCGTGGTCCGCGTCCGCGTCAGCGTCGTGGTCGGCGGCCAAGTCGTAGTCGACCTCATGATCCAGGTCGTGGTCCAGATCGGCGTCATGGTCCAGATCCACTTCGTGGTCCATGTCCACGTCGTGGTTCACGTCTACGTCGTGGTCCACGGCCAGGTCGTGGTCGACGTCGAGGTCATGGTCGAGGGCCACGTCGTGATCTACGTCGACGTCATGATCTACGTCCACATCGTGGTCGGCGTCGAGGTCGTGGCCGCCGTCGGGGGAAACGTCGTGGTCGTGCCCTCCCAGCCCCATGGCGGAGACGATCATGAGGAGGACCGAAAGCCCAAACGGGAGCGTGTAGATCAGGTTGTACCACTCGAACAGCGTCTTGAGTCCCTGCACGGAGAACACCACCTGTTGTGCACCGAAGAGGCCGGGAAGGCCGTCGCGCCCTGCTGCTGTGAGTTTCGGAAGGTCTCGCGGCTGCGGAGTCAACCGATGGAGCTTGCGAAGCGCACTGCCTCTTGCCGTCGAGCTACGTGAGGAACGATTCTAACGCCGAGAGGTTTCGGTGTCAATCGGCAACCAGGCCCTTCCCCTGCCCGGCTCGCGGCAAAGCGCCGGTGCGTTCGTTGACAGCCTGTGAAGGGGAGCGCTATACTCGGAGGTTACGGCGTGCGAGGGTCCGGCGAGAGCTGTTCGTCGGCTATCGCGACTGGCCGGGCAAGCTGGTGTGTTTCAGATGTCAAGCCACCCACCCAACTCATCGACGGCATCCCGCTGGAGGCGTCCCTTTCCTCGAGCCGCGCGTACTGCCCTTGCGCTCCTGGCAGTGGTGGCACTGGTCGGCTGCGGCGCGTCGGACAAGGACATCTTTGAGAAGGCGGAACAGCACTACGCCCGCAAGCAATACCAGGAGGCGCTCCGCTATTACCGGCTGCTGAGTGACGACCATCCCGACAGTGAATGGGCAGACCGCGCCCTCGAGCGACAGGCGGAGGTCCTCGCCAATCACCTCGACAAACCCGCCGAGGGAGTGCGCGCCTACCAGCGCCTCGTCTCCCAGTTCCCCAACAGCAAACTCGCCCCGGCGGCGCAGTTGCGCATCGGCGAGCTGTCCTACCGGAAACTGCACCGCTACGAGGAAGCAGTGGCCGCGTACAACCGGGCCCTGGCGGACTACGGCGGAGATCCGGCACTATCGGCCGAAGTGCGGCTGGCACTGGGGAAGATCGACTACGAGGAGGGCAAGTGGGAGGGTGCCGAGCATTTCACCGCGGTCCTTCGGGACTACGCTGCGGACCTGCCGCACTGTGCCGAAGCTCAGTTCTACCTCGCTCGGGCTCAGGAGAATGTTCGGCGCGACGCCTCCCGGGCAATCGAGGAATACCAGAAGGTCATCGACAAGTACCCCAACACCAAATGGGCTGAGGAAGCGAAGAAGGCCGTCGGGTGGATCTACTACTACACTGACCGAACGAAGGCGGCTGAGGAGAAGGCCGAACCCCGCCAGGTTCTCGTCGACATCCGGCGCGCGCCGGGAGGAGCCCGGGAGCACTTCACGCCTCCTCCGTTCGTTCGGAGCGTCGAAGACTGCCTCCGGTCGCTTGGTGTGCAGGCTTCGGCCAGCCATCTGATGGGCATCTCCGGGCTGGCCTTTCAGTTCTACTACGACAGGAATGACCGCCTGGGCGGCGCCGACTATCTGCCGCAGAACCCCCTCGAGGCCATCTGCCGCGCGCTTGGACTCAAGGCTACGCAGCAGCAAGCCACGAACTTCCAGGAGGGTTTCGAGTCTCTGCGCAAAGCCCTGGAGGAGAAGCAACCCACCTTTGTGCCACTGGTGCTCCCGCCACCCAGTTGGGTTACAGTTGCCGGCTACGACGAGGCGGCGAAGACGGTGGCTCTGGTTGACGCCCAAGGCGTCACCCGCTCCATCTCCTGGGAGCAACTCGCGAAGAGCTGGTCGACCGCGTCCTGCCCTTCCCTTGACCCCATGAGCGGTCGTGGCGCTCGCTACTCCTGGTACGCGTTCCGAAAGAGCGGCACCCCTCAGAGTCCGGCGCAGACGGCCGAACGCGCGATCCTCGCCGGCACGCGGATCATGCAAGACACGCGGTCCGGTTCCTTTGCGGCCGGGTTCCGCGCCTACGGAGAGTTGACGGACGATCTCCGCACACCGCGGGACTACTCGGGTGTCGACAAGGGCGACCGCGACCAATTGGTCCGCTGGGCCGTTTCCGCCCTGCCTCGCCTCATTGCGGCTCGAAAGGCGGCCGCCGCGTTCCTGCGCACCGCGGGCAGCGAACTCCCCAATCAGGAGCGCGGTCCAGCGTTGGCGGCAGCCGCCAACTTCGACCAAGCCGTCGAGAAGCTTCGCTTGGTGTCCCTCGGCGCGCCTCGAGCCACGTCGGTCTCGGCCCGCGCGGAGAGTTCCTCGGGCGAGGCATTCAAGCAGGAGTGCGACGCCTCCGCAAGCGCCCTGGAGGAGGTCGTCCGCGCAGAGCGAGGCGCCTACCGAGAGATGGAGCGAATCTGCAAGTAGCCCGCAACGGGCGCGGGGACGACAGTCGTCGCCCGGCAGCGATTGGTCAACGGCGAACACCTTGGCAGCTTGGTCCACCCAGCTCACCGAACTTTCCACCCCGATTGCTGCGCATGCGGCCTTTGACCTTCTCAGGCGAGGACCGGGAGACGCCTTTCTCGACAGCGGCATGCGGTTGGGCCGGCACGCAGAGCGCTCCCTCCTGCTCTTCTCTTCGGGCACCTCGGTCCGGTGCCACGGCCGGCAAGTGACCGTCTCACGCGGCGGCCTGCGGCAGCAGTTCGTCGGTGACCCCTTCTCGGTTCTGCGAGACTTGCTGGGTGAGTTCAGCACGCCGGCGCCGGGCCCTGGTGCGCCGCTGTGCGGGGCCGCCGTCGGTTATCTCGGGTACGATCTCTGCCACTTCGTCGAGGAGCTGCCCCGGACGGTTGTGGACGACCTGGGGCTACCCGACATGTTCGTCCACTTCTGCCCGGTGGTCGTGACGTTCGACCACGAGTCGGGCCGGAGTTGGGTCGGTTGGACGGACACCGGCCAGGGAGTCGAAGCCCGCCTCGCGGAGGAACTCGCCACGCGCCTCTTGACCGACCCCCCCCCCAGCCCGCTGCCCCCCGTCCCGCCCCTCGCCTCGCGCGACGCCCACCACGCTCCTCCCCTCACCAGCAACTTCACCCACCAGGCGTATGTCGACGCCGTCCGGCGCGCACAGGACTACATCCTCGCCGGGGATATCTACCAGGTGAACCTGTCGCAGCGGTTTGCCGCGGCGATGCCGGTGCCTTCGTGGGACCTGTACCGACGACTGCGATCCGGCAACCCGGCCCCGTTCGCTGCCTACCTCGACTACGGACCGTTCCAGCTCCTCAGCGCCTCGCCGGAACGCTTCCTGTGGCTCGACCCGAACTCCCGCCGAATGCACACGCGCCCCATCAAGGGTACTCGCCCGCGGGGCGCCGACGCCGACTCAGACAGGCGGAACGCTCAGGAACTCCTCGCCAGTGAGAAGGACCATGCCGAGCACCTCATGATCGTGGACTTGGAGCGCAACGACTTGGGGCGCGTGGCCGAGACCGGCTCTGTAGCCGTCACGGAGCACGCGGCCCTGGAGACATTCCCCACCGTGCATCATCTAACGTCCACCATCGAGGCAACGCTTCGCGAAGACTGCGACCAGGTCGATCTGCTCCGGGCTACATTTCCCGGTGGCTCCATCACCGGCGCGCCCAAGATCCGCGCGATGGAGATCATCGACGAACTGGAGCCGACGAAACGCGGTGTCTACACCGGCGCCCTCGGCTACCTGGGCTTCGACGGCAGCCTGGACCTGAACATCGTCATCCGGACCATGGTTGTGAAGGACGGCGTTGCCTACTTCCACGCCGGGGGAGGCATCGTGGCCGACTCAGTCCCTGAAGCGGAGTACCAGGAGACGCTGGACAAAGCGCGTGGGTTGGTCGAAGCGCTCGACGCGAGTAGAGGGCCGAACACGGCTGATTCAGACCCACAGAAGGATGGCAGCCCCTGAACCGCGTACTCCTCCGGCAACTCCTCCATTGCTGCTCCACCATGCTGAAGCCCTCTCGCGCAACTGCACTCCCGTCGTTGATGATCGCTGCAATCCTTGTAGTCGCCACCACTACCGGCTGCCGCCACGACGGCCGCTCCGGCGGCCCGATTACCATCGACTACTGGGAGAAGTGGACCGGCTTCGAGGGCGACGCGATGCGGGCGACTGTGAATGCCTTCAACGAGTCGCAGAGCCGCATTCACGTAAACCTGCTCACTGTTAGCCAGGTCGACCGGAAGATGCTGATGGCGACCGCGGGTGGGATCCCGCCCGACGTGGCAGGGCTGTGGTCCTCCAACGTCAACGTCTACGCGGACAAGAACGCAGTGCTCTGCCTCGACCCCTACCTGAAGCGAGAAGGAATCGGTGAGCAGGACTTCCTACCGGTGTTCTGGGATCTGTGCAGGCACCGCGGGAAAACGTGGGCACTGCTCACGACTCCGGCGACCATCGCCCTGCACTGGAACAAGCGCCTGTTCCGCGAAGCCGGTCTGGACCCAAACCGCCCGCCCCGGACCATCGAGGAACTGGATGCCTTCGCCGAGAAGCTGACCACGCGGGACAAGGACGGCAAAATCGTCCGGATGGGCTTCATGCCCTCCGAGCCTGGCTGGTGGAACTGGGCGTGGGGGTACTTCTTTGGCGGCCGTATGTGGGACGGCAAGTCGAAGATCACAGCCAACTCCCCGGAGAATATCCGGGCATTCGAGTGGGTGCAGTCCTACTCCAAGAAGTACGGAGCCACGGCGCTGCAGACATTCCAGAGCGGCTTCGGCAACTTCTCCTCGCCGCAGAACGCGTTCCTGTCCGAAACAGTCGCGATGGAGATTCAGGGCGTCTGGATGCACAACTTCATCAGCAAGTACGCGCCTAAGCTCGAGTGGGGCGCCGCGCCCTTCCCGCACCCAGCCGGTCGGCCCGACCTGGCCAACGTGACCGACGCCGAAGCCGATGTGCTGGTCATCCCGACGGGTGCCAAGCATCCCGACGAAGCGTTCGAGTTCATTCGGTTTGTGAACTCCCAGGGCGGGAGCGAGCTGCTCAACATGGGGCAGCGCAAGTTCACGCCGCTCCGGAAGGTAAGCGCGGAGTTTCTGAGAAAGCACCCAAACCCATACATCGAGGTCTTCATCGACCTGGCGAAGAGCAAGAACGCCTTCAGCACCCCCAAGCTCGGCATGTGGAACGAATACGCCGACGAGATGAACAACGCGTTCGATCACCTCTGGCTGCAGAAGAGGGCGCCCAAGGAAGCCCTGGACATCGTCCAACAGCGGATGCAGAAGAAGCTCGACCGCGGTCTCCGCCGCGAAGCGCGGCTGGAGCACTGAGCCATGACTAGGCAAGAGAAACGCACCCTCCGCAACGGTCTCGGCTTCGTCTCCCCCTGGTTCGTCGGGCTGAGCGTGTTCCTGCTCTACCCCATCATCGCCTCGTTCTACTTCAGCCTGTGCGAGTATTCGGTCCTGATGAAGCCGCAGTTCATCGGGCTGGGCAACTACGCCGACCTGTTCACTGATGAAGTGTTCTGGAAGGCGCTTGGGAACACGCTCGGCTACGCCGCGTTTGCTCTCCCGTTGGGCGTGGTGGTGTCGCTCGGATTGGCGATCTTGCTCAATACGGGCGTGCGCGGGATGACCGTCTACCGGACCATCTTCTTCGTCCCCTCGCTGGTGCCGATGGTGGCGTTGGCGATCCTGTGGTTGTGGATCTTCAACGGCGAGCACGGAGTGCTCAACCACGTTCTCGGCCTGATCGGGATCAAGGGACCTGGCTGGCTGAGCGATCCGTTCTGGGCGAAGCCGGCGCTGGTTCTCCTCACGCTCTGGGGCGTCGGTCACGCCGTGGTCATCTACCTTGCCGGTCTGCAAAGCGCCCCGCAGCAGCTCTACGAAGCCGCCGAGTTGGATGGTGCCAACTGGGGGCAGAAGGTTCGTCACGTTACCCTCCCCATGGTCTCGCCGGTGATTCTGTTCAACACCATCATGGGGTTGATCGGCGTGTTTCAGTTCTTCGCCGTGCCCTATGTCATGTCGCCGCGCGGCCAGCCGGCGCGCTCGACCTACTTCTTCGCCATGTACCTGTACGACAACGCGTTCTCGTACCTGCGCATGGGCTACGCCAGCGCCATGGCGTGGATCATGTTCCTGATCATCCTGGTGCTGACGCTGCTGGCGCTGAAGTTTTCGGAGCGGTTGGTGTACTACGAAGGAGGGTGAGCGGGCACCGCGCCCTTCATAAGGACCCATAGGACTCATACGACCTATTGCCCTGCCCCCATGGAAGCCAAATCCCCCCAGGCCAAGTTCCTCATCCACGCGATCCTGATCGGCTTGTCGATCGTGTTCCTGTTCCCGCTGTTCTGGATGGTCTCCACTTCGCTGAAGCCCATCGAGGAGACGATGAAGGTCCCGCCGCAGTGGATCCCGTCCACCTTTCAGTTGAGCAACTACTGGAAGGCCATCACCTACCAGAGCGATCAGGTCGGCTACATTCCCTTCCTGCGGTACACGCTGAACACGCTGTACCTGGCAGTACTCGGCGTGGCGGGCACGGTGCTGTCCAACGCACTCGTCGCGTACGGCTTCGCCCGCTTGAAGTGGAAGGGCCGCGACCTGCTGTTCGCAGTCACGCTGGCGACGATGATGGTGCCGTTCCCAGTGACCATGGTCGCCGTATTCGCGCTGTTCAAGCACCTCGGCTGGATCGGCTCGTTCAAGCCGCTGTGGGTGCCCGCGTTCTTCGGCAGCGCCTTCAACATCTTCCTGCTCCGGCAGTTTTTCCGCACCATTCCCGAAGAGCTATCCGACGCCGCCCGAGTCGACGGTTGCTCCGAGTTCGGTATCTTCTGGCGGATTATCCTGCCGTTGGCCAAGCCCGCCCTGGCCGTCGTCGCCCTGTTCCACTTCCTCTACGCCTGGAACGACTTCCTGGGGCCGCTCATCTACCTGACCGACCAGAAGCACTTCACCCTCGCCCTCGGTCTCCAGTTCTACCAGAGCCAGCACGGCGGCACCGAGTGGAACATGCTCATGGCCGCCTGCACCATCATCGTGCTCCCGGTGATCATCCTGTTCTTCTTCACCCAACGGACGTTCATCCAGGGGATTGCCGTTACGGGGATGAAGGGGTGACCGGCCGCCCCTCCGCAGCGGGCCCAGCTCTCCTGCCGCCCGCGCACTTGGTCTGCCGGTAGCGGGTCGTGTAAGGGCGCGGGTCCTCAGGCGCCCTCGGGCGGCGCGAATGTTGTCGTGAGCGTTTGGGTCTCGCCGGTCTCCGCCGCGCGGTAGCCGGCCTCGAAGATCTCAATGACGTGGCGGGCGTGCTCGGCTGTGGCGAGGCTGGGCTTCCCTTCGCGCGCCCAGTCGACAAGCTGCATGATGTCCTCGAACACGTGTGACTCGCCCATCTCGCGGTGGGGACCGACCACGTGC
>PEVN01000410.1 GCA_002779825.1 Armatimonadetes bacterium CG06_land_8_20_14_3_00_66_21 | reverse complement strand
GAGAAGGGCGCCTCGCTCATCGTTGCCGTCGGCACGCACTCGACCATGGAGGACTTCCTGGACAAGGGGCGTGCCGGCATGGCCAGCACCTTCCTCGCCCGGCTTAAGGTCGGCAAGCTGCTTGTGGACGCCAAAGGGGTCCGGCACCTGTACGGGCGGAGCGTCAGCGTCTCGCAGATTGCGCTGCTGCTGGTGGTCGGGCTGCTTGCGGCCTCGGTCGTCGTCCTGGTCTCTCCCTCCCTCCAGCAATTCCTGGACGTGGCGCGATTCCGGCTAATCGTCTTCTTGCGGTCGCTGTTGGGTTTGGGGCTGTAGCCGCCCAATCGCAGGAACAGCGGCCTTCCCGGTGTATACTACAGAAGTATCCTCATGCTCGACACTCGCCACCTCATTATCACCTCTGTCAGCATCTTTCTCGCGCTCATGGTCGGGGTGCTCGTCGGCGTCGGGATCACCCAGCAGCCCCAGTTGGAGAAGCTGAGCGCGCGCTTCCAGCAGGACGTGCAGAAGATCCAGCAGGATGTCCGCAAGGCGCGGGAAGATATCGCCGACGCGCACGCCAACCAGCAGAAGACTGAAGCGGTGCTGGAGAACGAGCGCCGATTCCTCAAACTGCTGCTACCGGTGATCGTGGACAGCCGGCTGGCCAACCGTCGAGTGGCGCTCCTCCAGACCTCCGGGCTGAAAGACTTTTCCTTCAAAGACCCGCTGACTCGGGCGATCCAGCAGGCGGGCGGCACCGTCACCGTAACCGTCGTGATTCGCCCCGAGATCATGCAGCTCAAGGACGACGCGCTGAACAAAGTGCTGACCGCCCTGGAGGTGGGGCCCATCGCCCCCGAGCAGGCGGTGCCCAAGCTCTGCCGCCAACTCACCAAGTCGGTTCTGGAGAAGGACCCGGCGAACCGGCTGCGGGTGTTGGTCGACTCCGGCTGTGTCGAGGTAACGGGCGCCGGCGACAGCCCCGTCGACAGCCTCGTGCTCATCGGCGGTTCCGAGAAAGGGGGCGCCGACAACACCGCCAGCATCGACCTGCCCATCCTCGCCGTCTGCCGGGAGCTGGGCAAACGGTGTGTTGCCGCCGAGCCGGAGAAGGTGGCCGTGTCCTTCATGGGCCCCTACCAGACCGAGAAGGTGACAACGGTGGACAATGTGGACACCCTCATGGGCCAAATCTGCGTCGTCTACGCACTGGCGGGCGCCACCGGCAACTTCGGCGTGAAGGACACCGCCGATGCGCTGTTGCCGCCGGATGCGGCGTCGGCCGCCGGCGTGGCTCCTCCCCAGTAGGTGGGGCCCGCGACCACTCCGATGCTCTCCCTCGCCCAACCTCTGCCCGTCCTACTCCTGCTCTTGGTTGCCGGCGCCGGAGTGGCCGCCGCGTACGGACTCTGCGTTGGCCTGAACTGGCGCACGCCGAACTGGCAGGGGCGGGCGATTCCGTCAAGTGTGGGGCTGGGATTTCTGTCCGTTGTTTGGGCGGGCGTCCTCCTTGGGACGCGAGACGCGGCCGCACCCCGTTGGCTGTTGCCGGCCGGGGTGACATGCTTCGCGGCACTTGGGCTCCTGGACGACAGGCTTGGTTCGCGGGAGTTCAGCGGTCTGCGGGGCCATGTGCGAGCACTCCTCCGCGGGAAGCTCACCACCGGCGCCCTCAAGCTGCTCTGTGGGACCGGCGTCGCCCTTGCAGCGGGGCTTCTCCTGTACCGGCAGGAACCCCTTCGCGGAGTCGTCGCGGGTGCCGTCATCGCCCTGAGCGCCAACTTGGTCAACTTGCTGGACTGCCGCCCCAGCCGGGCATTGAAGGGGTTCTGGCTGTTGGCAGCGTTGACGCTCGCCGCTGGCAACCACGAACTCAGGCCCTGGCTGATGGCGTTGGTCGTCGCCACGGTCGTCTACGCCCCGCTCGACTTCCGCTGCTGCGCCATGATGGGCGACGCAGGCTCCAACCAACTGGGTGCCGTCTTGGGCTCCTGCTGGGCCCTCGGCGCGATGTTCCCAGTGCAGCTCGCGCTCCTGGCGCTGCTCCTCGGCTTCCACGTCTTCACGGAGCGCTACTCGGTCACGGCCATCGCCGACGCACACCCCGCGCTGCGCTGGTTGGATCGACTGGGCGTCGCCACGCGTGCGGAACCGTGATCGCCGGCGGCTCCCCCCGGGGCACCGTGGTATACTTGCCCTCCGCCGGACCGCACCGCGGGCTCTGCCGGGACGCTTCCGGGACTCCGCTTACGCCCTCAATCTCAACCGGCTTTGGCGTCGCGTGCGGCGGTATCTGCAGTGATGGGGAGCACGGACTTCGCGAAGGCCGTGGTCTTTGTGCGGCCGAACACCTTCAGGGAGCCTTCCACTCTTGCCAGCCGACTGGATCACCATCAGAGGGGCGCGCCAGCACAACCTGAAGAACCTCGACCTCGACCTGCCCCGTGGCAAGCTGATCGTGGTGACGGGCATCAGCGGGTCGGGGAAGTCGTCGTTGGCGTTCGACACGATCTATGCCGAAGGGCAGCGGCGCTATGTGGAGTCGCTGTCGGCATATGCGCGGCAGTTCCTGGGCCAGCTAGACAAGCCGGACGTGGACCTGATCGAGGGGCTGTCGCCGGCTGTGGCCATCGACCAGAAGTCCGGCTCGCACAACCCGCGCAGCACCGTCGGCACCGTCACTGAGGTCTACGACTACCTGCGCCTGCTGTTCGCCCGCATTGGCCGCCCCCACTGCCCGCACTGCGGCAAGGAGATCCGCCAACAGACGCCGCAGCAGATTGTCGACGAGACGCTGACGCTGCCGGAGAAGACGCGGATCTACCTGCTGGCGCCGGTGGTCCGCGGGGAGCAGGGCGACCCGCAGGAGGTGCTGGAGCGGGTCCGCAAAGAAGGGTTTGTCCGCGTGCGGGTCGATGGCGAGGTCTTCGAGTTGGACGCCCTGCCGCCACTGGACGGCCGGAAGCGGCACGACCTCGACGTGTTGGTGGACCGGTTGGTGATCCAACCGGGGATCGAGGCCCGGCTGGCGGACTCGGTTGAGACGACGCTGGCGCTGGGGGAAGGCACGCTGATCGTTCACCAACTGGACGCTGGCGACACGGTCTACAGCGAGCACTTCGCTTGCGCCGACTGCGGGATCGGATTCGAGGAAGTGTCGCCCCGGCTGTTCTCCTTCAACAGCCCCTACGGCGCCTGCGAAACGTGCGGCGGCTTGGGGGGGCAGCACGAATTCGACCCGGACCTGGTGATCCCCGACCGGAGCCAATCGGTGGAGCAGGGGGCGGTCGTCCCGTGGCGCCGGTCTGTCAGTCAGTACAAGAATCGGGTGCTCCACGCCGCCTGCCGGGAGCTGGGCTTCGACCTGACCACGCCCGTGCAGGAGCTCAGCGAGACGCAACTGCACAGGCTGCTCTACGGCGTCGAGGGCCCGCTCCGCGTCGAGTATGACGACTACACCGGCGAGCGGCGCTGGTTCGAGGTGAAGTTCGACGGGGTGATCCCGCAACTGCAGGCGGAGTACGACTCCTACGACGACGCTGCCCGCGAAGACCTCCACCGCTACATGGCGCAGCGCCCCTGCCCCGATTGCGGCGGCGCGCGATTGCGGCCTCACGCGCTGGCGATCCGGATCGACGGGCGGAACATCGCCGAGGCTTCAGCGCTCTCCGTCCGCGACGCCCTCGATTACTTTCAGGAACTCCAACTGACCGGCCGCGAGGCGCTCATTGCCGACCGCGTGCTCAAAGAGGTTCGCGCCCGACTGCGGTTTCTGCTGAACGTCGGGTTGGACTACCTGACGCTGGACCGCGCTGCCGCCACCTTGGCCGGTGGCGAGGCGCAGCGCATCCGGCTGGCGACGCAGATCGGCTCAGGGCTTGCCGGGGTGCTGTACGTGTTGGACGAACCCAGCGTCGGCCTGCACGCGCGAGACAACCAGCGGTTGCTGGAAGCGATCCTCGGGCTGCGCGATCTGGGGAACACGGTGCTGGTGGTCGAGCACGACGAAACGACCATGCGTGCCGCGGATCACCTGGTGGACATCGGCCCCGGCGCCGGCGAGAACGGCGGGCGGGTGGTGGTGTCCGGCTCGCTTGACGACGTGCTCGCGTGCGAGGAATCGCTGACCGGGCAGTACCTGAGCGGCGCCAAGTTCATCCCGGTGCCGGAGCCCCGTCGGGAACCGGACAAGGGTCACCTGCGGCTCCTCGGCGCCCGACACCACAACCTGAAGAACGTCGACGTGAAGATCCCGCTGGGTGTGTTCGTCTGCGTCACCGGTGTCTCCGGTTCCGGCAAGAGCTCGCTCATCAGCGAGACGCTGTACCCGCGATTGGCCAACCGACTCCAGGGCGCCAGCGCCTCTTGGGGGCAGCACGCCGACTTGCGCGGCGTGCACAATCTCGACAAGGTGATCGAGGTCAGCCAGTCTCCTATCGGCCGGACGCCGCGCTCCAACCCCGTCACCTACACCGGCATGTTCACTCCCATTCGCGAGCTGTTTGCCGCCACGCGCGAAGCTCGGGCCCGCGGCTACAAACCCGGGCGGTTCTCCTTCAACGTCAAGGGCGGCCGCTGCGAAGCTTGCCGCGGCGAGGGCATCATTCGCATCGAGATGCACTTCCTGCCAGACGTGTACGTGCCCTGCGAGTCGTGCAAAGGCACCCGCTACAACCGCGAGACGCTCCAGGTTCGCTACAAGGGCGCCACCGTTGCCGAAGTGCTGGACATGACCGTCAGCGCGGCCCTGGGCTTCTTCGACGCCATCCCCCAGATCCAGCGGCACCTGGCCCCCTTGCAGGACGTCGGCTTGGGCTATGTCAAGCTCGGCCAGTCCGCCACCACCCTCTCCGGCGGCGAAGCGCAACGCGTCAAGCTCGCCGCCGAGCTGGCTCGCCGCAGCACGGGCCACACGTTCTACGTCCTCGACGAACCCACCACCGGCCTGCACTGGGAAGACGTGCGCCGCTTGCTGGGCGTGCTGCACCGGTTAGTCGATCAGGGCAACACGGTACTGGTCATCGAGCACAACCTCGAGGTAATCAAGACCGCCGACTGGGTCATAGACCTTGGCCCCGAAGGCGGCGATCGCGGCGGCGAAGTCGTCGCGGAGGGACCGCCGGAGGTCATCGTCAATAACGAGCGGTCATACACGGGGGCAGCGCTGCGACCGGTGCTTGCCCTCGCCAAGGGCTGACGGGGTCTGTCGCGGGCGCGACGGGCGCCGCTGGTGTGCTATACCCGCGAAGGTTAAGAACACACCGAAGTCCCGGTGCGACTTCGGCTCCGTCTGGGAGAATCCCCTCTGTCCTACGTCTGCTGCCCGCCTGCCGGGGAAGTTCCGCGAACTTCCACTTCGGTGTGTTCTTAACCTTCGCGGGTATACAATGCGCACTGCGAGCGAGTCCGGGGCGCAGATCCTCCGAGAGTACTGAGGTGCCTGAATGGTCGCTGAACGGTCCGGGAAGCCAGCCCCCGCGCCCGACAAATGGTCCCCCTCGGCTGTGAGCCATGCCGAGAGCCCAGCTCCCCTCACGCTCTCCGACCGCCGGGCTTTCATGAGTCTGACCCTGCGCGAACGCCGGCGCGCGCTGGCAGAGCAAGCCAGGGGGGTTCTTCGAGCGTACCTGGACGATTCGGAACGGAGCGAACTGCGGGGAGGGGACGTGGTTGAGTATTAGCGCGGCGGTACCGAGGCGCGGCGAAGTGTGGGCGGTCAACTTCGATCCCACCGTGGGCGCCGAGATCAAGAAGACGCGACCCGCGGTGGTGGTCAGTTCCGAGGCGGTCGGCATCCTACCCGTGAAGCTGATCGCTCCGCTCACCGACTGGAAGCACTACTTCGTCGGCAACGCTTGGCACGTGAGAATCGCCCCAGTCCCACCAACGGACTGACGAAGGTGTCAGCGGTGGATGTTCTGCAACTCCGCGGCATGGACCACCCGCGGTTCATCCGGAAGCTCGGGCGCCTCCCGGCGGGTGTCCTGGAGCAGATCGCGCTGGCGATCGGGGCCGTTGTGGAGTACCCAGAATGAACCTGGCGGACGGGATCTGGGCGGCCGACGTGGGCCCGCGGGTGCCTTGACGGAGTGCACGGCCATGGCTACGATGGCCGGAGCGTGCCATTGTCTGCGGCGCGACGCGGGCGCTATCGTCTCTCCCCCCCCCCGATGCCCACTGACTTCTCCGAGAAACTCGCCTCCGTCCCCACCACCCCCGGCGTCTACCTGATGAAGGACGCTCGGGGGAAGATCCTCTACGTGGGAAAGGCGGTGGTGCTGCGGAACCGGGTGCGGTCGTACTTCCAGGAGGCGGCGGCGCATACCGAGTGGGTGGGCCGGATGGTCGAGGCGGTGCGGGACTTCGACTGCATTGCCACCAGTACCGAGAAAGAGGCGCTGATCCTTGAGGGCAACCTCATCAAGATGCACCGCCCCCGGTTCAATATCCGGTTCAAGGATGACAAGCAGTACCCGTACCTGAAGCTCACCGTGCAGGAGACGTGGCCGATGCTGGTGGAGGTGCGCACGCCCAAGAACGACGGCGCGCTCTACTTCGGCCCCTACGCCAACACTCGGGCTATGCGGCATACGGTCGGGTTCGCCAAGCGGCTATTCGGCATCGCCGCAGGGACACTGGTGGCGGACACGCGGTGGCGGGGGTGCAAGTGGCGGGACCAGCGCAAGCCGCTGACGCGGCCGTGCCTTGAGTACGACATCGGCCGGTGTATGGCGCCCTGCGTCGGCTACATCGAGCGCGAGGCGTACCTGCAGGCGGTGCACCAGACGCGGGAGTTCCTGGAGGGCAAGCACGAACGCCTCGCGCAGCGCTTGAAGCAGGGCATGGCGGCAGCCGCGCAAGCGCTGGACTTCGAGACGGCCGCGCGCTTGCGCGACCAGCTCGACGCGCTGAACGAAGTCCTGGAGAAGCAGCGGATGGTGTCGCTGGACAACGAGGATCAGGATGTGTTGGCACTGGCCCTGTCGGACGGCGTCGCGTGCGTCGAGATGCTGCTGATCCGCGGGGGGAAGCTCCTGGGCGACCAGCACTTTCTGCTGGAGTCCACGGCAGGACGCGCCGTGACGGAGATCCTGGAGGCATTCCTGAAGCAGCACTACGAAGCCGCCTCGCACCTGCCCAGGGAAGTCCTCCTGCCGACGCCGACTCCCGACATGTCCCTAATCGCCGAGTGGCTGTCCGACAAGCGCGCTACGCTGGACCAACCGGGTGGCGCTAAGGTCACCGTGGCCGCCCCGAGCCGCGGCCGGAAGCGGAAGCTGGTCGAGCTGGCGATGCAGAATGCTGATCTGGCGCTGCGGGAGTTCCGCGAGCAGGAAGACACCCAGCGGCGGTTGGCGGAGCAAGTTCTGACCGACCTGCAGGCGGCGCTCGTGCTCCCCCGTCCGCCGCGCCGGATCGAGTGCTACGACCTCTCCAACGTGCAGGGGCGTAACGCCGTCGGTTCGATGGTGGTCTTCGAGGAGGCGCAGCCGTCGAAGAGCCAGTACCGCCGGTTCAAGATCCGCCTGACCGAAGACCGCCCCGACGACTATGAGATGATGCGCGAGGTGCTCCGACGCCGGCTCGCCCGCGTCGCCAAAGATGAGAAGTTCGCCAAGCTGCCCGACCTGCTGTTGGTGGACGGCGGCAAGGGACAGCTCGGCTGCGCCGTCGAAGTGCTTCGAGAACTTGAGTTGACGGACGTGCCCGCGGCGGGCATCGCCAAGGAGCGCGAAGAACTCTTCCGCCCCGGCAACTCGGACCCGATCATTCTGCCGGTGAACTCCCCGTCCCTCCACCTGCTACAGCGACTCCGCGACGAAGCCCACCGGTTTGCCCTCAACTACCACCGCAACCGCCGCGCCGGCGCCGCGGTGGAGTCAGTCCTCGACCAGATCCCCGGCATCGGCAAGGCGCGCCGCAGCAAGCTGCTGAGACACTTCGGGTCGCTGAAGAAGATCAGGCAGGCTTCTGCCGAAGACCTCGCCGCGGTCTCGGGGATGACCCAGTCGGCGGCTGAGGCTGCGCTGGAGTTCCTGCGCCGCAGCGCCTGAGGGGTGCCCGAGTATTGACCGGGAGCGCGTGGCGCCATGCGGATCGTCTTGCGGGCAACTGCAGGTCCACAGACAGGCAAGCAGTTCGTCTCTGAACGGCACGACACGTTCATGGTTGGCCGCAGGGCCGAGCTGAGGCGGGCGCCGAGTTCGCCCTGTCTGTGAAGGACGGGGGGGCTTGTGTCTGCGACCGGTATGCGTGCGGTAGACAAACAGCGCGGGATGTGTTAGCGTAGGCGCGTGTTCGCCTCGATCCCAATGCATCTTTCTCGCGTAGGAGGCCCCCAATGCAACTCGGATTCGTCACCGCCATCCTGGCAGACCGCTCACTCGAACAGGTGACGAAGTTCGCCGCCGAGGCGGGCTTCGAGTGCCTCGAGATCATGTGCTGGCCGAGGGGCAAGGCCGAGCGCCGCTACGCCGGGGTCACCCACCTCGACGTGGAGGGGTTCAGCAAGGGCAAAGCTGCCGAGGTCCGCGAAATGCTGAGCGGGCTCGGGATCAGCATCTCGGGGCTTGGCTACTACCCCAACCCGCTGGCGCCCGATACGAAGGAGCGGCAGACGTACGCCGCCCAACTCAAGAAGGTGATCCGCGCCGCCGAGTTGCTGGAAGTGCCAACTGTCAACACCTTCGTCGGCCGCGACTGGACCAAGTCGGTGGACGACAACTGGCCGCTGTTCCGGAAGGTGTGGCCGCCGCTGATCCGGTTTGCCGAAGACCACGGCGTGCGGGTTGGCATCGAGAACTGCCCCATGCTCTTCTCCGACGACGAGTGGCCTGGCGGGAAGAACTTGGCCCGCTCGCCCGTCGTCTGGCGGCGGATGTTCGAGGAGATCCCGAGCCAGAGCTTCGGGCTCAACTTCGACCCCTCCCACCTGCTGTGGCAGCAGATGGACTACTGCGGGCCGTTGGCCGAGTTCAGCGACCGGCTCTTCCACGTCCACGCCAAAGACGCCCGAATCAAGTGGGACGACCTCGCAGAAGTCGGCGTGCTGGCGACGCCCCTGCAATGGCACGAGCCGAAGATCCCCGGCTTGGGTGAAGTTAGCTGGAGCGACTTCTTCGCCGCCCTCACCAACGCTGGCTACAACGGTCCCGTGGCAATCGAGGTGGAGGACCGAGCGTTTGAAGGCGCGCTGCGCGACCGGCAGCGCGCGCTGATTCAGTCGAAGCGGTTCCTGGAGCAGTTCGTGAGTTGAGCGGGCCTACCCAAACTGCCTCGCCGTCGGGACCCGCGAAGGCACGGGCGGAGCCGCGAGACCAGGGAGGCTTGTGGGGGTCGCCCGCAGCCGTGCGCGTGTCGGGCAACGGAATGTCGTTGAGGGAGTACAGCTCGTGGTACGGCTCTGGTGGGTCCATCGGCCCGTGCGGTCCGCAGAAGCCGCACCAGGCGAAGAAGGGCCGGTCGTGGTCGCGTCTCAGGAAGTCGATCGGGTTCTCGGCGATCCAGTAGTCTACGTACTCCTCGAGCGATCGCACGTTGACGATCGCAGTGTGGTGCTCCCTGTACTCCGGCTGGCGGCGCTGGGCGTAGATCTCCTCGTAGGCGCCCGGGCGCTTTGACTCTAACCAGTGCGCATAGTCCGGCCCCAGGGGCCCCGGCCCAATCTCCAGCCCGGTCGAGTGCGTCCAACGGGCCCCCTTGCCACCGCAAGTGCGCATGGTGTTGAAGTCACGGTCGGGCATCATGTGGATCTTGCCGAAAGCCGCAGTGTGGTATCCGGCCAGTTGCAGGCGGCGCTGAATGGTCACCTCCCAGTCCGGTAGCCCCGGCGTTCGGTCGATGACGGTCTCCATATGCCGGACCCCGTGCTGGTGGGTGTACCGCCCGGTCATCAGACAAGCGCGGCTGGGGATGCAGACCGGATTCTGGATGTACGCACGGCCGAATACTACAACCGTACTTAGCGCGAATGTGCTCGGCGAGGGTCTCCTGACCCCGCCGCTCCCCGGACCGACAGGTCTCCTCGAATCCCGTGGATTCGCAGCCCTTTGAGACCTTCCGGTCAAGCGTTTCGGGGCGGTCGGAGACCTGCCCCGAGCTAAGTACGGTTGTAGTACGAAGCGCACGCCGCGGTTCGCCAGCGCGTCCAGGTTTGGTGTGCGGCACAAGCGACTGCCGTTGACACCGAGAGTGTCGAAGCGCTGTTGGTCCGTGGTGAGGAGGACGATATTGGGCCGGAGGTCGGAGGACACCGTGGTTGGCTCCCGAAGGGCGGTCTCTTACCGTCTGCACATTCAACGTGGAAGGGGGGATCCTTCTTGCCTCGGAAGGAACGACCTCCGGTGACGCGAATTCGACAGTCTGTGACTTGGAGGAGAGAGATGCGCAAAGAAACCGAACAACTGCTGCGTGCGCTTACGGAAGCCGACGGCGTGCCCGGCTTTGAGCAGGAGGTGCGCAAGCTGATGCGCGCGCACCTCGAACCGTTGGGTGAGATCGAGGTAGATCGCCTGGGCAGCATTGTCGGCAAGAAGACCGGCACGGCGGACAGCCCGAGGATCATGCTCCCCGCACATATGGACGAGATCGGCTTCATGGTGAAGCTGATCACCGACAAGGGGTTCGTGAAGTTCAGCCCGTTGGGCGGGTGGTGGTCGCAGGTACTGCTGGCGCAGCGGCTGAGGATCAAGACGCGGAAGGGCGACGTGGTCGGCGTGCTGGGCGCCAAGCCGCCGCACCTGCTGAAGAACGACGAGCGGAACAAGGTCGCCGAGATGAAAGACATGTACCTCGACATCGGCGCCAAGGACAAGAAGGCGGCCGAGGCCATGGGCGTACGGCCCGGCGACCCCATCGTGCCCGTCTCCACCTACGAGCGCCTGAACGGCACCAAGTGCCTCATGGCCAAGGCTTGGGACGATCGCGCCGGGTGTGCCGTCATCATCGAGGCGCTCCGGCAACTGCAGCGCGTGAAGCACCCCAACACCGTGTACGGCGCCGGCACCATCCAGGAAGAGGTGGGGCTCAAGGGCGCGAAGACGGCTGCCGCCGTCATCGAGCCGGACGTGGCACTGGTGCTGGATGTCGGCATTGCTGCCGACACGCCGGGCATCAACGACGATGAGACCCAGGGCGCGCTTGGCAAGGGACCGCAGATTTGCGTCCGCGACGGCGGCATGATCCCCAACGTGCGGCTGCGCGATCTGGCCATCCGAATCTGCGAAGAGAAGAAGATCCCCTACCAGTTCCAGTTGCTGGAAGGCGGCACCACCGACGGTTCGGCGATCCAAGTGCACTCTCAGGGCGTGGCGTGCCTCTACCTCGGCATCGCCACCCGCCACATCCACAGCCACTGCGGCATTCTCCACGAGACAGATTTCGACAACACGGTGAAGTTGGTTGTGGAGTTGGTGAAGGCGCTGGACGCGGAGACGGTGGCGTCGCTGGCGGAGTAGGGGGCGGCCGCGTCACTCTCTTACCAGCACCACCTTCACGCACTCAGCCTTGCGCCCCGTCGCCAGCTCGAACGCCTCCTGCACGTGCGGCCACGGCAGCCGGTGAGTAACCAGCGGCGCCACGTCGATCGCGCCGCTCTCGATCAACCCGAGGGCCGGAGGGAAGTGCTCCGTGGGGTCGGTTCCGCCGGAGAAGAGCACGGTTACCTGCCTGCGCAGCATCTGCCCGAAGTCGATCTCGAACCGGTTCTTCCGCGGGACACCGAAGGGCACCACTGTAGCGCCCTGTCCGGCAAGGTGGAGCGCCAGGTTCACCGTCTCCGGCCGGCCGACTGCCTCCACGACGATCTCTGCCATCGCGCCGCCGGTGAGCCGCCGCACCTCTCCCTCGGGGTCTCCCTCGCTGCAGTTCACGGTAGCGTCGGCGCCCATCCGGCGCGAGACGCCCAGGCGAAGTGCGTGCAGGTCGAGGGCGAGGAGGCGTGTCGCGCCGTGGTGCCGGAACAGGGCAGTGTAGAGCAGCCCGATGCCGCCCTGACCGACGATTGCCACCGTCTTCCCCCTGACCTCCGGGAGCCTCGGCCACAGCTTCAGCAGCGTGCTGAGCGGCTGGGCCATCGCCAGCTCCTCTGCCGATCTGCCCGTGCCGACTGCGGCCGCGTTCTCGCCCGGGCAGACGAAACGCTCCATAAGACCGCACTGGTTGACCGGCAGCGCCAGCACGCGATCCCCCTCGCGCCAGCGCGCGTGACGGGAGGCCACGACTACGCCCACGATCTCGTGCCCGCCGCGCCCCAGCGGTCGCGGGAACTCCGTGCCGCTGATCTCAGGGACGAAGTCCGGGTGGTCGCTTCCACAGAGCGCGATCGCCCTCGGCTCGACGGCAATCTCGCCGGCCTGCGGCTCAGGCGGGTCTATTTCGAGCAGTTCGACGTGACGGGGGGCGGTGAGCTGGGCTGCAAGCATCGAGTGGGCTCCTCTTGGGACGGGTGTCAGGTGCCAGGTGTCAAGGGTCACGGGTCACGTGCCAGGTCGGGATCGTCGGTTGGGGCCGACACCCAGCCAACCGGCGCAATGGGTATCTGCCGAGATTCGCCGACTGGCAGGACTACCCCTCCGTGCGGCGAATTCACTGCCGACAATCGTGTGCCGGACCCGCCTCCGACCGTCCGTACGCTGGCCGGCGTGGCAGAGGAGAACGGCCGGCTTGAACGGAAGTCTGCCGCACTTGGCACCCGACACGTGACACCTGATACATGACACGTGAAGCGTGAAGCGTGAACTGGAGTTACCCCGATGGCAAACGCAATCACCCCGCGCGAACGCGTGCGCACAGCTTTGCAGCACAAGCAACCCGACGCAACGCCGCACAACGTCGGCTTCACCGTCCGGGCGCAGGAGAAGCTCGCCGCCTATGTGCAAGACCCCGAGTACCTCGACAAGCTCGGCAACCACCTCTGCGGTCTCTCGCCCGCCACACCCAACGCCTGGGAGGAGGTGAAGCCCGGGTACTGGCGGGATGAGTTCGGGGTGGTGTGGAACCGGAACGTCGACCGGGATATCGGCATGGTGGAGATATTCCTGCTGGAGGACCCGGCAAGCCTCGACTCCTACGAGTTCCCGGATCCGCACCTGCCCGAGCGGTTCGCCCACTACCCCGCTACCCTCGCGCAGAATCAGCACCTGTACCTCACCCAGAACATCGGCTTCTCCCTGTTCGAGCGCGCGTGGACGCTTCGCGGCATGGAGAACCTGCTGGTTGACATGGTAGAGCGGCCGAGCTTCGTCGAGGAGTTGCTGGACCGAATCGTGGAGTTCAACCTCGGGCTGCTCGAGGAAGGGCTGAAGTACGAGATCGACGGGTGTCACTTCGGCGACGATTGGGGGCAACAGCACGGGCTGATTATGGGACCGAGGCGCTGGCGCCAGTTCCTCAAGCCCCGTCTGGCGAAGCAGTACGCCAAGGTGAAGGAAGCCGGCAAGTCCGTGTCGATCCACAGTTGCGGCCGCGTGTGGGAGCTGCTGCCCGACTTCATCGAGATCGGCATCGACGTGTTCAACCCGTTCCAGCCAGAGGTGATCGACGTCTTCGAAGCCAAAGAGAAGTACGGCGACCGACTGTCCTTCTACGGCGGCATCTCCACCCAGAAGACGCTGCCCTACGGCACGCCCGACGACGTGAAACGGGAGGTCCGCACGCTCATCGAGCGCGTGGGAAAAGACGGCGGCTACATCCTCTCCCCGGCCCACGCCACTCCGGGCGACGTGCCGCCGGAGAATATGGTGGCGCTGCTGGAGGCCATCTGGGAGCAATACGACTAGCCGGTCGAGGGCTTCAGGCCGCCGGTGGAGGTAGGCACAAGGGGGCGGGGCCGCGTTGACGCATTCTCGGCGACCGGCGTATCATTCCCAGTGTTGTGGTGGGCGACGACCGGGGTGCCGGAAGTGGAAAGGTGAGTGGACCTGCATGAGAAGTCAGTCGAACGGCAGCGCCGGACCCGACCGATCGCGAGAGGACTCAGTGCCCGGTGCACCGGCCCGCGGTCTCGGCGACCGCCGAAGTCGCCTCCTGCCTCTGGCCGCGGTGCTCTGCGTGGCCGGGTTGTGCGGCTCGCTGCGCGCCGAAGAGCCTGCCGCGGAGCCGACGGCGCCTGCACCGGCAGCCGCCGCTGCGATGGAGGAAGAGCCGGCGGCGCTCCAGCGGCCGCAGCGCCCCTCCCGCCTGCTGACCCGGATCCGCGACGGCAAACCGGTGACCCTTGTGGGCTACGGCGACTCCATTACCTATGGCCAGGGCGTGTCGGACGCGCCTGCGGAGAGCTACCTGAATGTCTGGGCGAGAGGGCTGCGGCAGTTCTTCGGCCCCGACCGGATTCGGTTGGTGAACCTGAGCGACCCCGGCGTGGTGTCGTGGTACGCCCTCAAGTTCATCGAGTCGCATGTTGCCGCAGAGGACCCGGACTTGGTGATCCTCCAGTTCGGCGGGAATGACTCGCGGGAGAAGGTTCAGTTCGACACGTTCTGCTGGTCTGTGGAGCAGATGGTCGTCCGGCTGCGCGCGACCACTGCGGCGGAGGTCGTCCTCGTGGTGCCGCCCATGCTGGACAAGTCCTCCGACCTCCAGATCATCGACGCGCTTTGGCGCCTGGGGAAGAAGCAGCGCGTGCCGGTGGCAGATTTCGACCGTGCACTCCGCGACCAGGAGCGCGATCACCGCGGGCTGTTCCCCATGGGGGGGCATCCCAACGCCTACAGCCACAAAGTCATGGCGCGAGAACTGCAGCGCGCGTGCGCCCCCCTGTTCGGGCTGCAGACGCCGCTGTCCGTCGACCTCCGCAACCAGACGTGGGTGGCGCTGGTGGGCCAGCCGGTCACGCTCAGTGCGGAGGTCGGGAACGACACGGAAACCCAGACAACGGCGAAGATGAGCTTGGAGTTATCTCAGCCGTGGGGCAAGTCACTGGCGAAGGAACTGCCCGTGGCGCCGGGCAAGCTTGCGCGCGTGGAACTGACGGCGCCCGTCCCGGAGCTGACGGATCGCGCGACGCAGTTCCGGCTGTGGGCCTACGCCGGAGCGCAAGACGGCTTCGCTTTCGACCAGAAGTGGGCCATTTTCGCGCCGCTCATTGCCTGCCGGACTGCCGCCGACAAAGGCGAGGCGGCGGCACCCGACCTCCGGCTGGGCAAGGCGGCGATCGCTTCGGGACTGGAGGAATGGCAGGGGCCGGAGGATCTGAGCGCCGACGTGCGGCTGTCGCTGACGGAGACCTCGCTGCGCGTCTCGATACGCGTCTTCGACGACCTGCTGGTGCGCGACTACCAGCAGGAGGTGCCCGACAACGACTGCGTCGAGGTGTACTTCGACACGCGGCCGGAAGCGGATCAGGGGAAGCTGTTGTACTCGCCCGATACCGTCCTGGTGTTCCTCAAGCCGCCGACGCCTGCTCAGCCCGACCCGGCCTTGGTGCCGCTGTCGGGGCTACCGCCGAAGTTCGACGGCATTGCCCTCACCGGGCAGCGGGAGCGGGATGGCTACTCGCTTCAGCTCGACGTGCCGCGGAGCGCGTTCCTGGGACCAGACGCGAAGTTGCTCCCACGGTTCGGCTTCGACGTGGCGCTGGACGACTGCGACGAACCAGGCTGGCGGCAGACGCAGATGATCTGGGCGGGCTACCGCGACAACTACCTGGACCCGTCGCGGTTCGGCGTTGTGCAGTTGACCGGCGAAGTGCCCCCCGGGGCGCGGCGGCTGACGGTGCGGTAGTTGCTGAGGGACCTCGGCCCACGGCCTTCTCTCAGCGCCGGAGACCGGCGCGCTCGACTGCTTCCATGCGCACTCGCTTCGTCAGAGCAACGCAAGCAGTCCGCTCTTGGCGGCGCCAGCGAAGTAGGGCGGGAGCAACGAGGGAACCGACTGCGAACCAACCCAGTTGACCAGCGCGGTGGGCTCACCGTGGAAGGCTTTCCCGGGAGCTTCGACCGCGGCCCCGGTCAGCGCCAGGTAGGAGTCGCTCCATCTCCGCTTGGCCTGCGGATCGACGGTCTCCGCGCCCAGCAGGCTGAAGGCGCTCTCCGGCGAGCTTGCGGCCGACGTGGGGCCCGCGTCCAATAGCGCCACGTCGATGCCCTGTCCACCCGTGGTTTGCCGGCAGTGCACCGCGAGCACGTTTCTGCCCGGCTTCAGGGCGCGCGCCGCGGGAATGCCGTTCGCGAAGATCTCCACGTCTTCGTCGTGGCACACAAAGAAGGCGAGCTGGTGGTCTGTCACGTCGTCGGCAAGCGCGAACTCCCGTCGCAGCCAGAGGTCCAACGTCCGCCACCCCGTCCCGATCACGATTCCCGGCGTACCTGCTGTGCCGAACGCGGCTTGGCCGGCCGCCCAGCGGCGGCTGTCGAACCTAACGGCTTCCCAGCCCCTGCCCGGGTCCTGCGTGGTGTACCGCCACTGACTTCGGGCGGGAGACAAGGGCGTGGCGTTCGCGGGGTCGATGCCCGTCACCGTGGAGCTACGGGGGCGCTTCGCGCGGTCGTTGTGGCAGCGGATGCAGTGGCGGTCGAGAACGGGCTGGATCTCAGCGGGGAAGCTGAACCCGCGCGGCGGCCCGTAGAACGGCTTGAGCTCTTGCGGACCTGCGCGCAGGGCGACAGCCGGCTTGGCCCACGAGAGTGGGGCGTCGAGCTTCGACTCGTGGCAGCCGATGCACGACCGCGTCTCACCCGGCTGCAGCGTCGACCAGGAGCGCATGGTCTGCACCGCATGCCCTTCCGCGTCGAGCGCCTGGAAGTAGACGGGCGTCCGCGCCGGCACGGTGAAGCAGGCCGAGCCGTCTTCGCAGACGTCGGCGTCGCCGAGCACGCGCTTCACGTCCCAACTCCCGTTGCCAATGGACACCGGCGTACTTGCCAGCGCGCCGCCGCCAGGGCCGTGGCTGGTGTTCATCCCGATCCCTGCCGCCCGGAAGTCAAGCGCGACCACACGGAGGCGCTTGACGGTGCCCCGGGGAACGCCCTGCAGACCGGGGCCGGAAGTGCCGCTCCGCCTGTGCGTCGGACTGCCCCTCGGTGTAGGCATAGTGCGAGCCGCCGAGGTTGTGGTGCTTCGTGAAGACGATTCGGGGCCCCGTCTGCAACAGCCGCGCCAGCCGTTGCGCCCGGCGGAGTGCGCACGCCTCCCCGTACAGCGCCCGCCAACGCAGATCGCTCCCTGGCGCATTGGCTCGGGTCAACTGCCCCAACCGCCGGCGCAGTTCCGCTCCCCGGTCGCCCACCTCGGCGAGAACCCGCCTCACGAGGTCCACCTCGACGCGCGAGTCCGCCTTGCTGGCGAAGCACGCACCGGCGTCGCCGCCGCTGTCCTGGTGGAGCCAGTCGTCGAAGAGGGCCTCCCGAGAGGCGGCCTCGATGGCCGGCGCCGGCTCGGCGGAGGGGAACCTGGCAGAGACGAAAAGAAGCACCGCCGGGAGTAGTAGGGCGGAAATCATGGCGGACCCATTCTACCCGCTGTCGCGCGCCTGCTTCAGACGCAGCCACAACGCCCAGTCTGAGGCACTCGCGGCATCCCGAAGGACCACGTGCTCCCTCACGACGCCCTTTCCCTCGCCCCCCGCGCGAATCGCCAGCTCAGCCCCCCGATCCACACCGTCACGAAAGCCAGGTAGACCACCAGACTGACCCATGGGTGCTCGAGCGCTGCTGCCTTGCCGAGGTTGACTCGGACGGTTTGGCGGAACATGTCCAGGAGCAGCAGCATCGTCGCCGAAGCGAACCCGAGACTCCATGTCGTCAGGTAGTCATGGGTCTCCTGTCGACGCTCGGGGGCGAGCCAGAACTCCTTGTGCGGCAAGTTGAGGAACGCGTCAGGCACCTTCGCCATGCACAGCGCCGTTCCCCAGAAGAGAAGTGCGCACAGGGACGAAGTGACTAGGCTCATCGCCACGAAGCTGTCTCTGCTCGACCACCCCTCCGGCTGGCCTGACGCCCCAAAATGGGAGGCGACCTCGTCGGGCAGCACCGACCGGCAGTGGAGCGAGTAGAACACGGTCGTCACGAACACGAAGATGAAGACGAAGGTGGCAGTTGCCTTGTTGCTCATGGGGGGTCTCGTCCTGTGGGCGCCCCGCCGGTTGGTGGTTCCGCCCGCCAATCTACGACGCGGCTTCATTCAGTTGCCGAACAAACGCGGCGTGGTCTTCCCTGTTCAGCCCGGCCTGCAGCCGCGCCAACACCCTCGCCATGTCGCCACGCAGCAGTGCCGCCGAATCGAGCCACAAGCCCGGGAAGGCTTCGCTCCTCAGCAGCCCCCCCTCCTCGGGCGTGAGTCGCGCGTAGGCGCCGCCGCGGAGCACAAACCAGTCCAGCTCGCCGTCCAGCACGCGCCAGACCACGTACTCACTGACTCCGTTGCGACGATAGGCGTTCATTTTGTCATGGAGGTCATAGCTGACGGAACTGGCGGCAATCTCGGCGATGAACTCGGGAGCGCCTTCGAGGTATCCCAGGCTGTCAAGTCGGCTCTGACCGCCCGCTTCCTCCAGCACGCGAAGGAACGCATCCGGCTGCGGCTCATTGTCGAGGTCGAGGCGTAGCGTGGCGTTGTCGCCGCCATCGACGCCCGGAGTGGCAGCCTGGTAGACACCCAAGAACGTGACAACACTGGACTGAGGTCTGGAATGGTGCAGATGGCTTGCAGGTGACGGCATGTAGACCCTCCCCTCGATGAGTTCAGCCTTCTTCACGTGAGGCATGGCGCTGTAGCGGCGTTCGAACTCATCCCGCGTCAACCGATCGCCGCTCACCAGTGGCAGCGGCACGTCAGCAGGCAGCACTTCGGCAACGGCAGAAGACGCAGCAGTCATCGGCATTCCCTCGCTTCGCCCACTACGGTGCGGCGGGCAGCAAAAAGCATTATACACAACAGCCGCTCCACCCCCGGGACGGGATCATCGCCCCGAGACAATCACGTCGGCGGCCTGGTTGGCGCGGCGGATCATGTCGTTGACTTCGGCTTCGGTACGCAGCGCGTACACCCACAGGTACGGCCAGTCGTCGGCCGTCCAGCGTTCGCTCTGCGCGAGCGTGCGGTCCACTTCGCGACGGGCATCGGGGTGGAACCCGCCGCCTTCGTCAGCCCAGAAGTGCACGTTCCACGAGTCGTCAGGGCTGAGTGCGCCGAAGGCGCCGCCGAGCTTGGCGTCGGTCCAGTACTCGGCGCGGCGGTAGTAGTTGGGGACGCTGGGGCCGCCCTTGCGGTCGTCGGCTTCCGCGCCGCCAATGGCAGGACGGCAGAACCAGAAGCAATCAACCAACTGCCACGGGCGCTTGTCGAGGCTCTCCACCCACAGCGGTCGGACCAGCGCGAGAGGCGCGCTCTTGAAGACAACCGCGCGGACGCGCGCCCGGAACCTGCCCGGGCCGGCTTGCTGCGGGGCGGGTTTCCCGGCGTCGTCTACGGCGGTCACAACGTCGCCTTCGCCCTTCCGGACCAGCGTGGCCTCGACTATCCAAGCGTCGTCGTTCTCGCCGAGAAGCGTCTCTTCAACGGCGTCCGGCACGACCCATTGGTGCTGCCCGTTGACAGTCAGGTGGACAGCGAAGTCGAGGGGCCCGAGGTGCAACTCCTGGCCGTTGGCCCGCGCGCCAACACCGTCGAACAGGCGGCCGCTGCGGCTGGCGCAACGGAAGGCGGCTTGCTCGGTGGTCAAGTCGAGCTGCTCCACTGGAGTTAGTGCCTTCGTCAGCGGCTTCAACGCGACTGCCGTTCCCGGCGCCAAGTCGTGAAGCCACGCCAGTGCGGGCTGCTGCCCGTCGCGGACGGTGGGCACGCCGCCCACCAACTGCAGTCCGGCGTTGACTGCCTCGAGCTTGCCAGCCCGGGCAGCGGGCGCGAGGCGGGTGACGGTGCCGTCCCACTGCTGCAGGAGCACGTATGCCGCTTTGCCCCAGTCGGCGCCGGCTGGGGTCACCGCCTCCCCGGCCGGTACGGCCACGTCGGCGGTCTGCATTCGCCCGCCGCCGAACGCGGACAGCTTGCCGCGGGCCGGCCACTGCGTGTCGTTGCGCAGGGTCAGCTTGCCGCCCACGAACGCCATCGCCACGTCGCCGGAGTACTGCGACAACTTGTGCCGCTGGTGCGCGGCGGCGTTGACGCGGCTCGCCGTCTCGACGAGTTCGGTGTAGGGCTCGTCGTTCACGTTGACCAGACCGTAGTTGCTGTCTTCGGGGAAGGTGTCGGAGATGCCCTGCGCGGGCTCGTCGACCCACATGAAGTAGTGGTAACCAATCATGAAGGGCAGCTCGATCATGGCGTCGGCGAACACCTGGTAGCAGCGCGCCTTCTGCGCTTGCGTGTCGACTCGCATGCCGGCGCCGTTCTTGCAGGGCAGGCCGCTGTCCAGTGCGGGGAAGCTCCACTCGGTAATGACGAAGGGCTTCTGCACCTTGGCGTAGTAGTCGCGGAACTGGCGCTGCACCTCCAGCAGGCGCCCCGTGTCCAGGTCGACTCGCGGGTAGGTGTTGATGGTGAACACGTCTGTGTAGCGGCCGGCGACTGCCAACGCAGCCTCGGGCGCGCGCCCGGCGAATCGGCAACCCCACGTGAGGTGCTCGGGGTCGGCTTCCTTGAGCGCCTCGTAGCACGCCTTGAAGTAGCGCTCGGCGATGACTGTCAGAAACGCCTCGCGGACGGCGGCGAGCTGTTCGCTCTGCGGCGGCACGGCGGTCGCAGCGAGGAATGCGGCGGCGTCGGCGTAGTCGGTGCCAAGCGCCTTGCTGACGCCCGCAACGTCGCTGTAACGCTTGCGCAGCCAGTCCCAGAATGCGCGCTTGGCGGTGTGGTCGGCGCCAAGCTGGAACAGCTCATCGACGAGATCGCCCTGCTTGCCGTACCACTCCAACTCGTTGTCGAAGAACGTGCCGAGGCACCACGGGTCGCGACGGCCTTCCTTGGCGATTTGGCGAGCAACCAAGCGACAGTGGCGCTCCCAATCGGGGCTGAACACGTTGGGGAAGCCGGTCCAGTGGAGGGGCTCACAGATCCAGTCTCGCGGGGCGAATCGGCTGCCCATGGAGGCGAAGAGAATGTGGCTCAGCCCGCGGTGCCGGGTCGAGGGGTGATGCCCTGCGGCCAGCGTGTTGAAGCTCCACGACTTCAGCCGCGCCGTTTCCACCTCCGCCCAGGCATCCGGCCCGCCGTACTTCTTCTCCATGTTGCGGTTGTACGGTGCGTAGCCCAGCGCCTGGCAAAAGTGGGCGCTGTAGTTGCAGTGGTCGGTGCCGACATCGAAGTACGCCTTGCCCTCCGGATCGACCAGCCACCAGCGGCCGTCCTTGTCGCGGTAGGTCGAGAAGAACCCGGTGCCCTCGGTCAGCTTCTCCGCGTCTTGCGGCGTCCAGACCGGGAACTGCCGTTCGTCCTTCGGCTCCGGCGCGGTCTGCGCCACGACGACCTTGGCGTTGTCGAAGCGCACCGCCATCGAGTTGACCCGCAGGCAGGGCCGCCCGCCGCGGACGGGACGCCCGTCGCCCGCCAAGTCGTACGCGAAACGGCCGACCGCTTGCTCGCCGACGGCAATGCGCCCACTGATTTCGGTGGGGGTCAGCGCAAGCTCGAGCGTGTAGGTCTGGTTGACCTGCCAGTTGTAGGTGTCGCCGCCGCCGGGTTTTCGCGGCAGTCGCGAACCCTCCTGCGACTCGGCCAGCCACTGGCCGTCGAGGCATTCGTGCAGTTCGAGGTAGTGCCGGAACTGCTCCTTCTCCGGTGCGCGCACCAGGTTGAGCTGCCAGTAGTTGCGCTCATCGCTCCTGAGGCCGATTCCCGCGGTTGCCCAACCGGTCGGCTGCCCGGCCTCGCTCTGGACGGTCAGCTCGCACGTGAACGTAACGGCCGCCGCGTACGGCGCCTCCCGCCACTGCAGGACGCCGCCGTCCGCCTCGACCGAGTGGTTGCGCATGCCGATGCCGACCGCGCTCGCCTGCCACGCCGGCCAGCCTTCGTCGCCGTCGGCGTACTTGGAGAAGTCGTCCGTAAGCGTCTGGGCCGACGCCAACACTGCGAAGGCCAACAGCAGCCCAGCGGCCAGCATAGGCAGTCTGCCTAGCGAACAAGTACTCATGAGGAAACACCACCTTAGGGACGGGCAAACGCGCCCGGGGCATTGCGAGAACGAACTTCGCGAGCGGGCGCCGAAGTCCTGCCTGCTCCGTCGCTTGACGCGGCCCGCTGTGCCGGTACAATTGGTGCCCTGCCACGCGGTAGCCCGAGGCGCGGAGCCGAGGAGGAAACCGCGCTCTCGAAGGAGCAACCGATGCACAACACAAGTCCTTCCCCAATCCGGCACCCACACCGCCTCTTCCACTGGGCGTTCTGCCTCGTGGCGGCGAGCGCGCTCTGCGTTGTCGCTCAGGACAGCCTGCCCAAGGGTGAATGGGTCAGCTTGTTCAACGGCAAGAACCTCGCCGGTTGGATTCCGAAGATCAAGGGGCACGACTTGGGTGACAACTTCGGCAACACGTTCCGCGTGGAAGACGGCCTCCTGAAGGTGTCGTTAGACCAGTACGGCGGCAAGTTCGACGACCGGTTCGGCCATCTGTTCTACAAGGACAAGTTCTCCCACTACGTCCTGCGCGTGGAGTACCGATTTGTGGGCGACCAGTGCCCCGGCGGGCCGGGTTGGGCATTCCGCAACAGCGGGATCATGATTCACGGCCAATCGCCAGAGAGTATGGGGAAGGACCAGAGCTTCCCCGTCTCCATCGAAGTGCAGACTCTGGGTGGGAATGGCAAGGACGCGCGCTCAACCGCGAACCTGTGCACGCCGGGAACAAATGTCGTCCTGGACGGCAAGTTGTTCACGCCACACTGCACCAACTCCACGTCGAAAACCTACCCTGGCGACCAGTGGGTGACGGTGGTCGTCGAGGTGCACGGAAACGGCACGATCCGGCACATTGTGGACGGGGAGAAGGTCCTGGAATACGAGCAGCCTCAGCTCGACCCCAACGACGGCGACGCCAAGAAGCTGATCAAAGACGGCGACGTCATGTTGCGCGAAGGGTCGATCTCACTGCAGTCGGAGAGCCACCCGGTGGAGTTCCGCAAGGTCGAGATCAAGGTGTTGGACGAATAGCTCCCGTGCCACGTGGTAGCGTCTCTCTTCCGCCTGGGAGCGCGCCGCCCAGGCCCGTTTGTGTGGAGGAGACTGAGCAGCCGATGGCAGCAACAAAGGCCAAGCAAAAAAGCAGCAAGCGTGTGAAGCCGTACACCTATCTGGGTTGCCCGTTGACTCGGAACCGATCCCCGTGGTGTTTCCGTCTCTGTGGCCCCGATGCCGAGGGGAAGGGGCGGTGCGGCAGGCTTGCCCCGCACACACTCAAGGGCAGAACGCAACTGAGCATCGAGAAGCACAACAAGGAGCTGCTGGCAGCCCATTGTGCGAAGCTCTGCCGGCAGTACCTCGCCGCTCCGTGCAACAGCGCCTACGGCCCAGCCGTCACGGTCACCGAAGGCGCGGCCGAAATCGTGGTCCCGGTCCAGCCGCAGGTTCTCGACGCTGCCGGAGCGGTCGATCCCTCGGTCTGTTTCAAGGTGCTCAACGATGCCGCCTCGCTGGCGGTGGGTTCAGCGGTGGCCGACAGGGCCGTGGTGGTCTTGCACTTCAGTACTTACCTGACGCCTCACGCGACCGTCGGCGAGTTGGTTGGCAGAGGCCGGCTCATGGGCACCTCTGCAGACCTCTACCTGGCCGAGGCTGTGCTCACAGACCGCGAGGGCAACGAGGTCGGTCGCGGGAACGGGACGCTGCGGGCCGGCACGAGGCCGCTGTCGGCTGAGACCGGGCACGAGTAGCGGCGATCTCCGCCCGGCTTAGGGGGGGGGCAGGTCTTAGCTCGGGGCAGGTCTCCGACCGCCCCGAAACGCTTGACCGGAAGGTCTCAAAGGGCTGCGAATCCACGGGATTCGAGGAGACCTGTCGGT
>PEVN01000164.1:13899-32662 GCA_002779825.1 Armatimonadetes bacterium CG06_land_8_20_14_3_00_66_21 | reverse complement strand
CATCAGCAAGGCGGTCAACTGGCAGGGAGGCGGCGGGTTCCGCTACTACCGACTCGGGCCATCGCTGATCGTCGAGGATGAATGGGGCAATCCGGTCATCAATCGCGACTTCAATGCCGGGATGCTTGCCGAGGCGATGTGCAAGTTAGAGGGGTTCACCTTCGATCCCAACCCCGAGGTCTACTGGCAGCAGGGCCGAAGCTCGGAGGCCGACTTCCTCTACGTGACCACGCAGATGATGACCAAGGAGATGCTGACCAAGCTCAGCGATGAAGTCGGCCCCAACCGCAGCCTGCTGATCTGCTGCGGCGCCTTCCGGTGCGAGGTCAGCCAGTTCGAGAACCTGACGGTGAAGAAGATCCCCAAGGCGGTGCTCAAGAAGTGCGAGTGGGGGCACGACGACTACTCGCTGGAGATCAAGAACCTGCCGAGTCGGGAACCGGAAGAGGTAACCGCAGATGGCGCAGATGGGCGCAGATTAGGGCCCGAGGGATTTCGGGCGAGGAAGTTTGGGAAGGGGAAGGCAAACCATCGCGAGCAAATGCGGCTGGGGTTCGAAGAGGAGGACCAGTCATGAGCCAGGACATGCAAGATGCCCATCTGCGACGATCTGCGTCATCTGCGGTTCACCCAAGCCAGCAGCGCGACCCGGAGACGTTCGCGATCATCGGGGCGGCGATGGAGGTCCATTCAGTCCTTGGCAATGGCTTCCTCGAACCCGTCTACCAGGACGCGTTGGAGCGGGAGTTCGTGGAACGCGGAATTCCGTTTCAACGGGAACACCCGGTGCCCGTGGTCTACAAGGGGCGGGCGCTGTCCACACCCTATCGAGCCGATTTCGTCTGCTTCGGCTCCGTCATCGTTGAGCTCAAGGCTCTCAAGAGACTGACGGAAATCGAAGACGCCCAAGTGCTGCACTACCTGAAGGCCACCGGCTTGGAGCGGGCCCTACTACTCAACTTCGCGGGACCTCGCCTGGAGTACAAGCGCTTCATCAACACCCCAGGCGCGGCAACCGCAGATGGCGCAGATGAGCGCAGATCAGAACGAAGGGACTCGCGGGCAAGAGAGGCCGGGAATGGAAGAGCGAGGAGTCCCGAGCATGGGCTGTCCGGCTTGGGAGAAGATGACCCGTCATGAATGAAGCCAGGCACACTGCGCATCTGCGAGAATCTGCGCCATCTGCGGTTCCCTCCGGGAGCGGCCAATGAGCACCCACCACGTCAACGCCATCAGCAATCGCCTGAGCCTCCGGCCGCCTCAGCGGGACTCGGTGGAGATTCTGGCTCGCGTCTGCGAGATCATCGAGCTGTCGAAGGACGTCGACGCGGCCGCAGCCCTGCAGGTCGCCAGAAGCGAGTTCCCAACGGTCGAGGACTTCGAGCGTGAGTTCCCCTCGCTCTGTTTCGCCCTGGCCACGGGTGTGGGCAAAACGCGACTCATGGGCGCGTTCATCGCCTACCTGTATCAGTCCGAGGGCATCCGCAACTTCTTCGTGTTGGCGCCGAACCTGACCATCTACAACAAGCTGATCGCCGACTTCACGCCCAACACGCCGAAGTACGTCTTCAGGGGCATCGGCGAGTTTGCCGTTCATCCGCCCCTGGTCGTGACCGGCGACACCTACGAGGACGGCCGCGGTGTCCGGCGGGAAGATGTCCTCCCCGGCGTGGATTGGGGGCAGGACGTTCACATCAACATCTTCAACATCTCGAAGATCAACAGCGAAGTGCGCGGCGGCAAGAGCCCGCGGATCAAGCGACTGAGCGAGTACATCGGCCAGAGCTACTTCGACTATCTGGCGGGTCTGGACGACCTGGTGATGTTGATGGACGAGAGCCATCGCTACCGGGCGACGGCGGGCGTGCGGGCCATCAATGAGCTCAAGCCGATTCTCGGCCTGGAGCTCACGGCTACGCCGCAGGTCGAGGCGAGCGGGCGAAGCGTGCCGTTCAAGAACGTGATCTACAGCTACCCGTTAGCCTCCGCCATGACCGATGGGTTCGTCAAGGAACCGGCGGTGGCGACCCGCGAGAACTTCGATCCCAACGCCTACTCGGCCGAGGGGTTGGAGAAGGTCAAGCTCGAAGACGGCGTTCGCATCCACGAGAACACCAAGGTCGAGTTGGAGGTGTATGCCCGCAACAACGACAAGCCGATCGTCAAGCCGTTCATGTTAGTCGTGGCGACCGACACAACCCACGCCAACGCGCTCCAGGAACTCATCGAGAGCGACGGGTTCTTCGAGGGCCGGTACCAGGGCAAGGTCATCCAAGTCCACTCGAACATCCGCGGCGAGGAGAAGGACGAGGTCGTCCAGCAACTCCTGACCGTCGAGGACCCGGACAACCCGGTCGAGATCGTCATCCACGTCAACATGCTCAAAGAAGGCTGGGACGTGACGAACCTCTACACCATTGTCCCGTTGCGCGCAGCCAACTCGCGGACGCTGGTGGAGCAGTCTCTCGGGCGCGGTTTGCGGCTGCCCTACGGCAAGCGCGTGGGGGTGCCGGCGGTGGACCGGCTCACGATTGTGTCCCACGACAAGTTCCAGGAGATCGTGGACCACGCCAACGACCCCAACTCGATCATCCGCGCGGGCGTGGTGATCGGGCGGGACATCCCCGAGGCGGGCCGGAAGGCCGTGGAGGTGAAGAGCGCCTTCGAGCAGGCAATCTCCACCGGCGTGGTTCCCGCTCGCCCTGCGGCCGGCGGGCAACCCGCCGCTGAGCAGAGGACGCTCTTCGAGAAGCCGGCGGAGCAGGAGGTCGCCAAGGCGACGTACCAGGTCATCAAGCAGTACGAAGTGCTCCGGGGGAGCGACCAACTCCAGGACGAGGCGATCCAACAGGAGATCGTCGAGAAGGTGCAGGAGATGGTCCGACCCGCTCAAGGCGTTCTCGAAGGGATCGTGGCGCCGGTCGATATCCAGTGGGTTGTGCGCGAGACCACGGGGCTCTATCAGGCGCTGTCCATCGACGTGCCGAAGATCGTGGTCGTGCCCAAGGGCGAAGTGACGTGCCGGTATGAGGACTTCGATCTCGACGTGCGCAACCTCAACTTGCAGCCCGTCGCCCAGGACATCCTGATCCAGCACCTGCACGAGAACCAGCGCTACCGGCTGCAGGACGGCACGGGCATCGTCCCGGAGAAACGCCCCGAGGACTACCTGGTTCGCGGGCTGATCGACTTCGACGACATCAGCTACGACGAGCATGCTGGGCTGCTCTACAAGCTGGCCGGGCAGGTCGTGGCGCGGCTGCGAACGTACCTGGCGGAAGAGGACGACGTGATCAATGTGCTTCAATATCACCAGCAGTCCCTGGTGAACCTGATCCACTCCCAGATGCAGCAGCACTTCGTGGAGTCGGCCAGCGCCTACGAGGCGCACGTGACCCGAGGCTTCCACACGCTGCGGGCCAACAGCTTGACGGCGGCAGCGGACGAGCGCGAGCGAAACTTCCGCACCGCTGTCCCGGAAGGCCAGCGCAGCCGGATTGGCAGCATGGTGTTCGGCGGCTTCCGCAAGTGCCTCTACCCGATCCAGAAGTTCGACTCCGATCCCGAACGCCGCTTCGCGGTGATTCTGGAGAACGAGGACGACGTGCTCAAGTGGTTCAAGCCCGGTAAAGGCGACTTCCAGATTCACTACAGCCACGAGGAGTCCTACGAACCGGACTTCGTCGTGGAGACGAAGGCGGAGAAGTTCCTCTGCGAACCCAAGCGGGCTACGGAGATGACCGACGAAATTGTCCTCGCCAAGGCGGCGGCGGCGGTGACGTGGTGCAAGCACGCGACGGCCCACGCCAAGGAGAATGGCGGCAAGCCGTGGCGATACCTGCTGATTCCCCACGACCAGGTACAGGACCAGATGACGCTTGCCGGGTTGGCGGCTCGATACGAGGTGGGGAGTACGGCGGAAGGCCAGGGCGCCCCATTCGAGCGGACGTGACTTGCTGCCGGATCTCGCCGGCGGTCCCTACAGCCCCCACAATGGCCGCACAGCCAGGTATACCCGCGAAGGTTGGGAACACACCGAAGTCCCGGTGCGACTTCGGCTCCGTCTGGGAGAATACCCTCTGTCCTACGTCTGCTGCACGCCTGCCGGGGAAGTTCCGCGAACTTCCACTTCGGTGTGTCCCAACCTTCGCGGGTATAACACGGCTCCTCGCCCTCCCCCCCCATTGAGATCCGCCAACGCGAAGCCGAACTTCCTGAACAGGGCGGTCTCGGCCGGGTTGTCCCAGGTCCCGGCGTTGAAACGCCGGGCTATTGTCATTGCGTCCCTTTGGGACGCGGGCTTGCGGGCGACGTCGTCTATTCCCCAGGTTTGGGGACCTGGGCTATTCTCGGGGCGTCCCTTCGGGACCCGGACGCGCGTCGTCGATGGAGAGGGTGCAGGTGCCAACATCCTCAAGGGACCGACTGAGAGTAGCCCCTGGTTTCAACCACGGGAACCAGTCAGAGCCGCCACTCTACGGCCCCTACCAGGGCCCGGCCGCCTCGGGGAAGAGCACCTCGCCGGTGTCGCGGGCAGTCTCCTGGGTGACGTAGCACAAGTCAAAGAGACCGAAGCCGTTGCTCTTGCAGATGTCGCGGAAAGCCTTGTACATCGGCACCAGGACTTGCGGGCGGCGGGCGAAGACGCCGCCGTGGATCTTGTCGCCGGTGACGGTCAGCGTGATGGGCACCGACTCGTTTGCGTTGGCTTCGGTGCGGTACTGGGCGCCCAAGTAGGTGGCGAACAGCGGCCAGACGCACTCGGGGTGGTTAACCGTCCGGGCGATCTCGCGCCAGTATGCGAGGGCCTGCTGAGGATCGTCGCCGTAGGTGCCGATGGCGAACCAGTCGATCCAGCCGTTGTTGAGCCACACGTCGGGGCGCCGCCCCTGGATGGACGACAGGCGGTCGGCAGGCGGGTCGTGACCCCAAGTGGACAGCTTCAGCCCGGGCCGCACCCCGTTCAGGGCCTCCCGCACTCCCTTGACCATCTCGGCTACCGCCCCCTCCTGCCACTCCACGTAGCGGACCGGGAAGGGAGGCTTCGCCGCGTCCTTGACGAGGTCGCCCCCGGTCTTCGCCCGGTACTCTCGCTGGCACCGTTTGCAGACGCACTGCTCGATGCAGCGGATGAAGTCCAACGACACCCCGTCGATCTCATAGCGCCGCGCCAGGTCGGCCAGGTAGGCGATGAAGGCAGCGCGGAACTCGGCCGAGTGCATGTCGGCGATGTTGCGGTGCTTGCCCTGCGGGTTCACGAGCGCCCAGTCCGGGTGCAGCTTGAGCATCTGCGGCGCAGCCCAGCCCTTCTCGTCGTCTCCCATTGCCCCGCTCGCCGTGCATACCATCGGCTGTACCGAGATGCCGGCGGCGCGGGCTTCGTCGATCAGCAGCGCGAAGGTGTCTACCGGTGGCGGCGCGTCGCCCCACACCGTCCCCCTCAGCTTGCTGGGGGCGTACGACAGACCGTGCTGGTAGACGTAGACATGAAGGATGTTCATGCCCATCTGCTGGGCAGCGGCCACGGTCTGGCGGGCCTTCTCAGGCGTCTCCCACCACTTCACGAAGTTCTCGTGAACGGTCAGCGCACGGGACTCCCTGAGCTTACCGGCCTCGTCGCGCGCGTCTTTGCGGCGTTCGCGGTTCTCGAAGGCGGCCAGCGTGGTGGGTGCCAGGTCGCTTCTGTTGAGGGTCTTGCTCAGGTGCTCCTCCCGCAACAACCCCTCAGCAGCCCGCACCCACACGGAGGCGTTGATCTCGAGGCGGTCGAAGTCGAAGAACTCCTGCGGCGCCCTGGCGACGAACTTGTAGCGGGCGTCGAGGCCCTGGCGCTCGTAGACGACCACGGGGTCCAGCGAGAGCCGGCTGGCCTCGTGAGACCCGGTCTTACTGCTCACCGTCGCCTCGACCTCGCCGCCGGGCAGGTCGAGCACCTGCCCCTGCCCATCGGTGAGGGTCAGCTCAACCCCGACATAGCCACCCCGGGCCCAGTCTGTGGCTACCCGTTTGATCTCGAGGCGGTAGTCGGTCAGGTCCGCAACCGTGAACAGCGTACTGCGGACGAGGGCGGGCGTGGTCGCCAGTCCCAGCGGCGGGTACTTGCCTTGCCCCGCGTTGCAGGCCCCCACCCACTTATTGGCCTGCGGGTCGTACATCTGGAAGAGCCCGTGATCGGCCAGCCGGTGGACGCCCGGGGTCAGCGGCGCACCGGTATAGCTCTGCCAGGTCGTGAAGGGGACGTTGACTTGGAAGACGCCCCGCTCACGCACGTCCCACGCCTCGCCGGAGTAGAACACCGTGGGACAGGCGGCGGTGACGTTGTCGAAGCTCCAGAAGCCCGACCCGCTGCTGCTGCGCAGCAACAGGTTGAGCGGCTCGAGGACCTCATAGGTAGCGTACAGGCTCTGCCTGAACCGCGCCGGATCATCCACGAGGTGCACCAGCGCGGCGGTCGCAAACAGGTCGAGGAGGCGGAGCTTTCCGTAGCCCTGGAACTCCCCCATCGTCGGGGCGAGGTGCAGGACGCGGCGCTCGGCCTCCTGGGGCGACCATTGCTCCGGGTGCAAGCTCTGCAGGCGCCGCGCCGCGCGGGCCTCGGGAGCGCCGTTGAGCCACCACGGCTCCACCTTCCGCGCGACGCTCTCCTGCGCCTGGACGCCCCAACACAGCCCCAGGAGGCTGACGACCAGAGCGGGCAGTGCTGCACCCGTCGAGGTTGAGGTCTTGTTACCGGACATCTGTACTACTTGTCGTCAGAATCCTGATTCCCTGCAAGGACCCCGCTGTGTGGAGTGCTGGAGTGCTGGGACACCGGGGTCGGGCAATGCGTACGCGGGAGCCGCTGTAGGTTCGGATCGTGCACGCCGGTAGAGGTTGCATCGAGACACCCGCGCCTTCGGGTTCGGTTGTGTGGCGTGGGGCGGGGCGGTCTGCCGGCCGAGACCACACGCCTCTCTCCTCGGCGCTGTTGGCCCGGGCTTCGGTACTGCAGGCAAACCCCTCGCCTGCGAGCCGCCCACGCGCGGGCTCGCCTTCAGCGGGAGAGTGAACCGACTCTCAAACGGCAGGCTCCTCGGGCGCACGTACCGCCTCGTCGCCCTTCTCCCCGTACCACTGGCTCAACTCGTCCAGCAGGCCGCGGAGTTGTCCGAACATGCCCTCATCCAGCACGATCTCGCACTCCTGCACCGGCTCCCACTGCACGACCCCGTCCTCCGACCGAGCGGGCGCGCAGGCGCGGGTGGTGCCGAAGAGGAGCCGGTAGGTGCCGGGAGCGCACGAGTGAGCGATCCAGTCCGGGCGAACCGTCTTGTGCGAGTCGCTGCGGACCACGTCGGCCATCTCAAGTCGTGCCATGTCGCTCGTCTCCTTGATCCGGTGGCGCGTCGTCGGCTACGCGGCTAACGCGCCAGTCCACTTCGGGCGCCCTCGCCACGCCGGCCCGGTGTTTGTGCCGTCCTACCCGTTACCGCTGCCGGGGATAGAGCAGATCGCAGTCTCTGGAAGGCGCGACAGGAAGCGAACCGCGCAAGCCGGCTCCCGCTTGGTGCAAACCATGTCCAGCGTGCGCTCCACTTCGGCCCGGACCGCTTCTGGCAGCTCCGCCGCTGCAAGCTGGCGCAGCGCCGCGGCCGCTGCGCTGTGTTGCTCGGCCTCCAGCCAGCAGGACGCCGCACTGAAGGCGTTGATGTAGAAGTCGGGATCGCCCTGCGCACGGAGTGCTTGGGCGAGCTGTTGGTCAAGCTCGGCCGCCTCTGCATACACGGCGTGCGCCCCGCTTCGGCTCCCAACCGCCTTGAGGCGGTCCGCTTCCACGCTCAACACAGACTTGCGCCGGTAGAGATCTGTCATGGCTGCTCACCCCGCTTTGGGTTGGCTTGTTCATGGAGGAACGCTGCGCGCGGTTCGCAGAAGCGACACGCGACGACGTAGCCTTTCAACGGCCAGACCGGGGACCCGCCCCCCTCTCTCGGCCTGGTGCTGTTACTGTGCCCCCGACGGCGGGGCTCGGTGTCTCGTCGTGGCAAGAGGGGGACCTCGGCGCAGAGCATTTCACCTGATGGGGGTATGCAGTTGACTCTCGCTACGGCATCGCTCAGTCCCAACGGGACGATTGAGAATAGCCCAATGGCTTCAGCCTTGGGACCACTCGGTACCAATCAACGTAGAGTCCTGAAAGGACGGCTGATACTGCAGGCGAACGGCGTCAGTCGTCCTTTCAGGACTGCGGCTCCTGTTGTCGCCGGGCTGTCCCAAGGCTGAAGCCATTGGGCTACTCTCGTTCTGCCCCTTCGGGGCGGCCGTCGAGCGCACACACGAAGCGCACGAGAGTCAACTGCATACCCCAATCACCGATTGCCCCACTTTCAGCACTTCGCAGAAATCAGCCAGGACAGTGAAAGCAGGTCGCTCGCCGTGCACCGGTGAGGAGCACACCTCCCAGAGCACCGTGGGTACCCGGTCCCGTTCGCCGGTCGGGCGGTCCGCGCAGCGGGCGTCCCTACTCCTCCCGGAACCTCATTGGCGGGGTCGGTTCGCGGCGCGTTCCCGGTCTCGGGAGCGAGGGGCTCGTCGTCCACCGCAGACAAACGGCCCTCCGCGCAGACTGCCCCTACTCCCCGGTGACCTTCACGATCAGGTCGCGGAGGTGGCTGATCCTGAACGGTTTGGCGACGAAGTCCACGGCGCCGCCTTTGAGGGCTGCGGTGGCTGTGTCTACGGTGGCGAAGCCGGTGACGATGATGACCTTGGTCGAGGGCGAGTGTTCTTTGGTGAAGTTCATCACGTCCAGACCGTCGGGCTTGCGCATCTTCAGGTCGGTAACCAGCACGTCGAACTTCTCCTCGGCGAGCCGGTCGATGGCCTGCTGGCTTTGCTGGTAGGTTTCCACATAGAAGCCGCTCTTTTCGAGCGCGGGCTTGAGGCGCTCGCAGACGATGGCTTCGTCGTCCAGGATGAGGACTTTCTTCTTGGCGTTCATTGGTCTGCCCGCTTCCTGAGTCTGGCGGCCTTTCGAGCTGCCTTCTTCACTGCGGCGCCCAAGTGCTCGAGTTGGAGGGGCTTGAGAATGAAGTCGGCGACGTCACAGTACTCGGCTTCGCGGGCGGCCTCCATGGTGGCGTAGCCGGTGATGATGATCACCTGGGTGCCCCGGTTCTGTCGGCGGACGCAGTGCATGATGTCCAGGCCGGTGGGGCCTTTCATTTTCAGGTCGCTAATCACCACGTCGAAGCGCTTCTCCTGGAGCCGCTCGATGGCCTGCTGGCTGTCGCCGAAGGTCTCTACCAGGTAGCCGCTCTTCTCCAGGTAGTCCTTGAGCCGTTCGCAAACGATGCTCTCATCATCCAGGACCAGGACTTCTGCGAGAGTCTTCATCTCCAGGCACCTCGGTGTAGGATTGTACTCACCTTTCATGAAGCCGTTGACGCACTGCTCGACGCGATCCTCATCGCGCAGGAAGACGTCCAGTTGGCGGGTGAAGCCGATGAGCCGCCCGATCATCTGCATCCGCTCGACCATCGCGTCGGCGGAGACTTTCTTCACGCTGCCGATGACCAGGTCGCCCGTGCGCTCGACGACGAAGTCGTATCGCTCCAGGATTTGCTGGAGGATCTCGGCGCGGCGCGCCCGCCGCGTCATTTCGGTGACCCCGCCAGCGAAGCGGAAGTGGATGAAGTTGTCGTTGCGTTGCTCGGAGAGGTAGCAGGCCACCGTGTTGAAGTGGTATCCGAGCTTCAGGTTCAGGTTGAGGTAGTTGGTGGAGATAAGCGCCAGGTTGTGCCGGGGAGGCGGGGTCAGGGGCCCGGTCAGCGAGGCGCGCGTCGCGCTGGCCATGAGACCGTCAAGGTCCATGTCCGCCGGGCCGCTGTTCCAGACGCCCTCTGCGGAGAGACCCTCGACAAGCGCCCGCAGGGGCAGCGACAGCACCTGGTCGGGCTGCACGGACTTGCTGGTCACGCCCTCCTCCAGCCCGCCGCCGAGGTCGATCAGCAGCAGGTCGAGCGGCACAGCGAGCTCGAGCTGGTGCGCCTCCTCACTGCGGCCGGTGGCCCTGAGCGACTGGCCTGTGGTCAGCTCCTGGACGGCTTTCTCGTGGGCGAAGCGAATGACATCGTGATAGGTGGTGCACGCCTCGGCGGAGAAGTGCGGCGAGTCGGGATCCCGGAGGTGCAGCGGCGCAATGCTGCGCAGCATCCTCCGCAGTAGCCTGAACTCCAGCGCGTCCTGGTAGGAGGCGCTGGCGAGGAGGCCGTAGTGCACCAGCTCCTTGACGCGGCCTTCGTAGACGACGTTCTCCTCGGCGTCGACGGTGACCTCCTGCCCGTCCCGCAGTACCTGCGTGGCAGTCTCCGTGTCGACAATGGTGGGCACGCGCAACTCGCGGGCGATGGTCGCCAAATGCCCGGTGGCTGTGCCGATGTCCGTAATCACGGCGCTCGCCTTCGCCAGGACCGCCGCCAGGATCGGCTTTGAGTGCCGGGCCACCAGCACGGCCCCGGCAGGCAGTTCGTCGAACTTCGTCCGCTCCTCGATCAGACAAACACGCCCGTGGGCGATGCCGCGACAGGCCACCTCCCCTCGGCGCCGCAGCAGTACCGGGTGTTGGTCACCGACGCTGCTGAAGTCCCGCTCCACCGGCTCGCCCTGGGGCGCCAAGCGCAGGGGCCGGGCTTGGAGGACAATGAGCTTCCCCTCCCTGTCCAGCGCCCACTCGATGTCCTGAGCGCCTCGCCTCTCGGCTTCGATCCGCAGCCCCAGGGCCGCCAGCTCCGACAGGTGCGCGTCGGAGAGCGAGGGCGCGGCCACTTGAGCCGGCGGCACCGGCACCCGCTCGATGCCGCCACCGGGCCGCAGGGCGTACTGCCATTCCTTCCGGGCCACCGAGCGCGACATTACCTCATGCGGCCGGGCGCGCGACAGCACGAAGCGGTCTGTCCCGCCGGTGCCCTCGACGACCAGCTTGCCCAAGCCGTGGCAGGCGGTGACCAGCAAGACCTCTCGCTGGGGCTGTGCCGGGTCGAGCGTGTACAGCACGCCGGCCGCCTGGGCGTCGACCATGCACAGGCAGCCGACCGCCATCAGCCCTCGCGCGGGGGGCATCCTGTTGTGGTGCCGGTACCGCATGGCCTCGGGCGAGTAGAGGCTGACCAGCACATCGAGGTACGCCGACAGCACCTCCGCGGGGGGCACCCCCAGTAGTGTGCGGTACTGCCCGGCGAAGCTGAGGACACTGTCTTCGCCCAGGGCGCTGGACCGCACCGCCAGAGTCGTGCCGGGGTGCTCCTTCTCCAGGGCCGCCACGGCGGCCCGGATAGCGCGGGCCAAGTCCTCGGGCAGCCGGGCCTGAGCGAGATGCTTCTGGAGGTGCGCGGCCGCCTCTTCTAGGGCCGACTCCTCGCAGTCCGCAGGCAGCTCGAGCCAATCGCCGAGGTCCGCAGCAGCCGCCACCTCGTCCCAGAGCCGTTGGTAAGCAGCGGCGGAGATGACGAAGCCGTCGGGCGTGCGGCAGCACTGCTTGCTGCGCAGTTCTCCCAGGCGGGCCATCTTCTCCCCGGTAGCGTCGGTCGAGTGGTTGCTCGCCTCCGCCAGGGGGATGACGAACGGGGTGTCGGGGGCGAGTACCCGGTCCTCGATGACAGCCTCGACTTCGGTGTCGATGGCCTCCAACGTGCCGCTCAGCGCGGGGTAGCTGTTGTCAGTTATGGCGTTGAGGGAGTAGACGACGCTCCGGGTGGATTGGGCCAGCTCGGCGGCCAAGTCCCGGAGGTACTGCCGGTCGAAGATGAACTCACCGCTGAGCTTCTCCTCGGCGTCGGCGATCAACTCCAGCACTCGGTTGTTCCGCGCGATCAGCTCACGGAACCGTTGGTGCCGTTCGCGCAGTAGACGGACTGCGTCCTCGCGGCGGCGGCGGCCGAGGATTTTTCCCAGGAAGTCCACGTTGCATTCACACCCGGCAGCTCTTGCGCTGCGGCGTCTCGGCACTGGGGGGACGCGACCGGGTTGGCCTGTTCGCACGACCGGGCCCGGTCAATGGGGTCCCCCGTAGCTGACCAGAACAGCCGGGGTCAGCAGGAAGCCGAATAGCATCTTCACCATCACTGTTAGCACAATGAGCGCCATCAGAATCTTGAGTTGCTCGGCCCTGAGCCGCTTGCTGGTCCTGGCGCCCAACTGCGCCCCCACAGTCGAGCCGAGCAGCAAGAGTAGGGCCAGGACAAAATCGACGGTGTGGTTCACTGCGGCCTGCAGGAGCGTGACGTTGGCGCAAGCGAAGAACTCCTGGAACCGGTTCGTGCCCCCTACTACGTGCATGGGCATACGCAGCAGTTAGAGCATAACCGGCACCCTCATAAACCCGCCACCGACGCCCATGATCGCGGACAGAACACCCACTACCCCCCAGTGCCAAGGGCACCAAGACGGAATGGCTCACTTTGCTGCGCGGGAACTCCATCCGCCAAGGCAGGCCGTCGCTCAGGCGGAGCAGCAAGGGAGGGCGCGCCTCGGAGAGCCCGACCGGCACGAGGCCGCGGACTTCCCGCAGGCTGTCCCACAGCATGTCCGCGCCGACACCGCCTAGCATCACCCCGTAGATGGCGTTGATGAACAGGTCCGCCTGTCCCAGCCGGCGCAGGGCACCGATGCGCGCCACGCCCGGCGTGCCGCCGCCGAGGTTGCCGACCAGGAGCAGCGCTCCCATCCTGAAGTCCACTGCGCCGGCCCGGGCGTGAGCATAGGTTCCCGACGCGGTGGCGGCCACGCTCTGGTTCGAGTCCGAGGCGGCGGCAACGGTGGGGCGGATGCCCATCATGATGAGCAACGGGGTCATCAGAAAGCCGCCGCCCACGCTGAACAGACCGGAGCGAAACCCCACAGAGCCACCCCTGCCAAGCAGCAACAGCACGTGCGCTGCAGTGCCCGCTACCGGCGGATAGATCATTGGGTTCATACGCTATCCAGGAGAACCGAAACTCGCGGAACTGTCAGTGCCCGCCCTTCGAGCCGAGGCCGAACACGAAGCCCGTGAGCACGCCGGCTGCCAGCGCGATGAGGACCGCCCCGATCCCGTACAGCAGCCCCTGCTTCCGCGCGAAGGAGTGGATGGCCGCTGCCGCCCCGACCTGTCGCACCTCCAGAGCCTGCCTGGCGAGCAGCTTCCCTTGCCCCTGCTGAAAGCCGAACAGCCGGACTTCGTAGTCGCCGGGCGCGAGCTTGGTGGGGAGCCGGAGGTCCGCCGACCAATGTTCAACGCCTTCCGGGCGCTCCTGCAGGAGCACCCCGTGCGCGGAGACGGCGAAGAGCTTCTCGCGCTGCTTCAGCTTCAGCAGCTCAGCAAACAGCCGGTGGGATTGCTGGTCCGGTGGCCGCGCACCGACAGCCGCGGCCTCTAACGCAGGGCAGCCGACGCCCAGGCGGTTCAGGGCCTCAGGCGACGCCAAGCGCGACAGCTCGTCGGAGGTGTCGAGGAGGTAGAGCGAGGGCACACTGGCGAAGTGGACCTCGCCCCGGTTCAGCCACAGCAGGCCCAGTACCTTCTCTTTCTTCTTCAGTCGCAGGTCTTCCCGGCGGCCCGCGCAGACAAGGGCCAGCTTGTCGCCCGCCGGCGCAGTGCCTTCTGCGTGAACAACGCGGCCGTGGTAGTGGATCCCCAGCGAGACCTCGCGAGGTCGCAGGCAGAGGGCCGTGGCGGTCTCTCCCGCCACGGCCGGCTGAGGCAGCGCCGCCCAGAGCAGATAGGTCGTTGCCAGAATCACGTTGTTCGTGAAGCCTCTCACCGTCAATGCCCTCCCGCGTAGCTGACCAGGATGTCCGGGGTCAGCAGGAATCCCAACAGCATTTTCACCATCACCACCAGCACGATGATCGCCATCAGGATCTTGAGTTGTTCGGCTCTCAGGCGTTTGTTGACCTTGGCGCCCAACTGCGCCCCCACCACAGAACCAATCAGCAAGACCAACGCCAAGACGAAGTCAACCGTGTGGTTGACGGCGGCCTGCAGCACCGTCACATTGGCGCAAGTGAACAGAATCTGAAACAGGCTCGTGCCCACGACCACATGCATGGGCATCCGCAGCAGGTAGATCATCACCGGCACCATGATGAACCCGCCGCCCACGCCCATAATCGCGGAGAGTACGCCAACCAGGACCCCCAGGCCAAGGGGCATCAGCACAGAATGCCTGACCTTGCTGCGGGGGAAGTCCATTTTGCAGGGCAGGCTGTTGACCAAGCGGGCGAAGGCCGACGGGCGTGTTTCGGCTACCTGTACCCGCACCTTGCCCCGGATCTCCTTGAGGCTGTCGTGGAGCATGTAGGAGCCGATGCCGCCCAGCATGACCACGTAGGTGGCGCTGATGAACAGGTCGGCCTGACCCAGTCCGCGTAGAGCTTTGATCAGGAACACACCCGCCGAGCCGCCGGCGAGACCCCCCCCCAGCAGCAGCGCGCCCATCTTGAAATCCACCGAGCCGGCCCGAGCGTGGGCGTAGGTCCCCGACGCCGAGGCGGCGACGATCTGGTTCGAGTCCGAGGCCACGGCGATGGTGGGCTGGATGCCCATCATAATGAGCAGCGGGGTCATCAGGAACCCCCCGCCCACGCCAAAAAGCCCGGAGAGAAACCCCACCACCGCGCCCATGCCCAACAACAGCAGCAGGTGCACTGCGTTGCCGGCTACCGGCAGGTAGATCCACAGGCTCATGTGTTCTCCTCTCCCTCGGCGGGTGGCCGCGCCTCCCCGCCGCATGCTGCTTAGGCCTTGCGTGAAAGGACCTCTGCTCTTGCTGTTGCCGCCGGTTACTTGGCGATCGGCAGGAACACCGCAAAGGTAGTGCCCTGCCCGGGCTCGCTTTGCACGGAGAGGCGGCCTCCGTGTTTCTCGACGATGCCGTAGCTCACGGACAGCCCGAGCCCGGTTCCCTCACCATTCTCCTTGGTGGTGAAGAATGGGTCGAACACGTTGTCGAGGTGCTCCTTGGGGATGCCGCAGCCATTGTCGCTGACGTCCACTCGCACGAAGCCGTCTTCGACGGCGGCGGCCACCACGATGCTGCCGCCCTCGGGCATCGCTTGGATCGCGTTGAGGATCAGGTTGAGAAACACCTGCTGCAGGTTGCGCGGATTGCCCATCACCCGCGGCAGCTCGTCGTTCAGCGCCAGCTTCAACTCGACGCCGGCCAGCTTGAGTTCGTTGCCCGCCAGCTTGACCGTGTGCCTCACTTCTTCGGTCAGGGAGACGGGGGTGAACGCCGGCGCCTCGCGGCGAGTGAAATCCAGCAGGTTGCGCACGGTGGAACTGGCCCGCTCTACCTGTGTGTAGATCTGCTCGAGCATCTCGATCTTCTGCGCCTCGGGGAAGTCGGCGAAGCCGTCAAGGAGTGCCTCGGTGTTCAGGGCGATGTTGTTGAGCGGGTTGTTCAGCTCGTGCGCGATGCCGGAGGTGAGGGTGCCGACGGCGGCCAGCTTCTCCGACCGCCGCAGTTGGTCCTGGCGAGCCTGCAGCTCTTCGAGCATCTGGTTGATAGCGAGGGCCAGGTAGGAGTACTCGTCGCGGTACTTCCGCGCCGGCAGGATGGGCGAGTAGTCCCCCTTGCCGATGCGAGTCGCGTAGGTCGTGAAGCGCCCCAGCGGCCGGAGCACGCTGCGAATGATGAAGCTGGCCACGTAGGCCATCACCAGCAGCATGAACATCAAGAACCCCAGCGCCAGCAGCCGCGAGGTGTGCAGCATCGTGTGCATGAGCCACCGCTCAAGGTTGATGCTCTCCTGGGCGTCGCTGAGGAGGCGGGTGCCGCTCCGGCGCAGGCCGCTCTCGATCTGCGCGCGGTCTTGCTGAGGGAGCCGGCCGCCCTCGGCCCCGGCTTCACTGAGGCGTTCCAGCAAGTGCTCGTAGAGCGCCAGGGTCTTCTTCATGGCGGCGAACCTCGCCTTGCCCATCACGGACTCGAAGTCGGCGGCATGCTGGTCGAGGTTGTACTGCGCTGTTTCCGTGTTGACCAAAGCGTCGTCCAGGTTGGTGCCGTACAGGAAGTAGTTTTTCTCGAAGCGGCGCGCCTGCTGGATCTCGAACGCGTAGTTGGTCATCTCCTCCAGGAACACGGACTTGGACTTGAAGGCCGACAGGAAGACGAGCGCGCCGGTGGTCACGGTCGACATCAATACAAACAGCGCGGCGAAGACTGCGGTGATGCGGGCGCGAATGCTCATCGAGCGACGCGCGAGTAGCGCTCGGCTCGCCTGCTCGACCTGCTGGCCGTTGCCCTCGGCGGGCTGGGCGGCCCTGTCCGCAGTGCCCTGGTTCATCTCACTCACCCGCCGGCTCGGCGCACAACGCAGCGACGACAGGCTCTCTGCCCGGTTCAGACGGAAATGTCCGGAGCACCCAGCCCGTCGCGGTTGACACTGTCCACTCCCTCCACGCTCGACGCTGTTCGGATCACGGCCTCGACCAATGAGCTACTGCGGAGCTTGCCGCTGAGGTACACCCTGCCCTCCTCAGCCTGGACGGTCACCTCCGCAAAGGCCGTTTCTGCCTCCGCCGCCAGCACTGCCTTCACCTTGCTGGCCAGGACCAAGTCGGCCATGGCCTGCCGGCCCTCCTCGGTCGTGGCAAACCCCTCCCGCCTCGCCGCCGCCACAACCACCGCCGCTGCGCCAGTCACGCCCAAGGTCTTCAGGTTGATCACCAAGTCGTACAATGACGGATCCAGCGGGTCCACCCTGTACAGAAACCGGCACCACGCCTCCCGGTCGCGGTCCACACTCTCGATGTACTTCAGTGCTGTCTCGCGGTCCACCTCCTGTCGCTGCATGACCTTCTCAACCCGGAACGAGATCGGCGCGATCAGGCGGACGCAAAGGAGGTGCGGGATTCCACGCAGGAGAAGCTGCCCGGCGTTGCCGTGGTACACGAGGTTGTCTTGCTGGGCGCGCTGGCATAGCGCAGCCCGCACGAACGCCAGGTAGCGCTGCCGCGTGGGTTTGAAGCGGTCGAGAAAGCCGGGCGGTTTCACCAGCGCCTCGCGCAACTCCTCCTCCGGCACCCCGAACTCGGCGGCGGCGTGGACGATCTCCTCTCGACCCACTACGGCGTATCCGAGCTGCTCAGCCAACTTCTCGGCCAGGAGTTGGCCTCCGCTTGCCGAGCCTCGCGAAATCGTGATGATAGCCATAGCGTCTTCTCCTCTTGCTACCGTCGCCCTGCCGAAGGCGGCCTGTGTCCTTGCCGGTGTTGAGCATAGCGGGATTGCAGGAGCATGGCAAGGCCCAAGCGCCAGCAACTGCCCGCGGGGCTTGAAGTCGAGAACGCAGGGGGCGACTCGGTCGGCGGTGATTCCCCCGCCTCGTCTCGGTCCGGCGGCGCCTGTCAAGGGCGAGCAGCGGCACCCGGCAGGAAGCCGGTGTTCCCCGGCGAATCCACGAACCCGAAACCTGCTGCTATCGCCGCTTGGTGGAGAGTGACCCCATGACCTCCCGCGAGATCGTCCAACGAACGGTACGCTTCCAGAAGCCGCCGCGACTCGCGGCGAACATCGGCTCGCTGGGCGTGAGCGATGTCGCCGGCATTCCGGTGCGAGCGCCCGAGTCGTTCAAACCGGAAGTGCCCGGGCAGGACGAATGGGGCTGCGTCTGGGAGAAGACTGCCGTGCCCAACATGGGTCAGGTCAAAGGGCACCCACTGGCGGACATTCGCGATCTCGACAGACTGCCGGTTCCGGACTATGACTGCGACAGCCGATATGTGGACGTGCCAGCGGCACTCGACCGCTTTGAGGCCGCGGGCAAGTACATCACCGGCGGCATCTTCATGGTGCTGTTCGAGCGGATGCACTCGATCCACGGTTTCGAGAACGTCCTGACGGAGTTGGTGACCGACCGACCTGCTATGGAGGCGCTGGCGGACCGGATTGCCGACGTGCACATTGGCTATGTGCGGAACGTCGCCCGGCGCTTCGGCAACCGCGTTCACGCCTTCGGGATGACCGATGACTGGGGCACCCAGCAGGCGGCCTTCGTCAGTTCCGACATGTGGATGGACTTCTTCTTCCCGCGCTACAAGCGGATCTTTGACGCCATGCACGAAGCTGGCTACGACGTGTGGGTGCATTCCTGCGGGAAGGTGAACGAGATCGTCGAGGGCTACATTCGTGCCGGCGTCGACGCCGTCAACCTGCAGCAACCTCGCGCCCTCGGGATCGAGGAGATGGGCCAGCGATTCCGCGGCCGGATCACCTTCGAGAGCCTGGCCGACATTCAACACACGCTGCCCACCAACGACCGCCGCAAGGTGGCCGAAGACGTGGAGGCGCTCATGCAGCATTGGGCGACACCGGAGGGCGGGTTTGTCTTCTCCGACTACGGCGACAACGCCGCCATCGGCGTCGGCGACCCGGACATCAAGCGATACCTGTACCAGCGTTTCTCGGAGTATAGCGAACGCGTCTACGGGGAGCCGCTGCCGGAACCGGTGGTTCCGCAGGGCGGCTGAACGACGGAGCGCGCGGAGAAGGGGATGGACTCAGCCCTCGAGGGACTCGTGCGACAGATCCACGCTTCGCCGGTTCGGTGCGTGCTCTACCTGACCGGTGGCGGGAGTCGCGCGCTGTCGTACCTGCTGTGCGAGCCCGGCGCGTCGCGGACCCTGCTGGAGGCGGCGGTGCCGTATAGCGAGGAGTCGCTGGCGGCGCTGCTTGGGCGGCAGCCGAAGCGGGCGGTCAGCGCCGAGGTGGCGGCGGAACTGGCGCGCCGCGCGTTGGCGCGC
>PEVN01000164.1:0-13872 GCA_002779825.1 Armatimonadetes bacterium CG06_land_8_20_14_3_00_66_21 | reverse complement strand
GCGCGCGCGCGCGACCTGACTCAGGCCGCGCCGGCAGTCATCGGTCTCAGTTGCACAGCCGCGCTGGCGACGGACCGCCCCCGGCGGGGAGCGCACAAGTGCTTCGTCGCCACCGGCGGGCACGAGACGGGGCAGATTCGCGAGCTCGGGCTGACAAAGGGCGCGCGCACGCGCGCTGAGGAGGAAGAGGTCGTGGCGCGGCTGATCCTGAACGCACTCGCCGAAGCGTGCGGCCTCGGCGGTCGACTGGACCTCGGGCTGCTGCCCGGAGAGCAGGTGAGGGACGTGACGCCGGATGCGTGACGCGCTGGGGCAACTGCTGCAGGGGAAGCGCGACACCGTCGTGATCGCGCCGAGCGGAGAGGTGGTGGCGGGGGCGCTGCCGAGGGCGCTGCTGTCGGGGTCCTTTAACCCGCTCCACCGTGGACATCTCGGGTTGGCGGAAGCTGCAGGTGAGTTCTTGGGCGCGCCCGTGGCGAGCGAGCTGTCGGCGGTCAACGTCGACAAGCCGCCGCTGCCGGTCGCCGAGATCGCCCGGCGCGCTGCGCAGTTCCGCGGTGTGGGCACGCTGGTTGTCACGCGCGTGCCGACCTTCCCGGAAAAGGGCCGGCTGTTTCCCGGCTGCACTTTCGTGGTGGGATACGACACGGCGGTTCGGATCGTGGCGCCTCGATACTACTGCGACGAGGCAACCATGTACGCGGAACTGACGGAGATGCTTCGGTCCGGCTGTCGCTTCCTGGTGGCGGGGCGCTCGCGCGAAGGGCGGTTCATCACTTTGCGCGAGCTGTCGCTGCCGGCGGGGCTCCGGCCACTGTTCGTGGAGCTGCCCGAGGCGGCGTTCCGCGAGGATGTCTCCTCAACGGAGATTCGAGAGGCTCGCGAGGCCAACGGGCCCGACGCCCTGGGCGTACGCGACGCGCACCGGCCTCCCGCCGAGAGGTGTTGAACGTGGCGCCGTCAGCGGCCCGCGCTGGCACCGCAGCGGCGGCCCTCGCTGCCTGCAACGCCGCGCCGCCCGCACCGCTCATCGACTGCCACGTCCATCTTCAGGAAGCCGTGTTCGCCCCTGACCTGGGCGACGTGTTGGGCCGAGCCGCTGAAGCCGGCGTGCGGCGGCTGGTCTGCAACGGCACCCGGGAGGACGATTGGCCGTCGGTGCTGCGGATTGCGCGCGCAAGTCCGGGCGTTGTGCCCTGTTTCGGCCTCCACCCGTGGTACGTTGCCGGGCGCTCGCCAGACTGGCTACCAAAGCTGGAGTGCCTGCTCCAAACCGTGCCGAGCGGCGTGGGCGAGGTGGGGCTGGACCGCCGGGCGGACGGGCGCGACGAGGCTGCACAGGAGGCGCTCTTTCGCGCGCAGCGCGCTCTCGGTCGTCGATTCCACCGCCCGGTGATGATCCACTGTGTCCGCGCCTGGGGCTGGTTTCTGGACGTGCTTCGCGACGAGGCGCCGCTTCCGGCCGGGATGCTACTCCATGCATACAGCGGCTCCGCCGAGTTGCTTGGAGAGCTCTTGGAGCGCGGCGCCTACTTCTCGTTCGCGGGGAGTGTTCTGGCGGCGGGAAGGCGCCGGACCCAAGGGGCGCTCCAGCAGGTACCATTAGACCGGCTGCTGATCGAGACCGACGCGCCCGCTTTGCCGCCGCCGGCGACGGGCCACCCAGGAAGCGCTGGCAGTGTCGGTGGCTCGGATCGCGACGAGCCTGCCAACCTCCCGGCGCTCCTGCGCGGTATCGCCGAGCTGCGCGGGATGACCCAGGCGCGGCTCTCGCAGAGCGTGTGGGAGAACGCCTGCCGGTTCTTCGGCGTGGCCGACATCAACCCCGACTGCCGAGTGGAAGCGCTCCAGGAGTTCGTGCACGTGGAAACACTCGAACGAGTCCTCGCGGGGCCGCCCGAGGTGGTGATCGACGCCATCGACTCGTTCTCCCCGAAAGTTGCCCTCCTCGCCGCCGCAGCCGCCCGCGGAATCCCCCTGGTCTCGTCTATGGGTGCGGCGCTACGCACCGACCCGTCCTGTGTCCGCGTCGGCCCGCTCCGCGAAACGACCCAGTGCCCCCTGGCAAAGCGCGTCCGCAAGCGGCTGCGCCCGCTCGGCGCAAGTCTCGACTTCCCCTGCGTCTATTCCGTGGAGCCGGTGCTTCCAGAGCGCAGTCAGGGAGCCGAGGCAGACGATACCGGCGAGGAAGAGCACTACCTCCGCGGCCGAGAGCGCCGCCCGTTCGGCAGCCTCCCCACCCTCACTGGGATCTTCGGCCTGACGGCCGCCAACGAGGTGCTCAGGACCCTCCTGGGCGAACGCTTCCCTGCCTGAGGCCGGGAATTAGCGGCCGGAGCCAATAACGTTCGACAGAGCTGAGTGTTCGTCGGCTTCGGGCCCCTGTGCGGCGGACGAAAGTGTTTGCGCCAGTGCCAGAACTCCCTCCACGAACTGCACGACGGCCGGCGAGTCGGGAACGCCGCCGCTGGCAACGACCGCTCCATAGCCGACCCGGTAGGAGGCCACCGCGAGCCGGTCTCGTTCCGGGTGTTCCTTCCACCTGTCGAGGTGCGAGGCGACTAGGGAAACGCAGGCCCGGATGTTCTGCTCGGGGTCCAATGGGTCCTCCACGCCCAGGTCGGCTAGCGGCTCCGGCATCAACTGCCCCAGCCCCAGAGCGCCGCTGGGAGAGCGGGCGTCGGCGTTGAAACTGGACTCCGTCGAGATGAGAGCGGTGATGAGTGCTGGCGAGACCCCTCGCCGCTGGCACTCACGGCAGATGAGTTCCTGGTAGCGGATGCAGGTTGCGGCGGGGAGGGACTTGTTCTGCTCGCGAATATGCAAACGGATGTTTGCACTTACTCCAGTCGCTCCCTCAAGGAGGGCCGTCGGTTCCTTGCCCGCGGTCCCCTCGACTGCCGTCGGCGGCAACGGCGGCGCCACCCCCTCTTGCGCGGGCTGTCCCGGAGCAGGGACGTTGAGCTGCAGCCCTTGCACGAGGAGTCGGGCGGCCTCGCTGCACTTGGGGCAGTCGCACCGGGTCAGCGGGCCGGGAATGAAGTCGGCGATGGCAAGCAGGATGACAGTTGCGACGTTCATGGTTCCAGTTCAGTCGATCAGCGGCTCTGCAGTGCTGAGAAGGTGGTCGGCGATTCGGGTGAGATCTTCGTCAGAGTAGTACTCGATTGTGAGGGAGCCGCCCTTGTTGAGAGGTTTGAGAACCACCTTGGTTCCAAGGCGGCGCTGGAGGCGCTCGACAAACAGGGCCAGGTTGGGGTCGAGTTCAGGACTGGGCAGGCGCGTCCGGGAGGGCTGCGAGGGCGCGTCCGGAGCGGCAGCGCGGAGGTCTCGGGCGAGGCGCTCGACCTCTCTCACCGAGACGTCCGTGCCCGCGATGAGGTCCCAGACTGCCAGCATTGCGCCAGCTTCACCTGCCGTGAAAAGAGCCCGGGCGTGCCCTTCGGTCAGTTCCCCAGCGGCCAGCGCTTCGAGGATCGGGTCGGGAAGATCCAGCAGGCGCAGCGTATTGGCGACAGCCGACCGGCTTTTCCCGATTGCGGCGGCCACCTCCTGCTGCGTCATCCCGAACTCCTCCGTAAGGCGCTTGTAGGCCGCAGCCGACTCAAGAGGCGACAGGTCCTGTCGCTGCGCGTTCTCCACGATGGCCAGCGCCAGCATTTCCTGATCGCTGAACTCACGAACGACCGCAGGAACGGCCGTGAGCCCTGCGGCCGTTGCAGCCCGGACACGTCGCTCGCCGACAACACACTGGTACTTGTCTCCGACGCGGCGGACGACCAGCGGCTGCAGCACCCCGTGGGTCCGGATCGAGTCTGTCAACTCGTCCAGTTCCTGCTGCGAGAATTGCTGCCTCGGCTGGAACGGGTTGGGCACGAGGGACTGGAGCTGGATCTCACCGACTGCCGCTCCCTGTTCCGACCGGGGTTCCTGGCTGACTTCCTGCACGTCGGCAGGCCGAGGAATGAGCATCTCCAGCCCCCGTCCCAATGCCTGTCTTGTCATGTTGGTCTCCTCAGTGTGTCGCGCCGAACACGACACCGCGCCCACGACGGCGGGATTGACTCGCCGCGAGTCTCAGTCGAGAGCGACCAGCTCCGCCTCCGACAAGGACGGGGTTCGGATGAGCACCGGACTGGGGTCTGGTTCCGGCGGCGGCGCTGGGGCGGTCTCGGGCCCCTCCGGAAGCTGCTCCGCTGGCTTACGCGGCACCGGCGCGCCCAACTCGTCTGTCCCCTCATACGGCAGGCGAAGAGCGACAGCGACTTCCTTTGCCAGCGCCCGATAGGCAGCCGTTCCAGCACAGACCGGCGCGTAGCACGTGACCGGTAGCCCGAAACTCGGCGCTTCGCTTAGCCGGACGTTCCTGGGGATGAGCGTAGAGAAGACGCGGCCGGGGAAGAACTGCTCGATCTGTGCGGCAACTTGCTGCGAGAGGTTCGTCCGCCCGTCGTGCATCGTCCGCAGCAGACCGAGAATCTCCAGTTCCGGGTTCAGCGACTCCCGCACCAACTCAATTGTCCGAAGCAACTGCCGCAGCCCCTCAAGTGCAAAGTACTCGCACTGAACCGGGACGAGCAGCGAGTCGGCGGCCACAAGGCAGTTCACCGTGAGGACGCCGAGGGACGGCGGCGTGTCCAGCAGAACGATGTCGTAGTCGTCGAGAAGAGGGGCCAGGCAGCTCTTTACGGCATGCCGGGTTGGGTCCGCTGCCAGCTCCACTTCTGCGCCTGCCAGTTCGACCGTCGCCGGGAGCAGACACAGGGGCGTCCAACGCGTCGGCTGGACTTGGTCGCGGATCGGCGTGTCACCGCAGAGGGCGGCGTACACGCCGCACCGCGGGGCAAGGGTGGCGTCCTCAGGAATCCCGGCGCCAAGGGCGGCTGTTGCGTTCGATTGCGGGTCCAGGTCGACGAGCAAGGTCCGACACCCGCCTTCAGCGAGCGCGGCACCCAAGTTCACTGCGGTAGTTGTCTTTCCGACGCCGCCCTTCTGGTTGACAACGACCACGCATTCTCCCATGTGGAACCCCTCTCTGCATAGGTTGTTGGACGGAGTACGCCTTCGCCGAAGAGGTCTCGCAGGACATCCGAACCGGCGCGCGCGAGGACGGCAGGAAGGGCGGCAGGTGTTTTCACGTGAAACGTGCGCTCCGTTCTACTGCTACGAGGCATGCAACATGAGCGGGCGCTTCTTGGCCATTCCAGCCTTCCGCGGGAACCGGGCGGGTGTGGGCGACACCTTTGGCACCTCCAGCAGGCCGCGCCGATGCCCGAGAACGGGAAGCCGGTACCGTGTGCCTACAGGAGGACCGCCCCCCAACTGCGCGGCGACGGGCTCGAAGCGCGTCGCATTCAGCGCTTCTGCGTCGCCACACAGCACCGCCAGTATACCACCGGGCCGAACGAGAGGCAAGCAGAGCTCAAGGGCCACGTCTGGCACAGCCAGGGCGCGGCACACCGCCGCGTCAAACCGGTCGCGTGACTCCCCCCGGGCTGCGTCCTCGGCCCTCACAGTGACAACGGTGAGATTGGCGACGCCAACTCTCCGCGCCGCAGCGGCGATGAATGAGGCTTTGTTCTCGCGCGACTCCATGGCCACGACTTGGCAATCGGGGAGGGCGAGGGCCAGCGGAATGGCCGGAAAGCCGCCGCCGGAGCCGACATCCACCAGCGTGGTGGCGGAAACCAGTGAGGCCGACTTGAGGCACGCCAGTGAGTCGACCAAGTGCTTGACGACAATCCCCTCCGGCGACCGAATGCCGGAGAGGTTGATCGCGCCCTGTGCTTCCACCACCACTGCGGCGTAGGCGAGGGCCGCTGTAGTCTGGGCGTCAGTGAACTCGAGTCCCCATTCGCGGAGTCCGCTCAGGAACAGCTCCCGGAGGTCAACCGGCAGGGACCCGCTCCTATCCGGCTCGCCGGGGTGTGTTTCACGTGAAACGCTCGGGCGGACATCCACATGGTTCATTGGGCTACGCTCCTGCCTCTGCCTGCTGGCGCCACCGATGGAGGTACACGCTCAGCACCGATAGGTCAGCCGGCGTGATCCCGGGAACCCTCGAAGCCTGGCCCAGACTATTGGGCCGCACCTTGCCGAAACGCTCGATGGCCTCTCGCCGGAGCCCCGGGGTGGAGGCGTAGTCGAAGTCAGGAGGGATCCTCTCGCCTTCGTGTCGCACCAGCCGGTCGCGCTGTTCCACTTGGCGCTGCAGGTAGCCCTCGTACTTGACCTCAACCTCCACTTCGCACGCGACCTCGGGAGCGGTCCCTCGCACCTCCCCGCACACGGCCCACGCCGAGTCGAAGGACAGCTCTGGTCGCTTCATCAACTCGGCGACGGTGTGCGCTTTCCGCATCGGCGCACTGCCCAGGGAAACCAGCGCCCGGTCCCGGTCTGCCTGCGGCCGCACGACGGTCCTCTGTGCCGCGCCCATTTCAGCTTCTATCGCTTTCTCCTTGGCTTCGAACGCCGCCCACCGGGCGCTGCTAACCAAACCACGCCGCCATCCCTGGCGTGTCAGGCGTCGGTCGGCGTTCCCCTGCCGCAGTAGCAGCCGGAATTCAGCCCGCGAGGTGAACATCCGGTAGGGTTCGTCTGCCCCCTTGGTCACCAAGTCGTCAACCATCACCCCGAGGTAGGCTTCGGCCCGATTCAGGACCAGCGGTTCCTCGTTGCCCAGGTAGGCGACGGCGTTGAGTCCCGCCAGCAACCCCTGAGCCGCGGCTTCTTCATACCCCGAGGTGCCGTTGATCTGCCCGGCGTGGAAAAGCCCAGCGACCCGCTTGGTCTCAAGGGACTGTTTGAGTTGCGTCGGCGGCACGAAGTCATACTCGATGGCATATCCGGGGCGGAGAACGCGCGCGTGCCGCAGAGCGGGCACCGAGTGGACGAGCTCCTGCTGGATGTCGACGGGAAGGCTGTTGGAGAGGCCCGCAACATACACGTGGTCGCGGTCCCACCCTTCCTGCTCCAAGAACAGCGGATGGAACTGCCGGTCCGGGAACTTGACGAACTTGTCCTCGATCGAAGGGCAGTACCGGGGCCCGATCCCCTCGATGTAGCCTCCGTAGAGCGCTGAGCGGTGCAGATTCGCCCGGGCAATAGCCGCGGTCTCTGCCGTGGTGTGAGTAGCCCAGCAGTCGAGCAGCTTCGGCTTCCGCGGCCGCGACAGATTCTCAAAGGAGAACCACCGCGGCTCTTGGTCGGACGGCTGGACGGTGACCTCCTTTAGGTCGATGGTCTCTCGGTGCACCCTCGGCACCGTTCCGGTCTTCAGCCGCTTCACCTCGAAGCCCAACCCTCGGTAGGACTCACTGAGCCCGGTTGCCGGCGGATCGCCCGCCCGCCCGGCCGGGAAGCTCAGCTCGCCGAGGCGGACCACGCCGTTCAGGAACGTCCCGGCAGTGACGATCACCGCCTCGGTGTGCCAAGTGCGCCGAGACGACGTTGCAACGCCGCGGACGCGCTGTCCGTCTATCTCGAACGCAACCACTTCGCCCTGCTCGACCGTCACTCCCGCCTGCGCGCGCAGGACGTCGCCCAACCGCTGGGCGTACTGCTCGGTGTCCGCCTGCGCGCGCAGCGATTGCACCGCGGGCCCTTTGCTGGTGTTCAGCAGGCGGATGTGTGTGTAGGTTGCGTCGATATTGCGGCCCATCTCTCCGCCCAGTGCGTCGATCTCACGAACGAGATGGGCCTTCGCCGGTCCGCCAATGGAGCAGTTGCAGGGCATGTGGCCGACGTGATCCGTGTTGGCCGTCACGACCAGCGTCTTGGCGCCGAGCCGAGCGGCAGCCAGCGCAGCCTCACAGCCGGCGTGGCCGGCCCCTATGACGATCACCTCGTACCTATCCGAACGTGAGTGGCTCATTTGCCGATGCAGAACTGGGCGAAAACGGCGGACAGGATGTCTTCGGTGACGGTCTCGCCGGTGATCTCCCCAATTGCAGAGAGCCCGTCGCGCACGTCGGCGCAGATCATGTCAAGCGGCACCGCCGACCGCACAGCCTCTGCCGCCCGGCAGCTTGCTCTCGCGCTCCTCGCCAGCGCCTCGCGCTGACGGAGTGAAACGATGACGGTGCCTTCGGGGTCCGCCGGCCGATTCCCAGTCACCTGCTCTTCCACAACCTCCTTGAGCCTGTCCACGCCGCTTCCATTCAACGCGCAGGTTGGAACCACGGGCGCGGCCGCGACCAAAGTGCCCGCGTCGTCCCGCCCAACCACCTGCGGAAGATCGCTCTTGTTCAGTGCCACTGCAACCGGACAAGTCGCTCGCTGGAGGAGCTCTGCGCACCAGCGGTCGTCGCCGTCGAGCGGGCGAGAGCCATCGACCACAAGCACGACCGCGTCGGCTGATCCCAGCTTGGACAGTGCCCGCGCTACCCCGATCCGCTCGATCGGGTCTTTGCTCTTCGTGATGCCCGCCGTATCGAAAAGCGTGACGGGCAGCCCTCCCAAGCAGAAAGTGCTCTCCAGTACGTCGCGAGTGGTGCCGGGAATGTCGGTAACGATGGCGCGTTCCTCACCCAGCAAGCAGTTCAGCAAGCTCGATTTCCCCGTGTTCGGCTTCCCCGCGACCACGAGCTGCAGGCCCTCTTGAAGGGCTCGACCGAACTCCCAAGTGTCGGCAAGTGACTGGGCAGACGCCGCACAGTCTTCGAGGGTGACCAGCAGGTCGGCCGGTTGGAGGGAGGGGACTTCCTCGTCGTCGAAGTCCAGAGACGCCTCCAAGTGTACCAGCGCCTGCCTTAGCCGGCACGCCAGCGCCGCCGCCTCGTTGCCGAGACGGCCCTCAAGCTGCCTCAGGGCGTTGCGCTGAGCCAGCTCGCTGCCGGCGGTGATGAGGGAGGATACCGCCTCGGCCTCGGCGAGTCCCAGTTTCCCGTTCAGGAACGCCCGCTTCGAGAACTCGCCGGGGTCAGCCAGTCGGCACCCCGCGGAGAGCAGGGCGGCCAGCACCCGTCTCGGGGTGACCGTCCCTCCATGGCAGCCGAGCTCCAACACGTCCTCCCCCGTGTAGCTTTGGGGTCCCCGGAAGAACGTGACCACGCACTGGTCGACCCTCTCGCCCACGTCTGGGTCGAGGGCATTGCGCACATACGCGCGCCTGGGCTCCGGCTGGGGAGTGCCTCCAGCCAGCCCAGGGAACACTTTGTGGAGGACCGCCAAGCAATCAGGCCCGGAGACCCGAATCAGGCAGACGGCGCACTGCCCCGCGCCCGAGGCAACTGCGGCAATTGTGTCCCGGCACGGGGACATTGGTACTCCACCTGCGCTCAGACTGTTTTCGCCTCGACGCCGCGCAGCTTAGCCTTCTCGGTCCTCATCGCCTGGTGAGTCAGGACCTTCTCCCGGAAGCTCTGGTGGCGTCGCGGCGTCTTCGTCGCTGTCCCCGTTCTCTGCAGCCTCGTCGGTATCCACGTACTCGTACTCTTCGTCTTCCTCGATCCATCGGCGCTCAAAGTCATCGTAGCCGTCCGCGCTCTTGCCGGAGCCGCCCGCGGCACCCCGCGCCGCCTCAGACGGCCGTTGGGAGCCCTCGCCCTGGCCTCTTGATTGAGCCAGACTGCAGGCCTGCTCCGTGGGTGCGACCACCACGCAACGGTACGGCTCCTCTCCTTCGCTATGAGTGGACACCGCTTCGTCGTCCTGCAGGGCCACATGGACAAGCCGGCGCTCGAAGGCACGCAGCGGGTCCATCCGGACGGCCACGCCACTCCGGCGGGCCCGGTCGGCCGCTTGGCGCGCCATCCGCCCCAGAGCCTGCTCGCGCCGCTCTCGATAGCCCTCGCCATCAATCACGACTCGGATCCGTTCCGGGCTCTGCCGGTTCAGAATCACGTTCATCAGGTACTGGAAGGAGTTGATGGTCTTGCCTTGGCGGCCGATGAGGATGCCGAGATCGGGCCCCGCGGCCTCGATCTTGATGTCTGTCTCATCCGCCTCGGCGACTTCGGCCGTGATGTTCAGCCCCATGGCGTCCAGAACGTCTTGGACCAGCAGTCGCGCCTCTTCCGGCCAGTCGAAGCTCTCATCGCTATAGTCAGCTTCCTCATCGCTGTCTGACTCTTCAGCGGACTCGTCCTCAGACTCTTCGCCTTCCTCCGCCGGGGACGAAAGTTCGTCGGCCGAATCGCCCGGTGCAGGCTCCGCAGCCGCCTCCGGAGCTTCTGTCTCTGCCGCTTCCGGCGGGGTCGCTTCCCGCGCGACCTCCTCAGCCGGCGCCTCTTCCAGGTCCGGCTCTGCCGGGGAATCCACCTCGGCGGCCTCCGCAAGAGGCTCCGCCGGTGCCGGCTCGTCGGCAGGACCGGCTGCGTCTTTCGCGCAGACCCGGACGCGAACAACCGGTTGCCCCATGAATCCGAGTATCCCGCCTCGGTGTTCCTTCAACAAGACCTCAACGTCCACTTCGTCTGCCGCCAGCCCCAACTCCGTCAATGCGGCCTGGATCGCTTCCTCTTGCGTCTTTGCTTCCGTCTCTACTACCCTCATGGATGACCGTCTCCTTCATCGGCGGCCGCGACTGCTATGTCGCGAATGCACCATATGTGGCGATGGGTGATCGGGGAACCGCCGCATATGGTGTGACGAAGCCGTTCGGAAAGGCAGCCTCAGTCAGCGTCGCCGTTTCTTCGTGCGTTTCTTCTGCGAAGCGCCCTGCCCGCTTCTGTCGAGGACTGCGGGCGCCCGCACTACGGGGGGGCTGGTCTTCTTCGGTGTGGCAGACAGGAAGCTCGGGATGAGCGTCTTGATGCCCATTTTCCGCTCTCGGTCGTCGGAGCAACCCCGCATGATCAGGTACTGCTGGAGTGTGCTCAGGATGTTGAACATCAGCCAATAGAGAATGAAGGCCGAGGGGAAGGTCTGGAACATGAAGGCCATCATGACCGGCATCATGTAGGCCATCATTTTCTGAGTCTGTTGCTGCTGGGGGTCTGCCGTCGGCGTGGTCGTCAGCCGCTGGGAGACGACCATGCTGATCAGGTACAGCACCAACAGCGGCCTGTCCGGCGCGGACAGGTTGTCCACCCAGAGGAAGCCATGTCCCTCAAACTGCAGTCGAAACGCCATGATCGCCCGGTAGAGCCAGATCAGGACCGGCATCTGGATCAGCAGCGGGAAGCACCCGCCCAGCGGGTTGACGCCGTGCTTCTTGTACAGCGCCATCACTTCCTGGTTCAGCTTCTGCGGTTCGCCTTTCAGCTTCTCCTGGAGTTTCTTAACCTCCGGCTGCACCTTCTGCATGTCCTTCATGGACTCGTATTGCTTGCGGGTCAGCGGAGTGATCAGAAGTTTGACGATGATGGTCAGGAAGATGATGGCAAGCCCGTAGGCGCCCTTGCTGGTGATCTTGGTGCTGATCGCCACCAACGCGTTGAGCACCTGGTAGGAGACTCGGTCCTTGTAGAGTGCGTCGAGTTTGGGCGGGATAAGCTCACTGGCAGGAACCCACTTGATCGAGCCGCCTTTCTGCTCGATCGGGACTGTGGCGACCACGGTGGGGCTCTTGGACCCCCCCCGCGCCCCCATCATCATCCCGAGGACGCCCTCGTACGCCTTCACCGCCGCGTTCCGTTTCTCCGGGTTCGTGCTGTTGCAGAGCAGCTCCGCCTTCCGATAAGCCGCCGCGGCGGCAAACGGCGAACTGGCGTGCTTTTCGAGGACCCCGTCGTATGCGCTGACTGCACCGTCCGTGTCGCCTTTGCCGTCGTTGCCCTTCTTCTCGCTGACCACTCCGAGGCGGAATTGGGCTTCCGCCGCCGCCGCGCTTTCCGGGTTGGCCGCGATCTTCTTCCGCAACGCCACCAGTTCGTCGTCAACCGACACGACGCCGGATACGTCCAAGGCCTTCTCAACGGCCTTGCGCTGCTCCTTCTTCACCGGCGGATACGCCTTGCCGGAGCAGCCGGACAGCGCCCCCACCGCGAAGGTGAGGGCGCACGCGGCGCCGAGGGCCCGCCAGAGTCGCGTTTTCGGTTGTTGCACAGTTGTCAATTTCTGCTCATTTCGGGCCCCGCGTCATGGCACCGGGTCATAGCCGCCCGGGTGCCACGGGTGGCAGCGGAGGAGTCGCCTTACGGTTAGGTTCGCGCCGATCCAGAGCCCGTGCTTGTCCAGGGCTTCCAGGCAGTAGGAGGAGCAAGAGGGGTGGTACCGGCAGCACGGGGGGAGGAGAGGCGACACGAAGCGCTGGTAGGTCTTGAGAATGATCCTCAGCAACCACGTCATCGCGCAGCGCCTCGCCCGGGGAGCGCTTGCCGGCCCCGAGGGCTGCGCCCAGCCTGCGCGAAGGCGTTGCGCACTACTCCGCCCAGAGAACCCGCCTTCGCCCCGGCGGCCTCGGGCTTGGCGATGATCACGCAGTCGCAGCCTTCCGGGAGCAGGTCGCGGTGAGCCGCATACAGAGCCCGCAGCCGCCGCTTGAGGCGGTTTCTGCGAACCGCCCCGCCTACTCGCTTCCCCACGGAAACGCCCAGCCGACGATGGGCCGCCCCTCCGCTGGAGACGACAACCGTCACGAGCCGATGTCGGAAAAACGATCCTGTCCGAATGGCAACATCAAAATCGCTCGACCGTTTCAGCCGTTCTGAAGTGGGAAACTGGCGGTCGCTGGTCACGGATTCGCCAGGCTGGTTATACGGTCAGCTTGGCCCGGCCCTTCTCTCGGCGTCGTGAGAGGACGCGTCTGCCGCCCTTTGTCGCCATCCGGTGACGGAAACCGTGCCGCCTGGCGCGCCGCCTTTTCTTCGGTTGATACGTTCGTTTCACAGCTTGGTCTCTCCTGACAGGGGTTGCGCGGGGGACGCAGTATGCGGCCTCGCTGCGCCCGGCAGCGCCTGAACAAGTGGCTCAGCGCCCATTCCACCGGAGAACAGCCGCCCTGTGGGGTACCCCGAGGATTCCTCTCCCGGGTCATCGGTGCGTCTGCTGACGGGCAAACACATAAGTATACCGCCCGCGGTCTGTTGGCGCAATCCCGCGTCCCGAGACCTGGTCACGGCGTGCCCGCTCCCTCCAGTCGCAGCAGTACGACCTCCCAGGGCGCGAGGGTCAGTCGCACGGTCTCGCCGACAAGCTCCAGACGACGTTTGCGCGGCTGCCCGACGAAGTCGGTCTCCCTGACCGACTGGGGAGCGAAGGGGAGCACAAGCTCGACCTCGGCGGTCTGGCCGAGGGCTTCGTAGAGACGCAGCACGACGCGACCTTCGTCTCGATACAGCGTTGAGAGCAGCACATTGGGTGCGCAGAGCGAGAGAAACGAGTGAACGTCGGGCAGCAACTGCGACTGCTCGCCCAGCGGCTTGACTGCCGTGAGTGGCTCTCGCCACCCCAACGACCGCCGCGGGAGGTCGGCTTCTCGCCAGTCGCCCAGGTGCGGGAGGAGTCGATACCGAAACACCTGCCGCCCCTTCCCTTCCCGCAACCGGGTCTCGTGGCGCTCCCAGCCTTCGGTAGGGTGCACAATCACCTTCAGCAAGGTGTGCGCCAGCACGCGGGTCGCCGGGTCGAACGAGAAGCCCTGCATACCCGGCTCCACCAGCAGCGCGACCCCGCGGGCACCGTCGCTGTAGTCCACCCACGGGCTGCCGTAGAACACGTTCTCCCGCCGGCGTTCCAGGACCTCGCCGTACGGCTCGGCGGCGACGTCTCGCGGCTCGACACCAAAGGGCGCGTCGACGTTGAGCGCGCCCTCGAAGGGCCTCTCGAAGTGCACCTTGAAGAACCCGTCTCCGCCAGCGGAGTCGAGGGTGGTGACGAAGTCGAGGCCCGGCTCGTGCTCCCAGACGGTGACGTCTTGCGTGAGGTGATGCGGCCCCAGTCTCAGACCTCCTGATCTCGGACGGAGTGGTCCGCGGTCGTGGCTGCAAG
>PEVN01000063.1:18486-38904 GCA_002779825.1 Armatimonadetes bacterium CG06_land_8_20_14_3_00_66_21 | reverse complement strand
GAGGTGCGCCTCGTGGTCGCCGACACGCGGAAGCCCCGTGAGTTGGTGGACTCCCAGTACAACGTCCGCCGCGCGACGTGCGAACGCGGAGCCGCGACACTCGCCACGAAGATCCCTGGCGTCCGGGCGCTGCGCGACGTAACCTCTGCGCAGTTGGCGGAGTTCGCCGACCTCCTTGCGCCCGCCGACCTGCCCGTCTGCCGCCATGTCGTGGCTGAGAACGAGCGCGTGCTCGCCAGCATCGATGCGCTCAAGCAGGGCGACCTGCGCAGGTTTGCGGCGTTCATGGACGCCGCGCAGGACTCGTTCGCCACCGACTTCGACGGAAGCTGCCCCGAACTCGACGCGATGGTCGCCGTCGCCCGGAGCCTTCCCGGCGTGTGGAGTGCCATGACCGCTGGCGCCGGTTGGGGCGGCTGCATCGTTTGCATCGTCGAAGCCGACGCAGTGGACCACTTTGTCGCCGAGGTGGGTAAGCGATACACTCCGCGCACGGGGCTGACGCCCGAAGTGTACGTCTGCCAAACAGCCGCCGGCGCCGGCCAGCTCGCATAGCAGCAGCTACACGCCCAGCGGCTTTGCCTTGCTGTCCCTACCGTCCTGTCGTCCTTGCAGTCCCGTGTCCCCCGGAGACCACCCCATGCGCCCTCCAACCCCAGCCCGTGCCGCCCTCCTTCTCGCCCTCCTGCCGCTCGCCCCAGCCCATGCCCAGCAAAGCGCTCCGTCCATGAACCTCCTCCTCAACGCCCGCTTCACATTCCACGCCTTCCAGAATCACCGCGAGGGGAAGGCGGAGAGCTTCACCTCGCACAATGTGGCGTTCTGGAACACCGACGCCTGGGGCGACCTCACGGTCACGCGTGAGTCGCACGTGGACGCGAAGATCCGGCCGGCGTTCTCCACCGGCAACCTGGTGGCGCTGACGCCCGGCAAGAAGCTGTGGCAGTTCTTCACGCTGCCGGAGGCAGGGCTGGCGCCCGGGGAGCACTTGAGCCTGTTCGCCTACGGGTATCAGTCGGCGGCGAACGCACTTGTGGCCCGGGTGAAGCTGCTGAAGCTCGACAGCGAAGACGGCACGTGGACCCCTGCCGACTTCGGCATGGGCGACAAGCGGACGTTCCCCAAGCACTCCCGCGGGGAACTGGTGGTTGCGGGAAGCCACGAGGCGCGCGCCGAGCAGACAGGCGCCGTGGAGTTGAAGGTTGAGAACGCCGAGATCGGCGGGCATTTCCGCGACGGCAACGAGTCGCACTCCGACGACGTGAACACCATTGGCGTGCAGGTGGAGTTCGAGAACACCGCGACCGAGAGCGAGGCGTGGGTCTACTCGCCCTGCCTCTGCCGCGGCCCGCAAGCGCTCGCCCGGCTCCCGGAGGCCCGGACGATGGCGCCGAACTACCGCTCCCTCCCGCGCACGATCCAGAAGCTGTGGAAGGGCGAGCCACTCCACATTCTGCTGATGGGCTCCAGCATCGACCGCGGCAGCGCCAACCCGCCGATGTACCTGTACGACGAAGACCCGAAGTCGCCCACCTTCAAGCAACCGCTATCGGACCGGCTGTTTGAGCCCGCCAAGGCGGGCCGCCCGGATCTCGACGGCTACGTCGGCTGGTGGCAGCATTACTTCGACTACGCGGGCCGGCTCCGGCTGGAGCTGAGGCGCAAGTTCGACCTGCCGGTGAACAAGCTCTGCCTCAACTTCATGGCGTGCGACGGCTCGTGCGTCGGCGAGGCGCACTCGGGGCTGAAGGAGTACTGCTCGCTGTCGCTGCCACCCGACGAGAACGCCAACGGGCACAAAGCCGGGACCACCTGGCAGGAGCTCTACCCGGGGCTGTTCGAGCGCCCGGAAGGGCCGCGGCCCGACTTGGTCATCTTCGGCAGTGGCGCGAACGAGAAGACCGACACGCCCGACGAAGTCGCCGTGTTCGAGGGGATGATCCGGTGGATTCAGCGCCACTACCCCGACACCGAGTTCCTCTTCTGCCAGTTCCAGAACGCGGGCGGCTACACCCCAAACCCCGGCGACCTGCAGGCACTGGCGCTGCGGTACCAGATTCCGTTCATGGACTACGGCAAAATCGGCGACGACGTGACGCGGTGGGTGAACCGCTACGCACTGGTGCCCAGCGACGGCCATCCGCAAGCCGCGTCTCACTACCTGTGGTTCAAGCAACTGGAGAAGGCGTTTGAGTGCTGGGACCCGATCGAGCCCGGGCAGGCGCAGCTTCAGCTTCCCGCGCGGGTCCACCCGAACAGCTACGGCTGGGAAGGCGAGCTGGTCACCCACGACGAGAAGAGCGGCCGGCTCAAGGGTGGCAAGTTCGTGTTCGACGACACCGCCCTCAACTGCTGGGGCACTGCCGACGAAGGCGACCCCGAACCATACGTCGATGGCGAGAAGCAATCGGCCCGCCGCGCTACACCCGGGCGCGACCTCCGCAACTCCCTCTTCCGCCACGGCCGCTGCCGCCTGGGCGACCGGCACATTCTGGAACTGGCCGGCAAAGGCGCGCGGCTGACCTACGTCGACGCCAAAGTCTGCCCCGACCGGCAGTTCGTCGGCGCAGACAGCCCGCGCTGGAACCGCAACGGCGCCACCGTGACCGACTTCATCTCCGAGTGGGGCGCCCCCTACGGCGCAAAGCAGGTGGTGCTGGCGCCCGGCTCCGCAATCGCGGTCGACGTCGTCTGCACCGACCTGTCGGTCGCCTACGTCGACGCCGCCCAAGGCGGCAAGCTGCGTGTGCTGATCGACGGCGCCGAACGGCTCCTCCAGCCGACCAACGCGCCCTTCGTGGACTTGGACAAGAACGCCCACTTCATGGAGAACCGAAGGGGAATCCTCGGTCTCGGCTTCGGCCTGCATCAGGTGCGGCTGGAGGCGGTCGACCTCTCGGTGGCAGTGCTGGGGCTCTTCACCTACGACTCCCGCCCGAACCGGCAGTTCGAGCGCCGCCTGACCGGCACCGCCGCCGCCGGGGAGACGGTAGCCTTCTCGCTCCCCTTCAAAGCGCGCCCGGTCGTGATCTGCCACGGAGCGTTGTCCGTGCAGACGAGCGACGCCACCTCCACGCAAGTCACCTTCGCCGGGAACGGAGTCGGGACGTACGAGGTGATCGGGGAGTAGGGCAGGCAGATCGGGAGTTGGCTCGTCCGGACGCCGCCAGAGGGATGGCGGTGACCGTTGGCGGCAGACGAACGCGCTTGAGACCGCCCCGGCCGGGGTTGCATCCCGCCGGGTGACGAGGGACAATAGCTTCACCTGCACACGGACAAGGAGCGCGTGCCATGGCAACCTCAGTAACCCTCTCGCTACCGGACGGTCTCTACGAGCGGGCAACGCGTTGGGCCACGATGGCCCACCAGGATGTGGCTGGGCTGCTGGTCGAGGCCCTTTCTGTCGCGCTGGACCCCGTTCATTCCGTCGCCGCCCCTGAGCGATCTGCGGCCGCGCTGTCCGACGGGGAGGTGCTCGCCAGGGCCGCGAGTCGCATGGCGCCAGTGCAAGGGAGGCGCTTGACCGCGTTACTGCGCAAGCAGCGAGAGGGTCAGCTCTCGCCAGCCGAGCAGAGCGAGTTGCTCGCCCTGATGCAGGTGTACGATGCGCTCTGGGTCTCTCAGTCGGACGCGCTGGCTGAGGCGGTGCGGCGCGGACTGCGCGAGCCCCTCGCGCCATGAGTGGGTCCCGGGCGCCCAGGGAAGCGCGTGCCCGCGTGCGAGCGGCGGCTGCCGGCCGCTGTGGCTACTGCCTGGCGCGCCAGGAACACCTCCCCTGGCCCCTTGAGTTGGAGCACCTCGTCCCCAGGGCGAAGGGCGGCACCGACCGGGAGGAGAACCTCTGGCTCGCCTGCCACTCCTGCAACCTCCACAAGAGCGACCAGACCCACGGCATGGATCCGCTGACGGGGCGCCGCGTACGACTATTCAACCCGCGCCGCCAGCGGTGGCCCCGCCACTTCCGCTGGAGCGCCGAGGGTGCGCACATTGTCGGTCGGACTGCCTGCGGACGAGCCACAGTTGTCGCTCTCAGTCTCAACAACCTGACAGCGCTGACCGTCCGCCGCAACTGGATCCGCGCGGGATGGCATCCGCCCAGTCCGTGAATGACGCCCGCCCTGGCGTTCGTGTTGCCATGGAGGTCCGCGGGTGACGCTGGGTAGTTTGGCCAGCCGCGGATGAACAAGGTGCGCGGGATGGAGCGAGGGCGCCGGATCACAGGCCGGAAGGAATCGACGCCCCAGGCGCGAATTGCCTTCCCCAACAGACACCCCACCTTTGGAGGCTACCGATGCGAACACTGCTATCCTTGATGGTCGGCACCGTGCTCTGCTGCCAGTGGAGCGCCCAAGCCGAGACGTTGACCTACGTCGACTTGGTGAAGCGGTTGACCAGTCTCGAACGCCTGGCGACGCTGCCGGAACCCGGCGAGGGGTGCGCGCAGTGGTCGAGCTACGACCGTAACAGCAAGTACGACGAAACCACCGGCAAGTATGTCGATTGGGCGGCCAACGGCGACGGCGGCGGGATCATCCGGAAGGAGGGCGAGCAGTTGGTCTTCGCGGAGATGGACGGCCCGGGCTGTATCTGGCGGATCTGGTCGGCAGCGCCGCAGAACGGCCACGTGCGCATCTTCCTCGACGGCGCCGAAACGCCGGCGGTCGACCTGCCGTTCATCGGCTACTTCGACAAGAAGAACGAGCCTTTCACCCACCCCGCGTTGGTGCACGAGGTGTCCAAGGGCTGGAACAACTACGTCCCGATTCCGTACCAGAAGTCGTGCAAGATCACAGCCGACCCGGGTTGGGGCAACTACTTCCACTTCACCTATGGCACGTTCCCGGCCGGCATTCAAGTGCCCACCTTCAAGCGCGAACTGACACCCGACGAATCGGCAGCGTTGGCCGCGGCTGACAAGCTGCTGAGCAACTGCGGCCCCGAGGGCGTTCCCGCCTATGCCGGGCAGCAGACGGACAAGCCAACAGTGACGGTGGCTCCCGGCCAGACGGCGAAGGTCATCGACCTGCGCGGTCCGCAGGCGATCACCGGCATTCGCGCCAAGCTGGACCTGCCTGAGTCTCCCGCTGACCGGGCGCTGCTGCGCGAGCTTGCCTTGCAGATCAAGTGGGATGGTGAGGCGAAACCCAGCGTGTGGGCGCCGTTCGGCGACTTCTTCGGCACGGCGGCGGGCGCCAACCGGTACCTGTCGCTGCCCTCGGGCCTTACCGACGACGGCACCTGGTACAGCCATTGGTACATGCCCTTCAGGGCCGCGACTGTGGAACTGACCAACGACGGCACGGAGCCGCGCACCGTCCCCTTCGAGATCAGCCACGCGCCGCTGACCAAGCCGCTGGACCAGTACGGCCGCTTCCACGCCAAGTGGCATCGCGACGCCTTCCTGCCCAAGGAACCGGAGCGCGCCATCGACTGGACCATGCTGACCACCCAAGGCCGCGGCCGGTTCTGCGGCGTCATGCTCAACGTCTGGAACCCCAAAGGCGGCTGGTGGGGCGAAGGCGATGAGAAGTTTTTCGTCGACGGCGAGAAGTTCCCCTCCACCATCGGCACCGGCAGCGAAGACTACTTCGGCTATGCCTGGTGCTGCCCCGACCTGTTCCAGAACTGCTACCACAACCAGACCATCTCCCAGGGCAACAAGGGTCACGTGTGCGTCAACCGCTGGCACATCACCGACGAAGTGCCCTTCCAGACTTCGTTCGAGGGGTTCATCGAGAAGTACTATCCCAACGCCAAGCCGTCGAACCATGCGTGCGTGTCGTACTGGTACCTGGCGCCGGGCGGCACCGACCTGTACGAGGCAGTCTCCCTGGACGAGCGCGTCGGCTACTGGGTGACGCCCGAAGTCCAGCACGTGAAGGGCGCCCTCGAAGGCGAGCAACTGAAGATCCTGGCGAAGACCGGCGGCAACACGCAGGAACAGGACCTGGGGAACCACGAGGGCGAATGGAGCGGCGAATCGCACCTGTGGTGGACCGGCGGCAAGCCCGGCGACAAGCTCGACCTCGCTCTCCCCGTCGCCGCCGCCGGCACCTACAAGCTGACCGCCCAGCTCACCAAAGCCCGCGATTACGGCATCGTCCAGGTCTACCTCGACGGTCAGAAGTTGGGCGACCCCGTCGACCTCTACAACAACGGCGTCATCCCCACCGGCGCCTTGCAGTTCGGCACCCACACCCTCACCGCCGGTGACCACAAGCTCACCGTCGAGATCACCGGCGCCAACGACCAAGCGGTGAAGGCGTACATGTTCGGGCTGGACTATGTGCTGTTGGAGGCGGGGGAGTAGTGCCAGTCCGCCGAAGAATAGGTGGTTCTACGGACAGACAACGAGGTGGGCAGTGAGTAAAATGAAAGCGCTTTCTGGTACCGTGGGGAGTCAGACCATCGCTGGCTGGAGCGGAGTACCGGTGGTCAGAGCGGGAAGAGGCAGGTGCCAATGGCAACGCATCGTTCGGCAACTCCTGAGCAACTGGGCGTACATGGTGATCACGTCGCTGGCCTGGACAATGAAGTCGTGGTTCGCGCTCTGCATGCGCACACGCGCGGACCGGGACGAAGTCCTGGGCATGGAGTTCCGGCGGTTCCTCCACACCTTCGTGCTGCTCCCCTGCCAGCTCGTTCGCACCGGCCGCAAGCTCGTGTACCGGCGCTTGGGCTACAACCCCTCCCTCGGCAAGTTCTTCAGTCCCTTCCACCGCATCAAAGCCTTGCGCCCGCGCCCCGGCCCGCTCCTGGTAACCGGCTGACCCGGGGCCAACTCCAGTCGTTTCGACCACCGCCAAGGGAGTCGTGTGTCTACTGCCAGCCCGCCGGGGTGTACGACCCCTTCGCACTGCCACGCGGGCGCGGAATAGCGCCTCAGAAGCCCTCACCAGCGCCCTTGCTTGCTCGCATCGACACGCCCGAGACACCAAAAACCCACCGACGCTACCCCAAAGTGCTCAGGCGCTCGCAATACGCTTGTTTTGGGGCTAGTGGGGGCGGCGCCAATCTCCACGCGCAACCATCCAGAGCGCAGCGAAGACATACGCGGCGAGAATGGCAAGCGAGAACAAGCGCGAGACGATGTCCCTGTGTGCTACAAGCAGGGCGGCGAACAGAACACCCCCCAACCCAAGCCATAGGAGTTCTCGCCGCTGGTTCACAAGTCGCTCCGCAGGGGCTCCCCGCTGCCAGGTACGCGGCACTTGCAGGGTCCAGAAGCAATACCACGCCCACCGGCGGTTCAGTGCGCGGAGCTCGGCGAGGTACTCCCTCTCGGTGGTCCAGGCCAGAACCCATCCGACTTGGGCGCAGCCGATTGTCGCCAGCATGTAGGCGACGTACACGGATGGTACTTGTGCCGAGAGGGACTCCACGCAAGGCGAGGCGGCCGGAAGCAATCCGAAGCCGCTCCAACACCAGTGGACATACAGCCCCGTCCTAGCGGCCAAGCCCCCGGCCCACAGTGCGATTGCTCCCCCGACGAGCAGTAGGGCCGGCGTCATGTCCACTTCCGACCTCCCTAATAGGCTACGCTGGCATGGCAGGGACACCGGGGCCGCGGGACACCGGGGCCGCGTATTCACTATTAGCACCTACGAAGTGCCACGCCCACACGCACCTGGCGCGAGCCCGGTGCCGGGCGCGGCGCGGGGAAGACCGGCGAGGGCAACCCGCACTCACCCCTCCTGTCGTGAAGGCGGCTCACGGCGGTGTCAACGCCTGCTGCGGGCGTCTCCTGGACGGAGAGCATAGCACGTGGCGGCAGTCAGCGCAACGCCCAGCGGCGCGAGCCTTCGGCCGCGGGTTGGCCGTTGCCGGAGCAGCCCTCTGCCGCCGCGCCGGAGCAGTGGAGTAGTGAACAATGGAGACGCGGCCCCGGTGTCGATCATGGCCGACTGGGCCACTCGTTCACTCGTTCGGCGCCCGCCAAAACGTCAGCGGGCGCCTCGTCAACAACTCTCGCGACGCCCTTCCGGGCAAGCACGTCCTTGAGACCTTCGGAGTCCATGCCAGCGATCCCAACAGCCCGCGCGAGCGTCACCTCGCCGTCGTGATACAGCAAGACGGCGGCCTCAACGCGCAACGACCGGTTTGCCACCAAGAGCGTCTCCAGGGCGTGTCCGATGGTCTCACTGTCAGTACGGTATCCCCCCGCCCGGGTCACAGCGCGGAGCTCTGGTTCCAGTAGGTCCGACGTCACAATAGCAGGCACTGGGTTACCTCCTGCGGATGAGCGGTCGCGGTTCGTCTGGCGGCGGTACCGCCGCGGTCTGGTGGAGGTCCCCCATGGTACCGTGGCCGTGAGTGGCAGGCAAGGAGATGTGCGTGGTATGCGCCGTGCACGGCCACCAGGCGGAGGCGCTGCGCCAGGGCGCGTTCCTGAGGGGGTCGCTGTTCCAGACGGGCACCACCGGGTGGACTCCGCTGTCGTCGCTGCAGCCGCGCTCCTTCGCCACGGCAGTTAGCATGGATCGCCACGCCGAACTGCTCCGCCCTCTGCTCAAGCGTCTCGAGGAATCGCCTACGGTTCGCGTCGTCGCGGCACAGCGCCTTGCCCTCGTTCCCCCGAGCACTGCCCTCGAGCTACCCCTCACTTCACCCGCCCGACCCGTACCGACTCCACCAGCAGGTCCCACTGCGCGGCAGCGTCGCGCAGGAGCACGCGACGGTTGCCGCGGAAGCTGCCTTCGTCGTCCAGGGGCAAGAGGCTGAGCTGCGCCAGGCTGGAAAGGGCGCCGTAGGCCCAGTGGGTTTGCTCGACATCGGCAGGCATGGAGCGGGAGCGGCCCGTCAACGCGTGCGCCTTGACTTCCACCTGGGCGGCGGGGGCGTTGCGGTCTTTGAGGACGCGCCAGACGTAGTTGGGCCGGGTGACCCAGTCCAGGACCGTGGAGAGACCGGCGGAGAACTGGTACCGCGAGAGTGGGTCGTCGGGGTGGAAGCCGCCGTCCGGGTAGCCCGCCAACAGGCCGCCGGTGAGGACGTACCCGATGAACGGCGCCCCGGGGTGGTCGGAGGGCACGTCTCTGGGCAGCACCTTGGTTCCCCCTTCGGGGTGGGCCACGCGTTCCTTGATCCGCCGGAACAGCTCGTCGAACCGGGTCAGCCGTAGCTCCGCTCCCACCTCGCCGGCGGCGGCGCGGGCGATGAGGTCGGCCGTCTCCTCGTGGAGTTGCCGCGCCAAGGCCGCGATGAACCAGCGCGGCACCCCGTCGCCCTCGGTCCACGCTTGGATGGGCTTGGCCTGCCGAAGCGCGTACAGGTTGCCATCGAACGACGCCACCAGCACCGTGTCACCCACGACTACTGGCGAGGCGTGCACATGGCTCCGCGTCTTGAACGACCACAGCGGCTGCGTCTGCTGGGCTTGCCGGTCGAAGGCGTACAGGTAGTGGTCCCGGCAGCCGACCAGAACCACGTCCCCCCACCCCGTCGGCGAGGAGTACACGGCGTCCGCCAACTCGAAGCTGGCTTTGCGCTCGCCCGTCTTCAGGTCGACCCAGTTGAACGTGGGCTTCTCGTCGCGGTGGCTGTTGACCGTGCCGACGCAGACCAACCGCTCAACCACGGCGGGCGAGGAGTGCACCCAGCCTCCCAGCCGGCAGCGCCAGTTCAGCTTACCGTCGGCCAACTGCGCCGAGTAGAGACAGCCATCAAACGAGCCGACCAGCACGTCCTCGCCGGCAACGGTCGGCGACGAGTCCACTGCACCGCCCGTCGACAGCGACCAGCGCTCTTTCCCCGTGCGGGCGTCGAGGGCATACAGGTTCCGGTCGCCCGAGCCGAGGACGACCATGCCGCGGACGACAGCCGGCGAGGAGCTGACTTCGCCGCCGGTCTGAAACCGCCACAGCACGTCGCCGCTGTCCGCGTCGAGCTTGTACACGACTCCGTCGCGCGCCCCCACGTACAGCGCGCCCTCGCTGACGACCGGCGACGACGTGACCAGACAGCCGAGGGGGGTCTGCCACTTTGCCCGGAGCGTCGCGCGGTCCAGCGCGAAGACAGTGCCGTCGGCGGTGACGCGGTACACGCAGCTCCCGGCGAGGACGGGCGAAGTCCACCAAGCGTCGCCAGCGTCGAAGCTCTGGAGCAGTTGCCCCGTCTCCAGGTTGAGCGTGCGGAGGCCGTTGGCGTCCGTCGAGACGTAGACCGTGCCGTCCGCCACCGCGGGTGAGGCGAAGGTGCGACCGATCTGCGTTTGCCAGGCGAGGTAGGTGTAGGGCAGCGTGTTGGGGGCCTGCGGGGCCTCGGCCTGATGCTGAGCGGTGCGCCGAAATGCCGGCCAAGTGGCCGCATCGGCCGGGGGCAACGACAGGTCGGTGCCGGGTCGCTTGGCAACAGGCGTGACAGCCTCGGGCAGGTTCGCTTGGAGCCAGTCCTAGAGCTGCCCGCCCTCGTTCGGCCCGCGGGTTGCCAGGATCTCTCGGTCGGGGCCGAGCAGGTAGGTGCACGGCGTCACCAGCGGCTGGTCGCCCGTGGCCGCCGCCCCGGGCCGGAACGTGCGGTACAGCCCGGGTCGGGGGAAGGTGGGCTCGTAGTAGAGGTGCACGCCGCCCCACGGCTTCTCTCCCGTTGCCCGCACCAGCGTGTCCGCGTCCTGCCGCCCCTTCTCGCCGAACGGCACGACCACCACAGGTCGGCACGGGTAGGTAGTTCCCTGCACTGCCTTCTGCACGGCGGACAGCTCTTCGACGAACGTCGTCTTGAATGCTCCCCCTTTGGGCGGACGCGGCGTGGTGAAGTGGAGAATCACAATGCCGTCGTCCAACAGCAAGTCTTCCAGCGAGACCACGTCGTGCGCCTGCGGCCGGTACGGCTGCGTGGTCTGAGCCAGCGGGATCTTGCTGCAGTCCGGCAGTTTGTCGCCGGGCTTGAGGTCTTGCGCCTGACTGCGACCGGGCAGCAGGAGCAGCAGCAGGGCCAAGACGGGGAGCCGTGGCTTGCTGGACATGAAAACTCTCCTTCGAGAATGCGCCGTCAATCCGAGCCGCGACGGTGACGGAGCGTGTGCCACGCTGGCTGCCCCGGCGACGCCGACGGGTCACGCGCTCCGTCACCGTCGCGGCTCGGAGGGGCTTGCCGTTCCGCCTGCCGGGGTGTTTTCAAGCGAAGCGCGAACATGAGTGATTCCTACGAAAACGCGCTGTCACCTTCGCGGCTCGGATTGACAGACCCCTCGTCAACAACAACGGGCCAGCCGGGCCCTTGTCACGCACGGCCCGCGCCAGACCGATCAGCCTGCGAACACCGAGGTCCACGTCACCCGCGCTGACCAACGGGAGGCGTCTGGTCGGCCGGCGACCGTTAGTCGGAACCGATCGCCACGATTGACCTGGAGCTCTCGCGACAGGGAGAGGGGCTCGCCGTTGGGCTCAAGGGTTCCCTGCCACACGGGCTGTTCCGCGCCCCCCTTCGTCAGCCGCACGCTTAGCGGCGTGATTCCCGATTCCGGCGCCACGCGAATCGCCAGGGCGACGCGCCCGCTCACTGGGCTTGTCCACACTTGCGACGCTGCCGAGTTGGCTTCCCCGAAGTAGCTCAGACTGCCGGCGTCGGGCTTGCCGATGCCGAAGCTCCAGGAGTCGCCGCGCTCCAGCCAGGCTGGGAGCTGCTGCACCAACAGACCGGCAGCGGCGAAGCGGCCCGGGCGCTCGTCCCTCGACAAGAACTGGAACTCCCACACCTTCGCGCCCAGCGAGTCCAGAATGGGGTAGGTCTCGTCCTTGGGGCGGAAGTCGGTGGCGGCGTCCCAGCGATAGCCCGACGGGTAGACGGCCGGCGGGTTGCGCGGGTCGGTTCCGTCGGCGTACTCCTGCCGGTTCGCGCTCCCGTCACCATCGGGATCGGCGTTGGGATCGGTGCCTGTCCACTGGGCGAAGTAGTAGTGCTCGAACCAGTTGGGCAGCCCGTTCCCGTCGTCGTCGCCGTACTCGCTAATCCACCCGGGCGCCCCGCCGAACCACTTCGCCCAGTGCGCCGGCTCTTCGCTGCTGAAGCCACGGAGGGCGAAGTCCTCTCGCCACGGGCGGTCGGTGATCCACTCCGGCGCGTGGAAGGCCAGCACCTCTTTGCCTTTTCGCAGCAACGACACCTTCACCGGTCCCGGTCGGCTGGGGAACTCCACCGACGACATGCCGGCCGGCACGTCCTCCTTGCCCATGCCGGCGACGACCACTGTGCCCGGCGCGGTGAGAAAGGAGCGCACTTCTACCGAGTCCTGGGAGTCCGAGCCGTGAACGTGCGGACCGGCAACCAGTGGCGAGTGCGCGTCGGTACGGTAGGGTCGATAGAAGACATACACTTGGTCGCGCGTCGGCTTGGGCTCGACGCCAGGCCGGTACCAGGGGCCGTAGTAGTGCTCGAGCAGATCGGCAAACGTGAAGTGCCGGCGCAGCCCGGGCATGATCGTGGTGTCTTCGGTGATATCGTTCCACGTGACCAGTTGCACGTAGTCGGCGCGGGTGTCGCGCGCCACCTTCCACATGCGGTCCCACAGCCGGGAGTTGTCGGCGCCGAGGTTCTCCAGGTTGGCCGTGCGGCCCGGCGTGTAGTAGTTGCCCCACAAGCTCATCGCCCAGTCCTTGCCCGATTCGTGACAGACCTTCGCCATCGCCGAGAACGCCTGGGCGTTGCGCTCGAACCTTTGCCGGCTGAAGAAGCACGTGATCCCGTCGGCATACGGCGCGTACGACCGCACCTTCGGCTCCCACTCCTCCGGCTTCAGGTTGGGAAACTCCGTCATATCGACACAGACGTAGATTGGCTGCCCCGCCGCGTCGCGGAGAGCGCCGATGCGGTCGCGCACTTCGTCGGCCTTCGTCAGGATCGCGTAGCCGGAGCCGTAGGTGATGAACGCGGGTAGTCCCTTCAGGCGAAGCTGCGCCGGGCTGCCGGCGTGTCGCTCCATCCACTCCTTTACGCAGGCGACCTTCATGTCGGTCCCGCCGTAGCCATAGTCGAGACACAGCCCCACCTTGAACGCGCCGCCCAACTCCTCCGCCGCTTTGAGCATGTTGTCTGGAATGCCGAACTCATGCGTGCCGCCGCAGATGTCCAGGACGAAGCCGTCCACCCCAGCTTCCATTGCCTGCCCGATCTCCCACTTCAGTTCCTCGACCTGATCGACGAACGACGGATGCAGGGCGCCAATGTGCCCCTCTCGACACCAGCCCGCTACGTCCGGCCCGTGGGCCTCCTTGACCGGGAAGAGGAACCCATACGGCGTCTTCGCCTCCCCACGGAAGTGCGGCCCGAAGCCGATCATGCGATGGGCAAGGATCAGGCGTTGGGGCGGAGACGGTTCAGCCGTGGAGCCGAGGCTCTGCAGGCAAAGCAACAGGGCGAGTGAGAACAGCGTGCGTTCTGCCATTGAACACCTCTGAGCTGCCACCCCGGAGTGGAACTGGTCTGCCGGGCCGGCCGGAGCGGGCGCGGCCGTGCCCTACGCGAACCGGTGCCGGATGATGGCACCTTTGTCGGCCGACTCGGCCAGGCGAGCGTATAGCGCCAGGTAGCCGCTGGTGAACTTCGGCGCCGGCCGTTGCCACTGCGAGAGGCGCGCTCGAATCTCTTCGTCCGACACCCCGAGATGCAGGCCTCGGTTGGGGATGTCCACCGTGACGGTGTCGCCGTCCTGGACGATGGCAAGCGGGCCGCCCTCGGCGGCCTCCGGGGACACGTGCCCGACGAAGCAGCCGTTGTTGGTGCCGGAGAAGCGGCCGTCGGTCACGACGGCTGTCTTCAGCGCCAGCCCTCTGCCATAGAGCAGCTTCATGGCCATGTACATTTCCCGCATGCCGGGGCCGCCCTTGGGGCCTTCGTAGCGGATGACCACGACCTCGCCTTCCTGGACGACGCCAGCGAGGAGCGCTTGGTTGGCCGCCTCTTCGGAGTCGAAGCAGCGGGCCTTGCCGGTGAATATGTGCATCTCCGGCTTGATGGCCGCCGGTTTGGTGATCGCGCTATCGGGGGCCAAGTTGCCGCGGAGCACAGCCAACCCGCCCTCGGTCCCCCACGGGTCGGCTAGCGGCCGGATGATTCGTGGGTCCGGCGGCGGCGCGCCCGCGACGTTCTCGGCCATCGTCTTGCCCGTCACGGTCAGGGCGTCGCCGTGCAGCAACGGCAGCAGTTCCTTCATTACCGCCGGGACGCCGCCGGCAGCGTGGAAGTCGGGCACGTTGAGCGGTGCGGCCGGGTTCATCTTCGCCAGATGCGGCGTGCTGCGGCACAGCGACTCGAAGTCGTCCATGGTGAACTCACCGCAATCGGCTTCGTAGCTGATCGCCGGGAAGTGCAGCGCCATGTTGGTGGAGCCGCCGATGGCCGTGCCGAGGCGGACGGCGTTCTCAATGCCCTTGCGGTTGAGGATCTGCCGGGCGGTGATTCCGCGGTTGACAAGCTCCACGAGCTGCCTGCCCGACGCCTGCGCTGCGCGCATCCGGTCCGCATGCGTCGCCGGAATGGTGGCCGAGCCCGGCAGGCACATGCCCAACGCTTCGGCCACGCAGCACATGGTGTTGGCCGTGCCCAAAAACGAGCACGAGCCGCAGGTCGGCACGGCAGCCTCTTCCAGCTTGCGGAAAGTCTCCTCGTCGATCCGGCCGGACTTGAGCATCCCGAGCCCTTCGGTCAGCGAGGTGCCGTCGGCGGCGCGCCCGTCGAACTCGCACCCGCCCTCCATCGGCCCGCCCACCACCACGATGGCCGGAACGTCGAGCCGCGCTGCAGCCATGAGCATGCCGGGCACGCTCTTGTCGCACGCGCAGAGCAAAACGACGGCGTCGAGCTGGTGCGCTTGCACCATCAGCTCGATCTCATTCGCGATCAAGTCCCGCATCGGCAGGATGTAGTGCATGCCCACATGCCCCTGGGCAATGCCATCGCACGCAGCAATGACCCCGAACTCCACCGGCGTCCCGCCCGCCTGGGAGACGCCCTGCTTCACGTAGTCCGACACCAGGTTCAGGTTGTAGTGCCCGGGAACGACCCGGTTCCACGAGTTGGCGACGCCGAGGAGCGGTCGCGCCAAGTCGTAGTCGCTATAGCCCATGGCCTTGTACAAGCCGCGCTGCAGCGACCATTCGGGGCGGCGGAGGAGGCGTTGGCTGCGGAGGTTGGGGTTTGGCTCATTCATGCGAATTCTACCTCCGTAGATTCCCTTGGCAGTTGGGCCGGCTGAAGTGCGCCCACAGACGCGCCGCAGATCGGCGAGCCGTGAAAGTCCGTGGTCGCACAACGATACCCCGCAACTCGACCACGGTCAACAGCAAAGTGGGGTGCCCCGGCACGGGTGCCGATTTCACTCAAGATGCCGAACCCGCCAGTCGCGCAACGGGAACCCCTCGCCCGGCACGAAGCGAGCGAGATCGCGCACGCGACAGAGGGCCGCGGCGATCTCGACGTCGGTCGAGCCGGTGTTGTCGGCCCATCGCCTCGCCAGTTCGGGGGTCGTGATGACCGGCACACCCAACTCCCCCGCCAGCCGCCTCGCCTTGCGGTCGTCCGTCGCCAAGAGCCAGTGGCGGGTTGCTGCCAGCGCCAGCGCCAGCGCTTCCCCGTCGCCGAGGCTGCCGGCCAACTGGACGTATCTCGCGGTCTCCTCGCCGGGGTCGAGGGCGCACTCGACCAGCACGCCCTCCGCGAGGTCGGGCTGCAAGTCCACTTCCTGGTTCACCGGCTCGCCCTCGGCGCCATACGTCCGCAGGTACAGCGTCTCCCCCCTCACTGCCTCGGGCACGTGCCACTGCCAGCCGAGGCTTGGCAGCCAGTCAGCCACCCGGCCGACGGCGCACAGGTTCAGGAGACAGCAGGTGTCGAGGCTCCCTTCGGGCATGCGCACGCCGAGGCCACAGCCAGACCCGGCACCCCCTTTGGCGAGCGGCTCTCCGGCCGCAGCACGCGCGACAGCAGGGACCGCTCGAAGGGCAGCTCAATCGTTCGGCGCTCGCCCGTGGGGCTGACCTCCGTTCGGGTCACGCACGAGGCCACGATCTCCCGGGCGTTGACCCGGTTGGTGCGCAGGAACTGCGCCAACTGCCCTTCGCTGAGCTCCCCCTGGCGGAACGCTTGGACCGCCAAGTACTTGTATCGCTCGGGGACCAACTCCTGCGGCCCGTCAGGAAGTGACCGTACTCGTGCGCCAAGGTGAAGCGCTGCCGCTCGGCCGGTTGCTTCCTGTTGATCTGCACACAGTAGCCCAGGTCTGCCACGTAGGCGTACATGCCGGCCAGCCACGAGGGCAGCGACGACACGAAGACCCTCAGCCCGACGTCGTTCTCCAGAACCTGCCGCAGGTTGAGGAGCGGCTGGTCGCCAAGGTGCAGCCGCGAGCGCTCCCGTGCCGCGACATCCTCTGCGAACTCGACCACGTCGACACGGGGATGGACCTCAATTGCCGGGAGATAGGGCTCGGAACCCGTGACCCCAGCCAATCGCTCCAGCTCGCAGTAGTCCTCAGCGAGTCGCTGGAACTCGGCGATCGCAGCATCGAGCTCGCCGTCGTCTTCAGGTGACGCGTCAAGGGCCGCGCGCAGACGCGGTCTCAGCGCGACGGTGGGCGCACCCGGACGAACGACCTCGTGCACGCTGCGGCCATAGAGCGCTGCCAGCTTGACGATCTCCTCAGGCTTCGGGGCACGCGTTCCTTTCTCAACGGCAATGAGGGTCGGTCGGCTGCAGCCCAGGTGATTGGCCGCGTCCTGCTGCGTCACCCCGCGCCCCTTCCGGAACTCGGCGAGACGCTGCCCGACGGCGGCGGGGTCAGTGTGGTCAGTGGCTGGCATTGGGCGCGCTCTCTGGTTGGGCTAACTCAGACTTGGGACCAAGCTCGCCGAGGAGGCGCAGGAAGCGGGAGTGACTGCTTCGGGTCGATCTTTCGCCGGCCAACATCCCTGCCCTCGGTGGCAGGTTGAGGACGCCAACGCCGTTCTCATGGTCGTCGACGCGCGAGGCCCCCGGGGGAAGGCACGACCACATTCGGTCTTGCGCTTGGGCACCGCGCCGGTTCTCGGTCGATGGTACTGCACTGTGTTTACATGGTCAAATGATTCAATCTGTATTCCACGCCAAAGTCAATCAGGCTGACCCCGTCAACGCGCGCCACGCGGAGGAGGTGGGCGGGCCACAAGACGATAGAGAGTCAGCGCTGTGATGGAGACGTGGCGGCGGCGGCGCCAAGACGCCAAGGCCCACGTGTTCCGTCATTGCCCACCGGCGGCTTGTGGGCAAGAATGAGCTTGCCGTGGCTCGTCGCTCCGAGAACAGCAGCGGGACTTGAGACGCGGCTGCGCGTAGGTGGAGGCTGTTGATATGGCGCTGCTCATCTCCTGTCTCATTGCCGGGTGCACTCCCGAGGGCGGGGCCGCCGCGGAGCTTGCCTCCGACCGGATGACATATCCGGGGGCGTTGTGCGGCCGGGATGCACCGCGGCAGGACTTGCCTGAGTGGATGCGCGTGCCTCGGTGGTGCACGACCGAGGCGCCGCGGTGGGGGAAGGGCGAGACTGCGGCGCTCCTCGACGGATTCACTGATCGTCATGCCAGCGCGCTGCGGCTGGGGATGTTCTGGGGTGGGCTGAGTCACTACCCGAGCGCGTTCGCCCCCCATTCGCCGAACCTTCGGGAAGGCGTCGACCCGCTTGCCGAGGCGATGGCGACGGCGCGCAAGCGCGGGATGCACGTGCTGGCCTACCTGAACCCGAATGCCTACTACACGCAGAACCCGCTCTACGAGACCGGCTGTCTCGTGAACGAAGACGGCAAACCGTGGGACGTGAAGGCGTATGGGCGGGAGGGGACGCGGTACGCATGCGTCAACAACCCGGCGTTCGCCGACTTCTACACCAGAGCGATCACAGAGCTGGTGGGCAAGTACGCGACAGCCGGCCTCTATGTCGACGGGTTGTCGCCCCACGTCTGCTACTGCGAGCACTGTCGGCGCAAGTTCCGGGAAGACACGGGTCGCGCGCTGCCGGCCGGGTTGACCAAGCTCGGCCCCTTGGCGGTACTGTGGGAGATGACCAGCGACTGGGACGCGGTCGGCGAGGTGGACAACCCCGACCATCAGCTCTACTCGCGATGGCTGATGAAATGCCTGACCGACCGCACCCGCGTGTTTTCAGAGGCGGCAAAGGCCGCCCGGCCGGACGCGGTGGTCGTGTTCCACAGTTGGCCGAAGCCGGACAACGGGCGGTTCTACGACGGCACACTGAATGAGATCTACGCCAGCAAGCCATGGAACTTCACGCTCTGGAAGCGTGCCGAGTTCAGCAACTGGGGCGATGTGTTCGAGGTGCCGTCGTTGGTGAACATCTACCTGCGGCAGGAGCCGTGGGGCGGAGAGCGCCGAAGCGTCACGACCGAAGCGGAAGCCCGGCATCTGTACTGGCAGGCGCTGGCCAACGGCGCGTTCCCGAACTCGTGGGCATACGCGGGCATGGAGCGCCCGTTCGAGGTGATGGAGCAGCACGCCGATTGCTTCGACTTCGCGACGACGTTCCCCACCAAGTTCCTGGCGCTGCCGCGGCCGATGTTTGCCGACGCCCGGCACCGCGCGGTGGCAGCCAACACTTTGATCCCGCTGCGGCCGGGCGACAACGCGCGACTGCGAATCCTGGAACGCGAACCGGGCGGTAGGCTCGACCTGTTCTGCCTGCGCGCCGATGGCAAAGAGCCGACCGACGCCGAGTATCGGGCAGCCGCGCAGGGCGCCCACCCACCAGACGTGGTCTACGTGTCGGCTGCCGCCTTCGACCCGGCTGCGAGCGTGACCGCGGCGGCCGGCCGCCAGTGGACGGAGACCGACGACGCCACAGCCCTTTCGGGTGCGCACCTCACCTCTTCCGGCCACGGTAACTCGGGGGAGCCGACGCTACCGTTGACGTACAAGCTTCCACCGCTGACATCGACCGGTCCGTGGACGCTCTGGGCGCGGGTGATCTTCCCAGACGTCGGCAGTGATTCGTTCTTCTACCAAGTCAGCAATGACGGCGGCACGACCTGGCTGCCCGACAAGCCGCGAGGCGCCTGCGCGGTTGGCTGGGAGCAGCCGCAGGAGTATGCCTGGGTCAAGGCGCGGGCGGCGCTCACCTCGCCGACGGGCCGGCAGGTCGACCGGTTCCTGAGTCCCGCCGCCGGGATGTTTGCCGGATTGCTCCACGCCGGTCTTCCCGTGAAGGAGCTACACCCCAACCACCTCAACCGCCAAAGCCTTGACGGCTTCCGCGTGCTGGTGTTGGCTAATGAGGTCTGCCTCAGCGACGACCAGTGTGAGGTCATTCGCGCCTTTGTCCGCGAGGGCGGCGGACTGGTCGCGACCCATGAGACCTCGCTGTACGATCTGCGCGGGAAGCGGCGCCGCGACTTCGGTCTGGCCGAGGCCTTCGGCGCGCGCGTGCGCGGGTCGATCGCGGCGCAGGAGGGACAGCGAATCGAGCCGGCCACTGGGACGGGACTCCTCGTTGCGCTTCCGGCGGCGGGCCTGTCGAATCGCGAGGAGCACCTGTCGGTCGAGGCGCGCCCCGATACGGTCGCCGCTTGGCTCGCGGGTCCCGGTGTTCCTGGGGGCCGCGCGCCGGCCATGGTGCTTAGTTCGTTCGGGAGGGGGCGCGTTGTCTACCTTCCAGGCCGGCTCGATTCCAGTTACTCGCTCTGGGCGGACCAAGCCTTTGTCGCGCTTGCCCGCGCCGCCGTGAAGTGGGTGGCGCAGGCGAACCCTCCTGCCGAGGCAAGCTGTCCCGGCGGCATCGTGGGGGTGACCTGTTTCGATCAGCCCGCGCGCAACCGCCGGCTCGTCCATCTGGTTGCGTACGACGCCGACTGGGTCGAGAGCTTCGACGAACTGCCGCCGCTGACGGCCGTGCGCGTACGACTTGGGCTCCCCGCTGAAAAGGAACTTGCTTCAGTTCGTGCAGTACTCGCCAGTTGCGCACTGGAGGCGGTCAAGACCGACGAGGGAGTGGAGGTTGTGTTGCCGCGTCTGGAAGAGTATGAGGTGCTGGAGCTGAAGTGGAAGTAACCGCCGGCCGCGATAGGCAGAAACGGTAGCCCGAGGCGCCAAGCCGAGGGACCTTGCTCGGGCGTTCACTTGCTTGGCGCTCAGGGCTACGGGGTAGTGCAGTGCCCCAGGGAGCAGACATGCCTCACGAAACCTCCGACAGAGCACCCAGCCATTCCGCCCTCCACAGCCTGTGGGACGCCGCCGGAATGCTGGTCGTCTTCGCCCTCCTGTTTGGCGGCTGCGCTGTGTGGGTCGACGACTTCCTCTCCTGGGCGAACATGAAGGGGCTGGCGCTGTCGGTCTCCACCATCGGCATGGTGGCCTGCACCATGCTGTTCTGCCTGGCCTCGGGCGACTTCGATCTGTCGGTCGGCTCCGTCGTGGCGTGCTCGGGGGTGCTGGCGGCGGTGG
>PEVN01000063.1:0-18463 GCA_002779825.1 Armatimonadetes bacterium CG06_land_8_20_14_3_00_66_21 | reverse complement strand
CTGCGTGCACAGCAGTGTGTTGGGTGCTCACCACACGCCCACGGGTGAAGTTCTGCGAACTTCCACTTCGGTGTATTCCTAACCTTCGCGAATATACCTCATTTCCGGCGGCAAGGCCGTGGGTGTGCGGGAAGAGGGCTTCTTCAGCCTGGGCAACTCCGCCCTGCTGGGCATTCCGACGCCGGTGTGGATCACGGTGAGCTGCTTCCTCGTCTTCGGCTTCCTGCTCCGCAGCACTACCTTTGGTCGCAACACCCTCGCGACCGGCGGCAACCAGGAGGCTGCCCGGCTCGCGGGGATCGCCGTTGACCGGCTCAAGATGATCATCTTCTCGGCGCAGGGGTTGATGGCGGGCTTCGCCGGGGTCGTGCTCGCGTCCCGCATGACCAGCGGTCAACCGACGACGGCGATGGGCTTCGAGCTTGAGGTCATCTCTGCCTGCGTCTTGGGCGGCGTGTCGCTTACCGGGGGCGTTGGGTCGATGGGCTTCGTGGTGGCAGGCGTGCTCCTCATGGGCACGGTTCAGAACGCCATGAACTTGCTCAATGTGCCGCCGTTCTATCAGTACGTCGCCCGCGGTGCGATCCTGTTGGGTGCGGTGCTGTTCGACCGGTTCAAACAGGGGAGAGCGGTCGGCTGAGCGGGTGCTGCCGGTGGCCGCTTGTCGCTACTCGCCCTGCTCGCCAATGCGCACGCCGACCAGCCCTTCCAGCGGGCCGGCTTCCCCCGACTTCACGTTGAGCAACTGCAGCGCTGCCTTCACCCGGCCGAGGCTGGCAACCGACTTCGCGTCCGGCTGCGGTTGCCACAGGAGGAGCGTGTCGGCGTCGGCAGTGAGTGGCGCGACGGGGGCAGCCGTCGGCTTGCGGACGGCGCTGGAGACCCGAATCTCTGCTACCCATCCCTCGAAGGGCCGGCCGCCGCTTGGATAGCGGCCGACGAAGAGGTTGACCGGCACTTGCCGCACCGAGGCCGGCGCCGCGGTCGTGGCTTCGTCCGGTTGGCCGTTGAAGTAGAGCCGCATCTTGCCGCCCGCGCCCTCGGAGACACAGACCACGTGCGTCCACTTCCCGGCGGTGAGCGGTTGTTTGCTCTTCAGGGCGACGTCCTGCGTGCCGTCGTTGACGCGGAAGAGGATTTCGCCGGTCTCTTCGAGGTACACCTCCCACCCGCGGCCGGCGTTGCCCGGCAAGGTGTGGTCATACTGGCTGAGTAGCCGGCCGTAGTCCTGCTTGCCGGCAGCCTTGATCCACGCCTCGACGCTGAAGCGCCCGTCAGGAAATGCCAGCCCTTGGACGTCCTTCGCGACGCCATAGGAGCGCTCGTTGGCAAGACTGGCGGCGTTGAGCATGCTGTACTGCACCGCAACGCCGTACTGCTTGCAGAGCGGCTGGTAGAGCGTGTCGAGCGCCTCGTCGGCCGGTGGGAGCCCGAAGTGTTCGTCGCCGCTGGCCAAGTAGCCGCGTTCACGGTCCTTGCCGCGCATGGACGGGTAGTGCCAATTGCCGGAGTAGACGCCGAATACCAGCCGGTCGAGGAGCCGTTCCTTCACCCATGTCTGCCAGTCGAGCTTCATGTTGCCATACGGCGGCCCGACAATGTCTCCTTGCGGCAGACCGACAGCCAGCTTCTTGCCGCGCCGGTTGAGTTCCTGCCTGACCTCGCGAAGGAACAGCGTCAGGAACTCGCCACGCAACGCGCGCCAAGCCGCCACGTCGAAGTCCTGCTTGCGGATATCGACTCCGTGGCGCGCCTGAAACGTTTCGACTACCGGCTCCCCAAAGCCGAACTGATCGGCTTGCGCCGCCGGTTGGCTGTGACTTCGAGTGCACAGATAGACGCCGTCATAGCCATACTTGTCCAGGAAGTCCGTCAGCTCTTTGAGCTTGTACCGACGCACCTCCGGGTAGGCGTACTCCATCACGCCGCACTGGCGCTTCTGCCCCTCCCGGTCTTCCACGAGGTACTCGGGGTGCTCAATGGTGAAGTGCGACTGCCACGGGAACGGCGTGCTGTCGCCATACAGAATCTCCGGCGGCGACCCCTCGTCGAAGCTGGTGGCGTAGGCGTAGATCCGCAGACCCAGCTTGTGCGCGCTCTCGCAGGCCGCCTGATAGGGGTCGAACCGGGCGAAGATGTCGTCCGCGGTCTCCCAGTACTTGCCGATGGAAGTCGGCACTCGAGTGCAGCGGGTGCGAATGAACCACGTGCCCGTGCGCCAGTAGACGGTGGTCACCTCGTGCAAGTCGCGCCACTCGCGCATGCACCGCTCGATCTTCTCCGGCGTGTCCAGCTTCGCATCGCCCTTGAAGACGACGAAGTGATCCCCGAAGCTGACGAGGACAATCCGCTCTTCAGGTTGGGCCGCGCCGACGGCTCCGGCCGCGACCGCAATGCCGAACCATACTACCCGGATGACAGATCGCATGAGCAGCTCCCTTGACGCTTGGGCTGCCTTTAGTGTACCGTGAGACACCACCACTTCGCGAGCCAACCAGAGCACCGGACAACGGAGAAAGCCTCTCACCCATGACCCCAACCCTCCAAGGTCACACCTCCTACCATAGCCATTCCCGCTGGAGCGACGGCCGGAAGTCGCTAACCGAGATGATCCGGGCGGCCGAAGCCGCCGGGCTGGACGAGTACGGGGTAGCCGACCACTTCGTGCTGACGCCCGACCGACAGCCCATCGATTGGAGCATGCCCCTGGACAGGCTCGAGGAGTATGTGACGGAAGTTCAAGCGGCAGCGGCGCAGGCCGCGAGTACCGTTCGGCTGGGGATCGAGGTCGACTTCTTCCCCGAGACCGTGGCGGAGGTTGTGGCGCGCCTGTCGCCGTACCCGTTCGACTACCTGATCGGGTCGGTACACTACGTGGACCGATTCCCCATCGACAGCTCCGCTGACGACTGGCGGCCGCTGTCGGCCGCAGAAGTCAACGAGAAGCATCGGCTCTACTGGGTCCGCGTTGCCGAGCTGGCGCGGAGCGGCGCCTTCGACTTCATCGGGCATCTTGACCTGGGCAAGAAGTTCGCCTGCTACCCCTCGGTGCCGCCGACAGCGGAGATTCAGACAGCCCTCCAGGCCATTGCCGAGGGGGGTCTGGCCGTCGAACTGAACACGGCCGGCTGGGACAAGCCGTGCGCGGAGGCGTACCCGGCATTTGAGTTGCTGCAGCGGTGTCAGGAGGCGGGAGTCCCCGTCCTGATGAACGACGACTCGCATTCCCCGCGCAGGATCGGCGGGCACTATGAGCGCGGCGCCCGGCTGCTGCGAGCAGCGGGCTACGACGAGGTGGTTCGCTTCGCCGGGCGGGAGCGGACCGCGCATCCGCTGGTGATCCCGGGCGAAACCGCTCCCTGACCGCGAGGGCGTGCTGCAGCGCAGGCGTCAAGCAATCAGCGTGCGCGAGGGAAAGAACTGGGGCAGCAGGTCTCGGGAAGCTTCCAGTAGTTCCTCCAACATGTCTTCGGCGGTATCCGGCGCGAGGGCCATTTCGTCCAACATCAGCGCTTGCAGTGCCAGATTGCGGTCGCCGGTGACAGCGGCCTCGACCACTACCTCCTGCCAGACAAAGCGCTTCTCCAGAATGGCTTTGAGCACGCGTGGGCAGTCGCCGACGCAGAGACCGCGGACACCCATGGAGTCGGTGACGCCCTCAATCTCCACAACGGCTTCGGGCGGCAGATTGGGGATTGCGCCCTGGTTGGGGATGTTGACGATGAAGACCTCGCGCCGACCATGGGCGATGTCGTCGATCATCCGGGCAACGCCTTCCCCGCCCAGAGAGTCAGCCGTGCCACGCTCCGGCGGGCTGACGTTGTCGAGGAGGGTCTGGTACTGCTCGAAGAAGTTGGCACGCAACTCAGGGCCGGGCTCGGCGCGCGGGGGCCTGGGCGTTGCCTCGTCGAAGCCGTGCCCCTTCGCGTCCTCGGCCAGGTTGTACGGCATTGCTTCCTGGGTGGGCACCGTGGTTGCCCACGAGTAGAACTCGATGAGGTGCCCGGCGCCGGGGTAGCCGACTTTGTGTCCGTAGAGCCGCGACAGCCGGTGCGCCAAGTTGTCGCTCCCCTGCTGCCCAAGCTCCGCGGCGCGCTGGTTGAGCTTGTCGGTCACGTCGACGCCCCTGTGGGCGGCGCGCAGGATCCAGTAGTAGTGGTTGGTGCCGATCCAGGTGCACTGCAGCTCCTCGGCCGGGACGCCGATCATCTCGGCGGCCTGCTGAATTGTTGCCTGCACACCGTGGCAGATCCCGATCACTTTGACGCTGCTGTACTTGTTCATCGCCCGGCAGAGCACTGCCATCGGGTTGGAGTGGCTCAAAAGCACGGCGTTGGGGCAGCGGCTCTCCATCTCTCGGCAGATCTCGAGGTATGAGCGAATTGCCCTCAGGCCCATCATCATCCCCGCCGGTCCAGCCGTATCGCCGACCACCTGGTGGATGCCGTACCTCGCCGGAATGTACATATCTGCCGCGTGGTAGTACGAGTCATACACGCGGTTGGTCACTTCGGCGCCGCTGCCCCCGATGGACGAGAGCGCGAAGTCGGCGCCGTCCACTGCGTCGGACAGCTCACCGGTTGCGCGGATCGCGAACGTGCTCCCCGCTGCCTCGGCCAGTCGTCGCCCCATCCCGGCCATTCGCTCCGCCTTCTCGAGGTCGAGGTCGTAGAGCACGATCTCCGAGCCGCCCAGCCCATCGCGGACGACCAGGTCGCCGATTGCTCTGGGGAAGTACAGACTTCCCGCACCAAGGCAGACGATCTTCTTTGCTGACATTCTACTTGCTCCCTGGCTTGGGTGATCTTCCTGTCGCTCACCGAGCTACTTCGCGATGGAGGCTGCCTCGAATCCGTCGGGCAGCGAGGCGATGGCCTCCAGCCAAGCGCGGTACCGCGCCAACGACACCGGCGGCGTGCCGAGCAGGTAGTGGTTGCCGAACGTGCGGCCGGCGACTTCCCACTCCAGCAGGAACAGGCGCTGATCGCCGTGCGAGAGGCGCAGGCGGCCCAATTCCTGGTTCTCGTTGGCTTGCGTGCGGAACTCGCCTTCCAGCAGCGTCTCGCCCGAGTCTGCATCCCAGATCCGGAATCGGCCCTCGGCGGGTTGGCGCGAGTCGTTCCCGGCCACCACGCGGCAATGCCAGCTCTCGGGCTCGTCGATCATGAGGCACACGGGCTGCTGCACCCGGCGCAGATAGTGGTAGGCGAGCTTCTTCCCGTAGTAGTAGTCGACGATGGCATCGGAGAACTGCGGCCAGCAGTCGAGGACGTTCCACCAGAGCACGCCGGTGCGGCGCCACTTCCGGAGGCGGGTGATCTCGACGAAGAACTTCTTCGCCTCGGCCTGCGAAATCTGCGAGGCCAGCGCGAAGTCGGCCAGGTTGTCGGGGGCGACGCCGAACAGCTCGTAGATCTGGTCCGCCATCAGCTTCACCCGGTACTGGTAGGGGCCGCCAGCTTCCTGGGTGGTGATCTCCGTCCGCCGCAGCTTCAGGTCGCGCAGCCCGACACGGTCTGTTCGGGAGTGGACAACTTCGCCGTCGTGGCGCAGCTCGCAGGTGACCTCGTAGAGGTTCGGCTCGCCGTAGCCCTTCGGCCACCACAGCCGCGGGTTGGGCACGCCAACAGAGCACTGTCCGGACACGAACCGCGCCGGCACTTCGGTCGCGAACTGGCTGTCGCCGCACTGACCGGTGAACCGCAGGGCGAAGCCGTCGAGGACCGGCGCGTCGGTGACGAAGTGGTAGTGGACGCCGAGCGTAGCGTGGGTTGCGTCGGCTTGCTGCGTGTAGTAGTACAGGTCCACAATCTCCGTCGGCTCATGGATCTCCAGCCGCACCGACCGCCAGATCCCCGCCGACACGATCCGCGGCGCAATGTCCCACCCGCCCATGTGGGCCGCCTTGCGGACGCAAAGGAACTCCCAATTCGTCGGCAGGTGACCTTCGCAGGGATCGGGCTGGTGCTTGCGGGCGGCGTTGACGGCAGAACCCAGCCGCACGACCAGTTCGTTCTGACCCGACGCCAGCAGCGAAGGGACGTCGAACCGGTGCCCAACAAGCATGTTGTCCGCGTCCCCAGCCGCCTCGCCGTTCACCCAGACCTGCGCGAAGCAGTCCAGCCCCTCGAACACGAGGTCCACACGCTGGCCCGGCGCGACGCGCGGCGCCTCAAACGGCCGCCGATACCACCACTCGTGGAACTCGAACGGCCGCAGCAGATGGACGTTGTCGCCGTGGTAGAGGTCCGGCAACGCCCCGGCGCGCCTCAAGTCGAGCTCAACGTTGCCGGGCACTCGGGCGGCGACGGCACCCTCCCACGAGACCCCTTCGGGTCGCGGCTGGAGGGGTGGCACTCCCGAACGGCAGTCGGGTGGCGTCTCCTGGAAGTGAACGAGTTCCCAGTTGCCGTCAAGTGAGAGGGTCTGCATTTTGTGTTGCTCCTGGTGCGGTCGAAGCGGGCATTGAGGACCGAATCTGCCTCCCCGTGATACGTCGGCGACCGCTCGATGTCCTGCGTCGAGAAGGTTCTCCACCCTCGGCGGCCGTGCGGGACTGGTGTATACTCACGCTATCATCCTGACCTCGGCAACAGGTTCGTCTGTGTGGTGAGAGACATGAAAGCACTGACACTACGCGGCATCGATGACGAGTTGGAGAAGGCGCTGCGGGGCAAGTCGCAAGAGCTGGGCACTCCCAGCCTGAACAACACCGTCCTGCGCATCCTTCGCGAATCCCTGGGGTTGACCAAGCGACGACACGCCGTGCTGCACCGCGACCTCGACCACTTGGCAGGCACTTGGACTGAAGCGGACTTCCGGGAGTTCGAAGCGGCAACAGCCGCCTTCTCCCAAATCGACAAGGAGTTGTGGCAGTGAAGCGGCTGCTCCTTGACCCCAACGTCTACGCGGCGTTCAAGCGCAATGACGCAGCGGCCGCCAAAGCCCTTGGACGCGCTGACGCGTTGCTGATGTGTGCGACGGTCTTGGGCGAACTCCTGTGCGGCTTCAAGTGCGGACGCAAAGAGCAGCAGAACCGCGAGGAACTTGAGCAGTTCCTCGACGCTCAACGGGTCAGTGTTGTCGATACTGATGGCGTGACTGCCGAGTTCTATGCAGAGATCTACCGCAACCTACGGACCAACGGGAGCCCGGTGCCCACCAACGATATGTGGATCGCTGCCGCGGCCATGCAACACGGTGCCGCCGTTTGCACCCTGGATGCGCACTTCCGCGAGCTTCCGGGTCTGGCGGTTGAGGTCCCCACCCCTGACTGACCATCGAGGTGTCCCGGGCCGGCACCGTCACCCCTCGGTAGCCTGCTTCATCTTCACCACTTCGAAGTCGCGCCCCTTGACGCGCTTCAGCGTGGACAGGGCTTCGTCGTCCCACCGCGGATCGGGAGCGCCGCTGACGTGCCAGTCGCTGCCGTTGTCGGCGAGCAGCATGCCGTAGATCTTCAGCCCGGTCAGGATGACTTGAGCTTCCGGTGGGAACTTGGTTATGTCGAAGTCGGCTTTGAGTCGCACCCGCATCCCCATGGGCGGGAGACTGAGGGCGGAGACGCGGCTGGCGAAATGCCGGGCCGGGTAGACGTAGCCGCGACGGGTGCGCCGGCACGTGAACCGGAGCGCGTGCTTCACAGCCTTCTGCTCGCAGACTTCGTCGTACCGGGCGAGGCCGGCGAGAAGGGGCAGCCCCGCTGCATCGGCAGAGGTCCAGCCAGCGGGCCGGGGCTTGTTGGACTTCAGGTCGAACACCGCTCCCGAGCCGGCACGCCAGCTCTTGCCGCCGGCCACCGGAAACGCCGAGAACAGCTCGTAGAGCTTCCAGTTGTCGCGGTCGAGCACCAGCACGTGGCGGTCGCCCTCCGCCTTCGGACCGCCCTCGATGGGAGCGTCGGGTGGAACGGGGTAGGGACCGGGGTCGCTCTCGTCGCCATACTCGAAGGCCACCGGCGCTTTGGGCTGGTCGCCCGACACCACCACATAGGGGATGCCACTGGGCGCGCCTTGCCACACCGTCCCGAAGTCCGGGTGAAGCGGCTTGTCGAGCCCGATGCTGGCCACCAGCACGTCGGAGTTGGGGTCAACCGGCTCGCCCGAGATGTCCTGGTTCCAGGGGTTGTCCGGCGGGAAGAGCAGCTTCCCGCCGAGGCTGGCGCCTTTGCCCAGTTGCACCTGCGTGCCCGCATGGACGAGCAGAACTGCTGCGGACACCAAAGCCGCCATCGCTACGGTCGTTCGCCTTGCCTTGCGGGTTTCGGCCTTCATGCAGTTCCCTTCCTCTCGCGGCAGTCTCCGTCGGTCTGTCCCTCGCCGGGGCGCAAAGTCCTTCGTCTTGGTCCGCACACAGCTCGCGGGCCGCGCCCTCCGCGGTTGGTGGAGAAGCCTTCTGTCATGCTCCACCCGGCTGCGCGCGCTCGTGGCCCGGTTGACTCACAGGTCGATCCAGGCCCCGTCCGCCTCCAGCGCCGACCGGTACATCGCGTCCAGCACGGCCCGGCTACGCCGACCGTCGCGGCCGTCGCAGGAGAGGGGCACGCCCGTGCGCACGGCGGCGGCGAAGTTGTCCATGGAGTTCAGCCACTCCGGCTCCGCAGGCTCCGGCCCCTTGTCGCTCCAGACCCCCTCGAGGAACCAGCGGGTCAACACCTGGTCGAAGGGGCCACCGGAGGCTTCGAAAAAGGCGCCCTGGTCGCCATGCAGCTCGTACTGGTAGAACCAGGTGGCGTGGGGGTAGCTGCTGGTGGCGTTGTAGGTAACCAGCAAGCCATCGTCATACAACCAGGCCGCCGAGCCGAGGTCTTCGGCCTCGATGGCGTGGGTCTGCGTCCAGATGTTGGCGCGGACCCGCGCAGGCATGCCGAGGGTGTAAATGAGTTCGTCGAGGTGGTGGATAGACTGGTTCGACAGCACCCCGCCGCCGTCGAGCTTGCGCGTGCCGCGCCAGCCGCCGTTGGCGTTGAAGTAGTCCATTGCCCGCAGGATCTTCAGTGTGAAGCTGCCCGCCAACAGCTTGCCGAAGGCCCCGTCTGCCACCGCCTTCTTCAGCGTGAGGACACCTACCGTGTTCCGGCGGTCGAAGTCGACGGCCAGCAACCGGCCCTGGTCGTCTGCCTTGCGGATCATCGCGTCGCACTTCTCAACGCTGGTCTCCATCGGCTTGGTAGTCAGCACGTGTTTGCCGGCCTCAAGCGCTTGCAGGGCGACTTCGGCGTGGTTGCCGGTCTCGGTCATCACCATCACAACCTCGACTGCCTCGTTGTCGAGCAGCTCGCGAAAATCAGTGGTGTGCGACACGCCGAGGGCTTCGCCCGTCCGCTGCGCACGCTCCGCCACCAAGTCGGCAACACCGATCAGTTCCGTACCCGGGGTGGTAGTGATCTGCTTGGCCCGCGAGTGCCCCATACCCAGGCCGACCACTGCGAAGCCAACGGGCTCGCGCTCCCACGGGCGCGCGACGCCCTTTGCAGACTTGCGCTTCTCGCCGCGGCCTCCGGGCGCCGCCGTCGGCCATGCCTTCTGGATGACCTCGACGACTCGGCGTGACATCTCGACATTGCTCACGGAACGGTCGGGATTGTGTGTCTCGGCCGCGACCGATCCCTGCACGCCCGCGTTGTCGCACAACTGCAGTACCTTGTCATAGGGGATCAACTCGTCGGCCGTGCCTTCGACGGCCTTCTTCGCCTTCACATGCACGCACAGGGCCCGCTTCACCATCCGGGCAATGTAGGCGTCTTCGTCGGCCCGGCGTTCGTCAGAGTCCCACGAGTTACAGACATCCCACGCCAGGCCCCATGTCGGCACATCGAAGAGGTCCAGCATGGTGAAGACCTCCTCCGGCGTCACGCCGCAGTTCTCGAATGCCAGCACCAGCCCGGCGCCCTTCGCCCGCTCGGCCAGCGGCCCAAACATGTCCGCCACCCGCTGCTGCTCGTCGGGGCGAACAGCCAGCTCGCCTTCCAGTTCCGGCGGCGGCTGCCAGTAGAAGAAGCTGCGGACCAGCCGGCAGTCCAACGCGTCAGCAGCGCGGATGATCCCCTCCAGCTTCTCCGCCTCCGCAGCCTGCCGCCGCGCGTTGGGCAGGTGCACCTTGGCAAGCGACGACTGGAGGCAGCCTACTCTCATGTCGTTGTCGGTCAGCAGCTTCCGCAAGTCGGGGAGCTTCTCGGGCGCGAGCGACTCGGCGGCTTTGCCGAACACGCGACCGCGCAGATCGACGGCTTGCAGCTCCCAGGATTTGAGGTGGGGAATCCCTTCAACGAGGTCAATGCCGAGTTCGTCGGTGAAGATGGAGGGGAACATAGGGTACTCCTTCGGAAATGCGTTGGCGATCCGAGCCGCGACCGTGAGGGAGCGCGTAAGCCATCGGCATCGCGGACCAAGTCGGCGTGTCACGCGCTCACGGTCGCGGCTCGGATTGGCTCGCGTTTCCACTTGCCGGGGTGCTCAAGCGGAACGCGAACATGGATGATCCCTACGGGAATGCAAATTCTGGCTGGCAGATCGCAGATTGCGGCGACCGGTAGTGCGCCGACCGTGGCAGCCTCATCTGGTGTGGCGCCCAACCAACGGGCGGGCTGCACCGGAGTTCCTTGGCGACCTGCCAAAGACTTGGCTCGCTCATCAGTTCGGCGCCCGGGTCTGCCACCCTCCTGAGTTGCAGATCGGGTATCGGACCGTTGGCCGCCCCTGCACTGGCAGCGCGACCCGTCGGGAGTGAGCGACCGGAGCGGGCTGCCCAGTCCCTTCCGCACCGCCCGGGCCAGAACCGGCATGGGAGCCGGCTCTACAGCCCAGGTCAGCAGCCCTTCGTCACTGGCGCGTCGGGCTACGAAGGGCGTGACCTGACCGGCGGACCAGTGTATGATAATGGTGGTCTCGTCAGGCGGCCCCGCCGTGGACGGACCAACCCCGTTTCCGAAGGAGACCTCGCCCATGTGTCAGTCCTGTGTCCGCACCAGATGGATCCCCGCCCTTGCTCTTGTCCTGCTCGTCGCTTCCTCGATTGGTTCCGCCGTGAAGGCGGCTGAGGTCGACCAGTCGGGGGCCGCGAAGCTCGGTTGGAAGCTGGCCATACAAGCGTGGACTAACAATCGGGCGACGCTGTTCGAGACCCTCGAACTGGCCCAGCGGCTCAACCTCCGGTACGTCGAAGCGTTCCCCGGGCAACGCCTCACCAAGGACGCTGAGGGTAGCATCGGCCCCGGCATGTCTGACGAGCAGATTCAGACGCTCTTGGACAAGGCCAAGGCGTGCGACGTGACGCTGGTGAACTTCGGCGTCACCGGTATCCTCGGCGACGAACCGGGCGCTCGCAAGATGTTTGAGTGGGCTAAGAAGCTCGGGCTCAAGACCCTCGTTACCGAGCCGAGCAAGGAGCTGCTTCCCCTGCTGGACAAGCTGGCGACGGAGTTCGACCTCACCCTCGCCATCCACAACCACCCGCAGCCTTCGCACTACTGGGATCCGGCCACTATCCTTGACGCAGTCGAGGGAACGTCCACGCGGATCGGCGCGTGCGCCGACACCGGTCACTGGGTCCGCAGCGGGCTCGACCCCGTCGAGTGTCTCAAACAGCTCGAAGGCCGAGTCGTCAGCCTCCACTTCAAAGACTTGGGCGCCCGAACCGGCGACATGCACGACGTGCCCTGGGGAACGGGCGCTTCCGACGCGGCCGGTCAACTCGCCGAGCTGAAGCGTCAGGGCTTCAAGGGCGTGTTCTCCATCGAGTACGAGCACCAGTGGGACGAACCGACCCTCGCCAAGTGCGTTGAGTTCTTCCACGCCCAAGCGAACAAGCTCGCAGCACAGTAGGGGCAGACCTGCGTGTCTGCCCCCGACTCCCAGCGGTACCGACGGGGCGGGCACGCAGGCACCGCCCCTACGGCCGCACCCATGAAGGAGCAATCCCGTCATGTGCTATACTCGCGAAGGTTAGGAATACACCGAAGTGGAAGTTCGCAGAACTTCACCCGTGGGCGTGTGGTGAGCACTCAACACACTGCTGTGCACGCAGAGGCGTCGAACTTGTGCAATAGCTTCGGTGTATTCCTAGCCTTCGCGAGTATACGTCCTGCTTGCCTTTGCACTCGCTCTGGCTTTCGCGGGCACGGCGGTCGCCGAGGGCGAACTCCGCTCGGAAGACGCCGTGGTGCGCTGGTCCGCTGCCTCGCTGGAACTGCAGACCTCGGTCGGGCGACACCGGTTGGAGTTGGGGCAGGGCGCGCTGGTCAGGACCGGCTGGGAGAACCGTCGCACCGGGACTGACCTGATAGCAGGGCGCCGCCTCGCGGACTTCAGCTTTCGGTCTGGCGAGAACCAGGTGAGCAGCGACGAGCCCGGTTGGCAGGTCGCGGAGCCGGTGTGCCAACGCGGCGCCCATGGCGAGTTGCAGGTGAGCGTCGCCCTCGCTCGTGACGGTTGGCAGGTCACCCGTCACTACGTGGTCTACCCGGGTCTGAGCCTCGTCCGCGGTTGGCTGGAAATCGCGAATCGGGGGAACGAGCCCCGCACGCGCACCGACCCGCCTATCGTCTCTCTCCAAAGCGCCAGCGCCACGCCGGAACTCCTGTGGATGAGCGGAGCCGAGCAGTTCGGCGACTCTTGGCGACTGCGCACGGAGCCGCTGTCGGCGACGCCGCGGGTGTTCGACTCCTACGACGTTCCGCCGAATGCCGGCAATGCGGGGCTTGCCGGCGACGGGGTCGATGCACGCGTGATGCTCAACGACCAAGTCGTCTGGCCGGCACAAGGCTGGGCGCACTCCGCCCACGCCAATGACCCACAGACGCACGACGTGACGGTGGACGTGAAGGAAGGGGACCAAGTCCTGTTCGTGCTCGGTCGGGCCGAGCAGATGACGTGCGACACCACCGAGTGGGATCCAGTCGTGACGTATGCGGACGGGCAGTCGTTTCGGGCGTCCGAGGGGTTCAGCACGACGCAGGGGCAGGGCGGTTGGCGCTACCTCTACCTCGGCGATGACGGTGCGCGAAGGGAGCTGACCTACGCCGACGTCCCCGGCCGATACGGCCAGCGCTGGCGGCTGGACGTCAACATCATCGAGCCGTTCGTTTCCGCCAACGAGATGCACCCCGACCCGCGGGGCTGCGCCGTTCGGTCGTTCACTGCGCCGCGGGCAGGGCGCGTGACGATCCGCGGGACGCTCCGGAATACCGGTAACGGCGCGCCGCCCGGCCCCGGCTTCCGGATGGGCACGCAGACGTATGCGCCGTGGTTCTGCGTGAAGGCGGGAGACGCGGGCGCCGCTGCGTACGCTGGCTTCGACTGCATGGCCCAACAAGGCTTCATGGAAGTGCTGCGCCGTTTCCTCGACGCCCACCCGGAGTGCGCCTTCCAGGGCGTCAACGGCGGCGGCAGGGCGCTCAACTGGGAGTACCTCTCGTACGCCAGCGGATTCCAGTTCACCGACGGCCAGGCTGGGGCGCTGGCCGACTACTACGCCAGTTACCTCTTCCCGCCCGACAAGATCAACAACATGCCCGACATCTGGGACCCGGCCAAGTACGACCCGGCAACGTGGCGCGGGTTGCTGTGCTCCAACTTCGACCTGACCGGCGATACGTTCGACCCGGCCAAGCTGGAAGGGCTGCGTGACGTGATCGACGTCTACCACTACCTGCAAGCGCGGGGCGTCGTCGGGCGTTGGGTGCGGGTCTACCACCCGGTCATCGATGGCGATGACAACACTATGTACCTCCAGCGCCTGAGTTGGGACCGCCAGCGAGGCATTGTCATCACCAAGCACAAGATCGAGGGCACGGTCACGATCCGGCCGAAAGGGCTCGTCGAGGACCAGCGCTACCAAGTCTGCTTCCACGACTCGCCGGCTGCCTTCGAGCGGACGGGGCGGGAGTTGAGGGACCCCGGGCTCACGTTGACCGACCCGCCTCCCGGCGAGCTGATCTACCTGAACCTGCTCGACCACCCGGGCAACCGAGTAGACAAGACGCCACCGTCGGCTCCGACGGACGTTCGCTGCGCCGTCGCGCGGCAGAGGGGCGTGCCGGGCGTCGAGGTGACTTGGCGACCCGCTACCGACGAAAGCTGGCTGAGCCACTACCAACTCCGTCGCGACGGTGCGCTGCTCGACCGCATCGCGAAGGGCTGCTTCTACTTCAACCACTCCGCCGGCGCCGACCCCGCAGCTCGCTACGCAGTGGTCGCCGTGGACGGCGCCGGCAATAGCTCCGCGGCGGCCGTCACGCCCGACACCGACCTGACTCGGCGGCGGATCCTCGACGGCACGAACGGCGGCGGGATCGCCTTCGAGGGGGAGTGGCACCGCGAACGAGGCTTCCCGCCCGCCCCTGACGCGCCGCTCCCCAGCGCAGCGGGCGCAGGCGCGGCGTTCACGGTCCGATTCACCGGCCCATCCGTAACTTGGCACTCCTGCCTCGGCGCAGAGGGCGGTCTTGCCCGCGTCACCCTCGACAACGACCAACCCGAGACAGTGACCTGTTACGCCGCTGACGAGATCCCTGGCTGGCCGCTGTTCGAGCGGCAGTGGCCGACCGCGGGTCCGCACGCCTTGCGCGTCGACGTGCTCGGCCAACCAGACCCACGCGGCGCGGGCACACTGGTGTGACTGGACGCGATTGCAGTCGCGCCATAGCCAGACCCGACGGATTCCCCCAGTCCGGCTTGTCCGGGAGGGCGCTCAACCCATGCAGCAAGACGAGCCCTACCTCCAGTTCGCAGGCATCAGCAAGTCCTTCCCCGGCGTCCAAGCGCTGACGGACGTTTCGTTTGGCGTCGGCGACGGCCGGGTCCATGCGCTCATCGGTGAGAACGGCGCCGGCAAGTCGACGCTGCTCAAGATCCTGAGCGGCGCGTACACGCCGACGGCCGGGACGGTCCGCCTCGGCGGGGCGGACCGGGTGTTCCACTCGGCGGCGGAGGCCCTCGCCGCCGGCGTCGCGGTGATCTACCAGGAACTGCATCTCGCGCCTGAGATGACGGTAGCTGAGAACCTGTCCCTGGGTCACTTGCCGAGCCGCTTCGGTGTTGTGGACAAGAGGCGGCTGCGCAGCAACGCGCTCCGACAGCTCGCGCTCCTCGGCGAAGACCTCGACCCCAACGCCAAGGTCGGGCGACTGCCCCTCGCGCAGCGGCAGATGGTGGAGATCGCCAAGGCTCTCACCCGCGGCGCGAAAGTCATCGCCTTCGACGAGCCAACCAGCAGCCTTTCGTCCCGCGAGGTGCAGAAGCTGTTTGCGGTCATCCGGGACCTCAAGGCCAGGGGACACGTGATCCTGTACGTCTCGCACCGGTTGGAGGAGCTTTTTCAGATCTGCGACGAGGTCACGGTGTTGCGCGACGGCATGCGGGTCGAGACAGTCGACAGCCTGGAGGGCGTCACCCGCGACGTCTTGGTCAACCGGATGGTGGGGCGCGACTTGCGCAATGTCTACAACTACGCGCCGCGCCCCCACGGTGCCCCGGCGCTGGACGTGGTCGGTCTGGCTGGGCCCGGCGTCGCGGAGCCGGCGACCCTCACGGTGGCGCAAGGCGAGATCCTCGGTCTCTTCGGGCTGGTCGGCGCCGGCCGAACCGAACTGCTGCGGTTGATCTTCGGCGCCGTCCCGATGACGGCCGGTGCAGTGAAGGTGTGGGGCCGACCGGTGCACCTCCGCGCCCCCCGCGACGCCATCCGGGCCGGGGTCATGCTCTGCCCGGAAGACCGGAAGAAGGAAGGGGTCATCCCGATTCGGTCGGTGCAGGAGAACCTCAACTTGAGCGCCCGCCGAACGCATTCGCCCCTCGGGTTCTTCATCAACGAGCGGTGGGAGCGGAGCAACGCCAACGCCCAAGTCGACAAACTCGCCATCAGGACTCCCTCGCTCCAGCAGTTGGTCCTGCATCTGTCCGGCGGCAACCAGCAGAAGGTGATTCTGGCGCGGTGGCTGTCGGGAGCGCTCAAGGTGCTCCTGTTAGACGAGCCGACTCGCGGCATCGACGTCGGCGCCAAGAGCGAGCTCTACTCGATCATCTACACCCTTGCCAGCCAGGGCCTCGGGGTGATCGTGGCCTCCAGCGACCTGCCTGAAGTCCTCGGCCTCGCCGACCGAATCCTCGTCATGCGCGACGGCCGGATCGCCGGTTCGCTCACGCACGAGGAGGCGACCGAAGAGCAGGCGCTGCGGCTGGCGCTGCCCGAATTCGCCCTTGAGAACGCCGCGTGACCGCGATGACCCGCAGGGGAACTATGACCAGCAAAGAGCGCCTTCTCGCCGTCTTCCACCGCCAGCCAACCGACCGGCTGTGCTGGACCGCGCTGGTCGACGACGCGACGCGCTCGGCCATGCCTGCGGCGATCCGCGAGTTGCCGATGATCGAGTTCTACCGGCACCTCGGCTGCGACATCCTCTGCTTCGGAAACTTCGGGCTGCCGCCGGAGACGTGCTTCGTCGCGCCTTGCCGCCGCGTCACCCCCGACGTCGAGGTTGAGTGGCAGGCGGATAGCGACGGCTTGCAGCACCAGCGCACCAAGACGCCGTGGGGAACGCTGACCGCTACCTTCCGGTTTGGCCATCCGGTCAAGCATCCGGTGGGCACGCTCGACGAGTTGCGCATCCTGAGGAACCTCTGGCGCAGCACCCGCCATGAACCGGTTGGGGGATCGACGGAGAGCTACAACCGCCTCCTTGGCGTTCTGGGCGAGGACGGTATCTTCGCCCAGACGCTCAGCCCCTCGCCGGTGCAGCAACTTCTCGAGTATGACATGGGTCTCGAGAGCTTCTACTTCTTGGAGCAAGACGACCCGGGGGCGATGCAGGAACTGCTGGACGTGATGCACCGTCGGCGCTGCGAGGAGTACGCGATCACCGCCGAGCGTTCGCCGGTGGAGGTCGTCATCCCCGTCGAGAACACCAGCAGCAACCTGATCAGCCCGGCCGGATATGCACAGTACAGCCTGCCGCAACTGCGCGACTTCGTGGAGATCATGCACAGCGGCGGGAAGGTCGCGATCCTGCACATGTGCGGGTTGCTGAAGGCGCTGCTGCCCGAGATCAAGCAGACGGGACTGGACGGCGTGCACGCGCTGACCCCGCCGCCGCTGGGCGACACGCCCTGGGCAGAGGCCCTGGACCTCCTCGCGGAGGACGCTGTGCTCATCGGCGGCTTCGCGCCGACTGTCTTCCGGAATGCAGCCTCGTCGCCGAGGGAGATTCGGGAAGCAATAAGTCGCTGGGCAACGCCCCGGGTCCGAGCAGGCCACACGATTCTCAATGCCGGCGCCGACGGAACGCCGCTACCCCTCGAGCACTTCTACGCGGTGCGCGACTGGATGGAAGCAACGGCGAACTGAGCCGCGGAGTCACGCGCTCGGCGCTGCCCGGCACGGTCAGCGGCTCGACACCGCCTCAGTGGGGCACTCCTGTTCGCACTGCCGACAGAAGGTGCAAAGCGCGGCGATCCACCGGGGCAGCAAGTCGTCGCGCTCCATCGCCAGCGCGCTGGTCGGACACACGTCGGCGCAGATGGCGCAGGCCACACATTGACCTTCCTCGATGAGCAGGACCGCGGCGGCGGACGGGGCTTCCGGGGGCATCGGCTCAGGCGCTCCCAGTGGCGTCTGCGTCTTTGTGTCCCGCCCACCGCACAGTCCGTACCAGCCCCGCCAGCACCCCCCACGCGAACACGACCAAGAAACCCGGTCCGGCCCACACGAATGTGACCATCGCCAGGTTCTGATTCAGATCGGACCGCATGTTGCTGAGCGCCGTCCAAGCGCCGGTGGCGGCCGAGTTCAGCTTCAGGTACTCGTCGCCGGCCGCCTCCATCACGAAGGTGAACCCGAACCAGCACAACAGGCAGCCCGCCCCGATCAGCGCCGCCGCTGCCCACCAAGCCCGCGTTCCCACCGAGCTCCCGCCGTGGCAGGTGCGAAGGACGAGCGCGACGGCCATGAGCAGGAACCCCAGCGGCACCCACGGCACAGCAACCTTGATGTCGGCCATGATGTCCATGTTGGTCAGCAGGATTCCCACCAGCGCCACGCCCAGCAACAGCAGGTCGGCGCCCAGGTCGGTTGCCGTCTCCCACGCCTCCACCGCCACCCGCAACGAGAGTCGCCGCTTCAGCGCCTCCAGATGCGCCCGCCCGGCTACCAGGGCAAGGACGACGAAGCCGGCCAGAATCGCCCCGTCGCAGAGATTCTGGAGTGTCCACGCCTCCAGGGCCTTCTTGATTGCATGCTGCATGTCGTCGCCGGTCATGGGGGGCTCCTTCGGGAATACGTTCTCAATCCGAGCCGCGAACATGAGTGATTCGTTCGGCAATGGGGTGCGTGCGCAGGCACGGCCTCACGGATGCTTGCTGACAACCGCACGGGTCGGGTTCGTGCCAGGGCAATCGCATCAAAACTCGAGTCTGACAAACCCGGTGACGCGATCGCCCAAGGGTGATAAAGTCGGCTGCGAGTGTACCGT
>PEVN01000071.1 GCA_002779825.1 Armatimonadetes bacterium CG06_land_8_20_14_3_00_66_21 | reverse complement strand
TACCATCACAACGTCAAGTCTGTTGGGCCGGCGCTCACTGCGGAGGTCCAGGGCGTGGCCGGCTTCCAACGAGAAGACCCGCTGCTGCACCGCACCTTCGGGGCCGTCGTGCTGGCGGACCGCGGGAAGCGCCTCGACGACGAGCACCTGCAGTCGCCCGCAGGCAAGGCGCACCGGTTCAGCCTCTACGTGCTGACCCAGCACCCGACGACGCCGGAAGCGTGGCTCCGCAGCCTCGACGGCATCATCGCCGCCGCCGAGAAGCGCCCCTTCGCCGAACGCACCCGCGCGCACGCTGATTGGTGGAAGGCGTTCTGGGACCGCAGTTGGCTCCAGGTGTCGCTGAACCAACCGGCGGCGCCGGCGGGCATGATCCCCGCGAGCACGCACCCGGTTCGCGTCGGCATCGACCAGAGCGGCGGGAACGCCTTCCGCGGCGAACTGGGTCGGGTCAGCGTCTGTCGCGTTGCCCCGTCGGACGATGCCCTCCGCGAGCTGGCGCGCGCCGACCGGGGGAAGGCGTACGACCAACAGGAAGGCGTCCTCTACAGCGACGTGCCGCAGCCGGGCGCCTCGCTGGCCGAGTCTGCGGAGTGGACCTTCCCCGACGGCATGTGCTTGGAGGCGTGGGTGAAGCCGGAGCAGCTTCCCTCCGGCGGGGGCCGGCTCATCGACCGCATCACGCCCGGCGGCAGCGACGGCTTCCTGCTGGACACGTACCCCGGCAACAGCCTCCGCCTGATCGTGGGGGACACCAAGCTCTCCAAGGAGGACGCCCTGCCAGCGGGTGAGTGGACGCACGTGGCTGCCGTTGTCGATCCGGTCAACGGCGCAGTGAAGCTGTTGGTCAACGGCGAGGTGGTCTCGAAGGAGACCGTTGACACGACGGACGAAGGCTTGGCGGTGAGCCGCGGGTATGCCCTGCAGCGGTTTCTCAACGCGTGCGCCGGCCGCGGTCGGTACCCGATCAAGTTCAACGGGTCGATCTTCACCGTGCCGTTCCCCGGCGCGCCGGGAGACGGCGACTACCGCCGCTGGGGTCCCGGCTACTGGTGGCAGAACACGCGGTTGCCGTACCTGAACATGTGCGCCTCCGGCGACTACGACCTGATGCAGCCGCTGTTCCGCATGTACGCGGAGGACTTGCTGCCGCTGTGCAAGTACCGCACGAAGCACTACCTCGGCCACGGTGGCGCGTACCTCCCCGAATGCATTTACTTCTGGGGCGACATGTTCAGCGAGACGTACGGCTGGCAGCCCTGCGACCAACGCGAAGACAAGCTGCAAGCCAGCGGCTGGCACAAGTGGGAGTGGGTGTCGGGCCCGGAGCTTGCCTTCATGCTGCTCGACTACTACGAGCACACGCAGGACGAAGCCTTCCTGCGCGACCGGGTGCTCCCCTTCGCCGGTGAGATCCTCACGTTCTTCGACCAGCACTACCAGACCGGCGACGACGGCAAGCTGGTCATGCACCCGGCGCAAGCCCTGGAGACGTGGTGGGACTGCACGAACCCGATGCCCGAGTTGGCCGGTCTCCGCGCGGTGACGGACCGGTTGCTCGCCTTGCCGGCGACGCTGACCACCGACGCGCAACGCACCGCCTGGCGCGCCCTGCAGGCCAAGCTGCCCGAGTTGCCCACCTGCGAAGCCGACGACGTGCAGATGCTGGCCGCGGCGACGCAGTTCGCCCACAAGAGCAACATCGAGAACCCGGAGCTGTACGCGGTGTTCCCCTTCCGCCTCTGCTCCTTCGACAAGCCCAACGTCGACCTGGGAATTCAGGCTCTGAAGCACCGCACCGACAGAGGCAACTTCGGCTGGCGGCAGGACGACGTGTTCATGGCGTACCTCGGCCTCGCGGAGGAGGCGCGGGAGAACGTCGTCGGGCGCGGCCGACGCAAGGACGCCAACTCCCGCTTCCCCGCCTTCTGGGGACCCAACTACGACTGGGTCCCCGACCAGGACCACGGCGGCATCCTGATGAAAGCGCTGCAGGCCATGCTCCTCCAGACCGACGGCCGCACCCTCTACCTCCTTCCCGCGTGGCCTGCTGAGTGGGACGCGAAGTTCAAGCTGCACGCGCCGTACCGGACGACGGTCGAAGGCGAAGTGAAGGGCGGCAAGCTGACCCGCCTCATAGTCACGCCGGAGTCGCGGCGTGCGGACGTGGTGATCTGCGGGCAGTGAGTGCCGCCGCAGTTACCCCTGCACCGGCCGGTACTCCCCGCGGCTCCTGTTCGGCTGCGCCTGCGTGTTCTCGTTGATCCGCGCCAGCAGCTTCTGGAGCATCCGAGCGAGTATGTCGCGGTGGGCTGGGTCGTCGGCCAGGTCGCGGGTCTCGTGCGGGTCCTCGCGGAGGTTGTACAGTCGCGGGGGGCTGGGCGCGATGTTGACGGGCTTGTCGAGGTGGAGCCGGCCGAGCTTGCGGGTGTCGCTGCGCGGGTCACCCCACATCAGCTTCCACTCGCCGTCGAAGAGCATCCGGTCGCAACCCATCGCTGCGTAGACGGTGTCGCGGTGTTGGACCGTCTCGCCGGATAGGACCGGCACGAGGCTGCGGCCTTGGTCGAGGGCGTGCGGGGCGACGCCACACAGCTCGCAGAGCGTCTTCCCCAGGTCGATCAGCTCCACCAACGCGTCGCTTTCCTGACCGGCTGCGATGCCGGGGCCGGCGGCCAGCAGCGGGACGCGCATGGCGCCCTCGTAGAAGCACGTCTTCTGGAAGGCGCCGTGGTCGCCCGCCATCTCGCCATGGTCGGCCGTGTAGACGAAGACCGTGTTGCCCAGCTCGCCGCGCGCCTCCACAGCGTCGCGGATGCGGCCGACCCACTCGTCGATCTCGGTGATCATCGCCCGGTAGCCGCGGCGGCCGTCGGGGAGCCAGTCGGTCGGGTCTGCGTTGTTCCACGGCGGCGTCTCCGGCGCGTCGCGGTAGCGGTCCCGGAGCCGCGGGAGGGGCTCGATGGGTGAGTGCGGCCCCGCGAAGCCGACGTGGAGGAAGTAGGGGAGGGGAGCGTCGTAGCGCGTCAGCCACTCGACCGCCTGCTGCCCGACGAAGCTCGTCTCGTGCAGCGCCTCAGGGAGCGGCCACACCTGCGCCGAGAAGTCGGGCGCGCCCGGCTGTGGATCCATGAAGTAGCCCCAGTGGTCGTAGAACCGAACCACGTCGGCGAACCTGCCCGCGCGCTTGAGCCATTCACTGTAGGCGCACTTGATCCCCGTGCGCAGCATCCCGTTGCCCGAGAGTTCCGTCGTCTCGTCCCAGCCCAGGGAGTCCATGAACGCCGCATGGTCGGCCGACGTGTAGTCGGCGTCATACGCATGGATCTCCATGTGCACCTTGCCCACAGCCGCCGTCCTGTACCCCGCCGCCCGAAGCTGCGACCCGAACGACGGCGTCCCCGGCGGCGGCTCATGCAGGTTGGTGAAGCACCCGCTGTTCATCCCATACCGCCCCGTCGCAACAGCCGCTCGCGACGGCGAAGCAGCAGCGCTCAACCTCTGGCACGACAAGGAGGGCCGCCTCTGGTACGGCACGCAGCAGTTCAGCGCGAAGGCATTCCTCCAACCCGACCCGAAGATCCGGGAGTCGTTCCGCGACGCCTGGTGGCTGCCTGGCCCGAAGTGGTGGGAACCCTCCGAGCGGTGGCGGCGGGAGTGGGTCTACCTGCGGATGCACTTCCGCGACCCCAGCGACTCCGGCCCGCTGATCCGTGGCCTGGACCTCGACAGCACGGGCCGGCTGTGGGTCGGCCGGTGGGAGGCCGGGCTGCTGGCGTTCGACGGCCACCGCTGGATGACCGTGCCGCTGAAAAACGTCCCCGCAACCATCCGCGCCGTGCGCGCCACCAACGACGGAGCGGTGTGGGTGGCGTGCGAGGACCGCGTGGTGCGTGTGAAGGCGA
>PEVN01000487.1 GCA_002779825.1 Armatimonadetes bacterium CG06_land_8_20_14_3_00_66_21 | reverse complement strand
CGTACTGGAGCGTCACCAGCACCTGCGTTTGGGGCGAGACGTTCTTCACCCGATCTCCGGCGTGACGCAGCAGCGTCAGCAGTTGCTCCCCCTTCTCGGGATGAGCGTGCAAGTAGTAGTTGCATTCCGGACCGATGTCGAAATGCGCCGGCTTGAAGGTGCGGGCGAGTTCTGCGCAACGCTCCCCAACCAACTCGACCACCGCGGCATCGTCGAGATTTCTTCCGCCCGCCGCCTCGGGCAACCCCAGGTCGTCCTTCGTGTCGTTAAGCCAGTTCAACGACACAAGCAACCGGCAACCGGCGTGCGGCCAATCCTGCTTGGCCAACCAGTCGCGAAGGCGCTCGCAGTCCACGGCCTCGTCCGCCAACGAGAAGGACAGCTTCAGCGCTTCCGGCGCCCATTCTTTGGGCCACGGGGCGGCGGGTCGGTCTTCCTTCCGGCCCTCTAACAAGTCCGCCGGCAGTCCGTAGCCAAGTCGGTAGAGCCGCACGGCTGGGGCGAAGCAGCTTGCAGAGTACTCGCCCACTTCTGGGGTGCAGGCGGCAGGATAGGGACCCGAGGTGAGGTACAATGCCCCGGCGTGGACGGCCGGGGCGCACGTGCCCAGTGGCAGTCCTTGTTGCCACAGCACGCGTCCGTCGCGCACGTCGAACGCCCGCAGCGACCGAGAGTCGCTCAGGTACGCCACCTCTCCCGCGTCGACTCGGGTTACGACTGGGGCGACCGTGCCGTAGCAGTAGTCGGGCGTGGCTACCTTCCCGAACAGATCGAACACCCACGGCTGTGCCCAACGAACTGAGCCGCGCTCCAAGTCCAGGCAGTAGAGTCTCCCGTCGAACGAAGGATAGAGGACCGCTCCGACTGAGCGCGCCAGTGCCAGGTTGCTGTACGGCGTGTACGGCCTGGGCATTCCACGCCAAGTGCGGGTCAGCGCATCTTTGAAGGTCCACAGACGATCGCCGCTCCCGGCCGTGTATGCCGCCACACCACCATCACCCATCGGGCAGAGCGCAGCCCCTTCCCCAAGAGTAACACTGCCAAGGGACTCAAGGCCTGGCTTGAGGGCGGAGTACGCGCCTAACCCAGACGATACACTCCGGAAGGGCACAGACTCCCCTCCGGGGCGCTCAAGCCAGAGGGGACGTCCGTCGAGGCTTCCCAAGCCCATGAGCCAGCCACTATAGGGGCCAATGACCGCAACCTGTCCGTCGGTTGCTGGCTTCACCCGATCCAGCATCTGGTTGGCTGGATGCAGCATTCCGGGGATCCCGTCGGGGGACGCGTTGGACATCAATGCCATCAGAGCGCGCACGCTCCCCTGCCATCTCCAGGCTCCCTGCGCCAATGACACTACGCCGACCCACCGGCGGCTTGAGAGGAGCAGTGTGCCATCGTCATCAACGGTGGCCACAGGGGAGTCGAGAAGACCTGCGGCGTCCCCACGGAAGGAGACCGCCCAAGGAGGCGCTCCCCTGTCGGAGCATCCGGTCATGAGATCCAAGAACCGCAGTGGTGTTCGGGCGATGCCCGGGGCCTGAAGCTGGACACACACTCGATCCCCGACAACGGACACGCCGAGGGCATGGACATCATAGACCCCCCACAGCCCAATGCCCGTGGCGGCAGAGATGCCCGCCACCCGGGTAGGACCGCTGCGCAGGGGAACACACCACACGCCGCTCGCGGCCACGCTTGCCCCCGCATAGGAAGGCAGCCCCTGCCGCCACACCTCCACCAACGGCGGCTGCAGCCAGCACGGGGAAGTGTTCGTGTTGGCGCCATCGCCATAGCGTTGAGACCAGTCGTAGTCGCCAGCCCCGACCCAAGTCGAGGCAAGCAACACCACCCCTAAAACCCACCGATTTGGCGGAGGAGTGAGAGTGCACATACCGATGTTCTCTCCTGACTTCCAGCGACGCCGGTGCCCGGGGCCGGTGCCCGGGTGTCGCCTGCTCTGCTCGTCGTGTCGCTCAGTTGGCGCCATACGAGAGGACGCTACCTGTCTGGGCCCCGCCTGAAGCTGATCCGCCTCCTGTTTTCCACGCAATCGTTACCGCGGATGGCTCCCCCCCCATGCCATCCCCGTAGGGGTAGTAGAACCCTCTGCCAGACACCCAACGCTGGTTTAGCTCGTCCCAGTACCCAACCTCCTCGTCGCACCAGTCGCAGTTCACGTTGGGGAGGATCGCACCATGCTGGTAGAAGTACTGCGAGTTGACCGCATGATCGCCATGCATCTGTTCGTTGTCGGGATCACCCGCGTAGATCCGGAATCTCCGGTAAGACCACTCATAGTACCAGGTGCTGCAGTTGTTCGGGGGAACGTCAGGGTCGTACTCGATAACGTTCGCCCCGTCCTCCCGCTCTGGGACGGGGTCCCCCGTGCCCACTGGGGCGAATGCGTAGAAGGGGTCCACTGCCACCGGTTCACCTGTCTCCGGGTCGACCGTGATGTGCGTCCATGCCTCCGCCCGGCTGTTCTCGCCCGCGGCAAAGGCGTGGAAGTCGCACACGTGCTGGTAGTCCAAGTGGGTGGTGGTGGGGCAGGTGCCCGGGTCCATTCCGTCATAGACGAATACGGCTAGGATCCATCCGCCTCTTGCCCGAGCATCCACCCAGCAATAGGCGTCAGGCCAACTGTTCGGGAGGTTATACACGAGTCCCGTGGCCCCCGCGTGCGGAGGTTGCGTGCTGCCCGAGGCCGTACCGAAAGCGTACTGGGCTTCGCTCCATGCCAGGTATGTACTGGCGTTGTCCCATACCTCATCATGGCGGGTCCACCCCGCCGCGTATGTCGTCGTCTGCAGCCCCAGGCAGAGCGCCAACGCTGAGACACCATTCCATACTGAAAACGTCCTATGCATCTTCGTTGCCTCCTTCTGAAACGACTTGTCATCTGGCCCCCCGTGAGCAACACCGACTGACAGGCCCCCGCACTACGGAATGAACGCCACCTCACCCCCCTCGCACCATCGCAGTAGGAACGCCAGATCGAGCGTGGTCAGAGACAGCTCGGTCTCCCGAATGGCCGACCGGTACGGTTCCGTCAAGGTCCCCATGAAGGGTCTCACCGGGTCTGCCTCATCCGTCCTCTGGGCCGGCCGGTTCGCCCGGGCCCGCAGCTCCGCCGCGGCCTTCGCCGACAGCTCCCTCAGCGCAGCCGAGGGCTGCGGCACGGTGCAGCCCTCAATGCACGTTCTGGCTTCGGCGAGAAAGCGACATAGCACAGTCTCCGAGGCGGTTGCCAGCATGGACTTCGTGTTGGAGAACTTCAGACCTGAGAGCCACCGAAGGCGATCCTCCAGGAGACGCTGCTCTTCCTGCCAGCGGGTCGCCATTCGGGTGTTGAGGTCCTTGACTTCCGCCTTGGTCAGCAACCGCCTGAGCCCGAGAGAGAGGGGATCGCTCGCGTCTTTGTCCACCAAGTCTTGCGCTTCCCGAAGCATCTCGTCGATGAACCATTCGAAGGGTTTTCCCGACCACGGACGCGTAAGACCGGCAGTATCTGTCAAGATGTGCTTGGCCTGCTCGCAGATCCGCGATCTGAGCTGTTCATCAAGCGGTTTGCGCTCGAGGAAGGACTGCAATCGCCAGCCAAGGTCGGCGACCATCATCTGGAACTTCAGCGACGATTCTCGCAAGTCCCATAGCGCCTCGACCCGCACTCGGAACGAATCCAAGAGGACTTGGCGTTCCTCGTCTGCAAGCTTGCGCAGGCCCGGCGCGCCCAGGGACTGGACCAGCATCGCGTGCATCGCCGAGTATTGCCCCTCGGTCCAGTAATCGCACGCTTCGCGCACGATGCCGTCCAGCGCCTCCACCAGCCCGCGGTTAGCCGGCGCGTCTTCACAGAGCGCCGCCGAAAACGTGCAAATCGCCAGAACGCCGCC
>PEVN01000245.1 GCA_002779825.1 Armatimonadetes bacterium CG06_land_8_20_14_3_00_66_21 | reverse complement strand
GCAGCCGACGAGACCTGGCGAGCCGTGGGGCGCGAAGCAGCAGTGGACTTCGTTCCGCGGCACGGTGCGCGTGCCGGAGCATTGGGCAACGGGGGCACTCGACGTGCGTGTCGGCTCCGACATCCGCTACCTGGAGGACCCCGGAGGCGACAACACCCCTGCCGGGCCAGAGGGACAGGTGTTCATCAACGGCGAGCGGTGGGGGGCGCTGGACAAACAGCACAGCCAACTGCGCTACCCATTCGAGCTGGGAAGGGAGTACGACGTGCGGGCGGTCCTGTTCGCCGCCCGGTGCGCGTGTCGGCACGTGCTGACAGCCTTCGAGGTGGTGTGGGTAGACGCGGCTACCGAGAAGCTGTTCCACGACCTGCGTGTAGCCCTGGATGTAGCAGAGCAGCTCTCGGAGACGTCGCTTGCCCGCACGAAGCTCCTCGGCGCCGTCGAGGCCGCCTGCCACGCGGCGAACCTCCGCGAGCACATCGAGGTGCCGCTTCCGCGCGCGGAACGACGCGACCCGGAGTCGGCTGGCTTCTACGCCTCCGTTGCCTCTGCGCAGGAGGCGTTCGACGCGGCGATGGGGCAAATGCAGGGCGCCGCCGAAGTGCCGGAGATCGTCAGCGTCGGCCACGCGCACATCGACTTGGCGTGGCTCTGGCCGATCAAGCAGACGCGGCACAAGTGCGTGCGGACCTTCGCCACGCAGTGCCGGCTGCTGGACCAGTACGGCGACTGGGTGTTCCTCCAGTCGCAGCCGCAGGCCTACAAGTGGGTGGAACAGGACGCGCCTGAGCTGTTCGACCAGATGCGCGCGCAGATCGAGGCGGGGCGCTGGGAGGCGGAGGGCGCCTTCTGGGTGGAGTCCGACACCAACCTGCCCTCGGGCGAATCGCTGGTCCGGCAGTTGCTCTACGGGAAACGGTACTTCCGCGAGAAGCTGGGGGTGGACAGCCGCTTCCTGTGGCTGCCCGACGTGTTCGGCTACACGGCCGCGTTGCCCCAGTTGATGAAGCTGGCTAACGTGGACGCCTTCGTCACCAGCAAGATCAGTTGGAGCCAGTACAACCGCTTCCCCCACGACACCTTCCGATGGCGCGGTCTCGACGGGACGGAAGTGCCGACCCACTTCATCACCACGCCGTGCGGCGCCTGGTTCCTCACCTACAACGCCATGATGACGGCCGCCGAGCTGAAACGGAACTGGGAGGAGTACCGGCAGAAGTCGCTGCTGATCGATCCGCTGCTGACGTTCGGCTTCGGGGACGGCGGCGGCGGGCCGACGGAGGAAATGCTCGAGAGCGCCAACCGGTTGGCGACGATGCCGATGCCCTCGGAGATGCCGAAGGTGAAGTTCGAGACTGCGCGGGCGCTGGTTGACCGCGTCGTCTCGCGGGCCGCCGACTTGCCCGTGTGGGACGGCGAGCTGTACCTGGAGTACCACCGCGGCACGTACACCACCCAGGCGTGGCTGAAGCGGGCGAACCGGAAGAACGAGATCAACCTGCACAACGTCGAGTGGCTAGCCAGCTTGGCCGCCCCGCACGGCTTCGCCCTGGACAAGCCGAAGCTGGACGCAATGTGGGAAGACCTGCTGCTGATGCAGTTCCACGACATCCTGCCGGGATCGTCTGTCGGCGAAGTGTACGACGACGAGATCCGGCCGATGCAGGAGGCCATCGAGGCACAGTGCCGGGAGATGATCGCCGGAGCGGTGGACGCGCTCTGTGCGAAGATTGACACCACCGGGTTCGCAAAGCCGGTGGTGCTGTTCAATACACTGTCGTGGGACCGGACGGACCCGGTGAGGATGCCGGACGGCTCCTGGCGCGACGGCGTCACTGTTCCCGCGGGAGGTTGGGCAGTTGTCGAGTTGGCGGGCGATGCGTCCGATCGGTCGGATCCGTCCGATCCGTCTGACGCCCCCTGGGTCAGCACCTGCGGCCGTGAGCTGACCAACCGATTCTGGGAACTGCACCTCGACGAACAGGGCCGAGTCGCGCGCCTCTACGACCGCCTCAACAGCCGCGACGTGCTGCCGACCGGCGGCGCGGCCAACGACTGGCAAGTGTTCGAAGACCGCCCCTTGGCCCACGAAGCGTGGGACGTCGACCTGTACTACCAGGAGTACCCGCTGCCCAGACCGGAGTGCGTCTCCGTGGAGGTTATTGAGCGGGGCGGCGCGCGCGCGGCCGTCGAGCTGGTGTGGCGCATGCCGCCCGTCGGCGAGGGGCCGCAGAGCGTCATTACTCAGCGGATCGCGCTCTACGCCAGTGGCCCGCGGATCGACTTCGAGACAGTGATCGACTGGCACGACCATCATCAGTTGCTGAAGGTGGCCTTCCCGGTGGACGTGCGCGCGACCGACGCGACCTACCAGATTCAGTTCGGCCACCTGAAGCGCCCCGCTCACTGGAACACCTCGTGGGACTTGGCCAAGTTCGAGGCATGCGGGCACCAGTTCGTGGACCTGTCGGAACACGGCTACGGCGTCTCGCTGCTCAACGACTGCAAGTACGGCCACGACATAAGGGACGGCGTCATTCGGCTGACCTGCGTGAAGAGCGCCCAGTCGCCACACATGCGGGCCGATCAGGGGCGCCACGAGTTCACCTATTCACTGCTGCCCCACGCGGGGACGTTCCAGGAGGCTGGCGTCATTCGAGCCGCGGCAGAGCTGAATGTGCCGGTGATCGCCGTCGAAGCGGAGCCGGCCGGCGGCGAACTGCCTGCCGAGTTCGCCCTCGTGCGGTGTGACTCCGAGGCAGTGGTGATCGACACCGTCAAGCCGGCCGAAGACGGAGACGGTCTCATTCTCCGCCTCTACGAGTCCCACGGATCCCATGCAGACGCCACGCTGACCTTTGCTGCGCTGCCCGCTTCCATAGAGACCGTGGACTTATTGGAGGGGGCGAGGTCGGAGGACGTCGAGCTGGGCCTCGATGGCGCCGCCGTGCGATTGCGCCTGAGGCCGTTTGAGGTGGTCTCGTTGCGCATACATCCGGAGCACCCGCGTGGCGTGGCGCTGTTGACGCAGCCAGCCAGGACCCCTACAATTGCCGGGTGATCCGGGGCACCGAAAGGGTGTGATGGCATGCCCAGCCCATTCCCGGGAATGGACCCGTATCTCGAACGGCCGGCGCGATGGTCCGGCTTCCACCTGGGGCTGATCGCCAGGATCCAGGAGGATCTCCAGCCTCGACTGCGTCCGCGGTACGTGGCGGTGATCGAGGAGCGGGTGTACCTCGAGCCCATCGAGCGCCTTCGCTCTCCAGACGTCTTCGTCATCACGCAGACAGAACCCGAACGCCCTCCTTGGGAAGACTCTGGTGGCGGCGTGGCGGTGACCGTGGGCGAGCCACGCACTGCCGTGGCTGAGCCGGAGTGGGTGACGGAGACCGAGGTCGAGCAGATCCGCGAGCCCTATCTCGCGATCTGCGATACGGACGGCAACGAAGTCATCACGATCATCGAGGTCCTGAGTCCCTGGAACAAGACGCCTGGTCAGGGACAGAGCGAGTATCGCACGAAGCAGAACGAGACGCTGAACAGCTCCACGAATCTGGTTGAGCTCGACCGCTTGCGCCACGGGGCGCACACCGTCGCCGCGCCCGCGCTGTTGGTGGCCGACAAGGGGCCGGCGGACTATCTCATCTGCACTCGTCGCTGTGCGCGTCCGGGCGGATATGAGGTTCTCCGCCTGAGCGTCCGCGACCCGCTGCCGCGCTTACCGGTTCCGTTGCGGCCGGACGATGCCGACGTG
>PEVN01000136.1:20377-22291 GCA_002779825.1 Armatimonadetes bacterium CG06_land_8_20_14_3_00_66_21 | reverse complement strand
TTCCTCCTGCACAACCGCGAAATCCACATGCGGTGCGATGACTCGGTGGCGAAGATCGCGTTCGTAGTTCCGCCTTCAGGCGGGCCGTCTCCACCCACCGTCCACTGCCCGCCTGAAGGCGGAACTACGAACCGCGTCGCTCGCCAAATCGCAACTCCAAAATCCAAAATCACGAAATGATCCTCCGCCGCTCCCGCGGCTACGCACCGTTCCCCGTCCGGGTGAACTTCGAACTGCGCCAGGTGCTGGCGTGCGGCGCCGAGCTGAAGAGCACCTTCTGCTTCTCCCGCGAGCACTACCTCTTCCTGAGCCAGCACATTGGCGACCTGCAGGACGCTGAGACTGCGGACTACTACCGCGAGGCGCTCGACCACTTCTGCAGGTTGTTCCGCCTCTCGCCGGAAGCCCTCGCGCACGATCTGCACCCGGACTACGTCTCGACGCGCGTGGCGCAGGAGTTCACCGACGTGCCGTTGGTCGCGGTGCAGCACCATCACGCCCACGTCGCCAGCGCCATGGCGGAGCACGGACTGCGCGGCCCCGTGCTCGGGCTGGCGTTCGACGGGCTCGGGTTGGGGACAGACGGCACGGTCTGGGGCGGCGAGTTCCTGATATGCACTGCCGACAAGTTCCGTCGCGTCGGCCACCTCCGCAACGTGCCCCTTCCCGGCGGCGACGCGGCCACCCGAGAGCCGTGGCGGATGGCGCTGTCGCACCTGCTGGAGGTGGAGGGCGACCCGGACGCTGAGCTACCTGCCGCGCTAGCACGACGCTGGCCCGAGACTCAGACCAACCTCGTCCGCCAGATGATCCGGCGCGCCGTCAACGCACCCTTGACCTCCAGCGCCGGCAGGTTGTTCGACGCCGTCTCCTCGCTGCTCGGCCTGCGTGACTCCGTCCGCTACGAAGGGCAGGCTGCCATCGAGTTGGAGATGCACGCCATCCCGGAGTCACCGGCATCCTACCCACTTCCGCTCCGGCCGGGCGAGCCTTTGCAGCTCGATACTCGGCCGTTGGTCGCCGCAATCGTGGACGAGCTGCTGCGAGGCGTGCCGACAGAGGAGATCGCCGGCCGGTTCCACGCCTCACTGGCGCGGGCGATGGTGGAAGCCTCTGCCGCCCTGAGCCGCCAACACGGGGTCACCGAGGTCGCACTGAGTGGGGGCGTCTTTCAGAACGCACTGCTGCTGCGCCACTTGGTCCCGCGCCTGGAGGAGCGAGGTCTCCGCGTCTTCCTCCAACAGCAAGTTCCTTGCAACGACGGGGGGTTAGCGGTCGGTCAGGCGCTCATTGCCGATGCGCTCCTGAAGAAAGACGAAGTCTGACATGTGCCTCGCGGTCCCGGCGAAGATCATCGACCTGCCGTCGCCCACCGAAGGCATCGTGGACATGGGAGGCGTGCAGTACCCGACCGACCTGACGCTGGTCGAGGGGGCCGCTTTGGGCGACTACGTAATTGTACACGCCGGGTTCGCCATCCAGAAGCTGGACGAGCAGGAAGCGCAGGAGACGTTGGCCCTCTTCCGCGAGCTGGCCGAGTTGGCTGCGGCCGAGGAGAGTCGGCAGGGGGAGACATGAGGTACGTCGACGAGTTCCGAGACCCCGCCGTCGGCCGCGCTCTGGCGCAACGCATTCACGAACGGTTGGGCGACCGCCAAGCGACGCTGATGGAGGTCTGCGGGACGCACACGGTTGCAGTGTTCCGGGCCGGACTCCGCGACCTCCTGCCGCCCAATCTCAAGCTGCTGTCCGGGCCCGGCTGCCCCGTCTGCGTCACCCCCAACAGCTACGTGGACCACGCCATTGCCCTGGCGCGCCGCCCCGACGTGATCGTTGTCACTTTCGGTGATATGATCCGCGTGCCCGGTTCGACGTCCACACTCGAAAGAGAGCGCGCCGCCGGCGCCGAAGTCC
>PEVN01000136.1:0-20361 GCA_002779825.1 Armatimonadetes bacterium CG06_land_8_20_14_3_00_66_21 | reverse complement strand
GCGCGCCGCCGGCGCCGAAGTCCGCGTTGCCTACTCGCCACTCGAGGCGCTGGCCCTCGCAGAGCAGCACCCCGACCGAAAGGTGGTCTTCCTGGCCGTCGGGTTCGAGACCACCGCCCCCACCCTCGCCGCGGCCGTGGCCGCAGCGGACAAGCGGGACCTGCGCAACTTCTTCCTGCTTGCCGGGAACAAGACGATGCCCAAGCCCATGGCGGCACTGGCTGCAGATGGCGACCTGTCCCTCGATGGCGTCATCTGTCCCGGCCACGTGAGCGTCATCACCGGCGCGCAGATCTACCAGTTCCTCGCGCAGGACCACGGTCTGCCGTGCGTGGTCGCCGGCTTCGAGCCGTTGGATGTCCTGCAGGGAATCGCGATGCTGGTGGACCAAGTGGTCGCCGGCAAGGCTCTGGTCGAGATCCAGTACACCCGCGCCGTCACGTGGGAGGGCAATGTCGTCGCCCAGCAGCTCCTCGACCGCGTATTCGTCCCGAGCGATGCGGAGTGGCGCGGGCTGGGCGTCATCCCCGAAAGTGGCCTCGCCCTCGCGCCAGCATACGAACGCTTCGATGCCGCCGCACAGCTCCCCGTCGAAGTCGAACCCGCGCGCGAGCACGCCGGCTGCCTGTGCGGTCAGGTGCTGAAGGGCACGCACGTGCCGGCCGACTGCCGCCTGTTCCGCACGGTCTGCACCCCGGAAACGCCCATCGGCCCCTGCATGGTCTCCAGCGAAGGCACCTGCGCGACCCACTACCGCTACGCCGCCCCGTAGCCGCAACCGTGAGCTGCCCCCATGCACAATCGCTCTCCCTCGCCAACAACCCCAACCCGAGCCGCCGACAGCGACCGCGTGTTGTTGGCGCATGGCAGCGGCGGGCTGCTCTCGCACCGACTGATCTCCGAGCGAGTCCTGTCGCGCTTCCGCAGCCCACTGTTGGCGCGGCTCGACGACGCGGCGTTGCTCGACGCGGACAACGGCGCCAGCAGCCTGGCATTCACCACCGACTCTTACGTCGTCAAGCCGCTGTTCTTCCCCGGCGGCGACATCGGGCGGCTTGCCGTGTGCGGCACCGTGAACGACCTCGCCGTCAGCGGCGCGCAGCCCAAGTACCTGTCCTGCGCGCTGATCGTGGAAGAAGGGCTGCCGGTCGAGACGCTCGAACGGGTGCTGGACTCGATGGCCGCCGCAGCCGAGGGAGCAGGCGTGGAGATCGTCACCGGTGACACAAAGGTCGTCGAACACGGCGCGGCAGACGGATTGTTCGTCAACACCGCCGGGGTGGGCTTCGTCCCCGCGGGACGAGCACTGGGTACTGAGCAGATCCGCCCCGGCGACCGAGTCCTGATCAGCGGCACCCTCGGCGACCACGGCGCCGCCGTGCTCGCCCAACGCGAGGGGTTCTTGTTCGAGTCGCCCCTGGAGAGCGACTGCGCTCCGTTGAACGGGATGATCGAGTCGCTCCTCACCGAGTGCCCCAGCGTCCGCTTTCTCCGCGACCCAACCCGCGGCGGCATCGCCTCCACACTGAACGAAATCGCTGCGTCCAGCAGGCTGTCCCTCGTAATCGACGAACAAGCCCTGCCACTCTCGCAGAGCGTCCGCGGCTTCTGCGACGCCCTCGGTCTCGACCCGCTCTACGTCGCCAACGAAGGCAAAGTGGTCGTTGTTGTGGCACCCGAAGAAGAGACAAGGGCGCTCGCGGTTCTACGGGCACACCCGTTCGGCAGGCAAGCCCAGACCCTTGGCGCAGTCGAGAAGACCGCTCGCCCCAGCGTCCGCCTCCGAACGACCATGGGCGGCGCGCGGCTGGTTGAGATGCTATCGGGCGACCAGTTGCCGAGGATCTGTTGAGGACTGGGCAGCTCAACGGATCCGCTTCACTCCACCCTCGGCAGCTTCACCTGCGTCGTCTCGCCCGCCTTCACTTCGCACTGCACCGCGTTCTCCTCGGCGCCCGGCCAGCTCAGCCAGTACTCGCCGGGCGGCAGCCCTTTGAAGTCGTAGCGGTCCCCGTTGCGTCCGCCCGGCGCGGTGAGGCGCTCGAGCGTGCCGTCGGCGAGTCTGACGGAGAGGGTCGGGGCCCGCTTGCTCGTCGCGGGCACGGAGAGCACGCCACCGGGCTGTAGTTCGAGCTCGAGGTTGTCCTGAAGGCGTTGCTCGTCCAGCGCGAGCCGGTCGGTGAAGGCGTACCCGGGCTCCCACCCCAGCAGCAGCAGGTAGCCGGACCGCAGCAGGACGTGCGTCAAGCGGAAGGCGCCATTCCGGAGCTTGGTTGTGGTCGACCACAGTACGTGCGCCGGTAGGTGCGGCTGGTCCAGCAGGAGCACGTAGACGGTGAGGTCTGCCATGGCGCGTTTCTTGCCCGGCTCCCACACGCGCCCAGTCACTGTCGCGCCTTCCCTGACCACCTGGAAGTCCTGGTCGGCGAGCCGCTGGTGCGGCTTGAGAAACAGGGACTTCCACATTTGCCCGCCCGCGCCGCGCGATTCCAAGCTTAGCCAGTAGGGACCTGAGGGCAGTTCCGCAAAGCCGTATCGGCCGGCTTTGTCGGTGACGGCGAACTCCTGGGGCCAATCGCGGATGTACGTCCCTGCCTGCACGAGCCGGAGGATCCGGACCTTCGTCCCGGCCAGCGGCTGGCCGTCCTCGTCGGTCACCGTCCCGCCGACCGCGCAGGCGGCCGCCAACTGGAGCAGTGTCTCCGAAGTGCGTCCGTTGATTGCCGCCACGTTGGTCTCGTTGGTAATGCCGAGGCCGGGGGCGAGACCCCACACCGTCCAGGGACCTTCGGAAGGGAGCCCGAGGCTGAACCGCCCGTCGGCCTCGGTGGTTCGAAACAGGCTGTACGCGCGCACCCTGCCCGCGCCCGCTTCCATCGCCGGTACCACCACAAACTGCACCTCCGTGTTGGGGACGGGCTTCGTGTCGGCGTTGAGCACCCGGCCGCCCCAGGTGATGAATGGCCCTGACTGGCGCAGCGCAACAGTGAGCAGTCGTTCCTCCTGGCCGGGGAACAACTGCACCTGACCGTACTGCACGTCGCCGTAGCCCGGGCACTCAACCTTGACGCGGTGAGACCCAGCGGGCAGTCCTGCGAACGTTGCCTCGCCGCTAACGGCGCGCTTGCGGACGTTGCCGAAGGAGCCCATCGCGAACATGCTGTACGGTCCTGCCGTCAGGGACACCCAGGCATCCGTCAGCGGCTGGTGGGTTGCTTCGTCCAGCACCTTGAGCCGGACTCTCTGTCCGGCTGTCAGCGCAATGTCGACGCCCTCGGCTGTCCCTCCAGCCGGGCAGGTGTGCAGTGCTGAGGTGCCCAGCCCGACGTCGACGCAGAGCGCGAACGCCAGGAACTCGCCATCCGTCTCCGCGCTGGTCTGGTACCGCCCTTCGTCGTCAGTCGTGACCTGGGAGCGCCGCATGCCTCCGGCACCGAACGGCATGAATTGGTCCAACTTCTCCTGGCTGGTTCGGTGGACCTGAAGAGCCACTTCTGCCAACGCCAGCGGCGCGCCGTCCGGTCTGCGGATTGTGCCGCGGATCGTCGAAAACGGCGTTAGCTTGAGCACGACCGGTTCCGACCGGGGGTTAAGATCCAGGCTCTGCGAAGCGCTGGCGAAGCCCGCGCAACTAACTGACAGACCGTACCGCCCTTCGGGCATGTCCTCCACCGCAAACCGACCCTCCGCATCGGTGTCGGCATTCCTCTGGAGGGACCGCGTCGCGTTGTCGCTCTGCCTCGACACAATGACGCGCGCCCCCGAGAGCGGCTCGCCGGTCAGCGCATTCACGACCTGCCCCTTCACGGCGAGCTTCTCCGGCGGCGGCTGCGCCCCGGCAGGGCGAAGGAGGCACAACGCTGCCGCGAGTGCAAGCCACGCCGTCGTGCAGGTGAGGAGCTGCATGCGGACGGGGGCCGATGGAAGGAAGGAAGGGTGGAAGGCTGCAAGACAGATCGACCCTGCGGAGTCGCCGCCCTTCCATGATCCTTCCAGCCTTCCACCCTTCCCCTGTCCCGCCTCAGTGCCGCTCCGCCACACCAGGGTTATTCCGTTCATCGCGCACCTCTCCTGTTCGGGTCAGCGTCGCCGGCTGCTGGCAGCCGCAGCTCGAAGTTGTCCAAGTAGTACGTGCACCCCGCGGGGTTCCCCAGCACGCCACAGCGCAGGTACGGCTCCGCGGGGCTGGTGAGCGCCAGCGCCTCGATCTCCAGCGGCGCGCTCAGCTTGCTGGCGTTCAGCCGGGCTTCGCTGAAGCGGAACTCGGCGTGGTGCCACTCACCGTCCGTCACGACGCCGGCAATGGCGCCCAGGTTGTCGGCCTTGTCCGCCATCGGCGCGGTGAAGCCGAGTTCGCGCCAACGTCCCTGAAGGCGCAGGTAGAAGTTCACCTTGATCTCAGCCGGCACGCAGTAGTCAAAGGACAGCACCGGCAGCTCATTGCAGACGACCGGGCTGTCGAGGATCCACACGGAGAAGTCGCCGCCGGAGTCGAGGTTCGTGACGCGCAGGCAGCGGTCTCCGGCGCGTGCCTGCGTCCGGTCCAGGCGAAGGTCCGCGCCCTCCGGTCGGTTGCGGTCGCGGAACGGTCCCATCGAGTCCTCGAAGTCGCACTTCAGCGGCAGACCAACCGGGGCGCTGGGCGGCTCGGGCGCAGAGTCGGCGCGTTCGCCCGCCACCGGCGGCGCGAATCGGTGCGACGCAGCGGCGACCCGCGCCCGAGCCAGGATGGGGCTGGCGAGGTAGCTCCAGAAAGCAATCCGCCCGCCAGGCAACGGCTCGTCGTCGGTGGCGCGGAGCACGAGGTCGTCGTTCACGGTGAGGCTCAGCTCGCGACCCAGCTTCTCCACCCGCACGCGGAACCACCCGGTGTGCGCGGACACCCGCGACGGCCGCTTGTATTCCGTCTCGGCCAACAGCTTGTCGCGCCGGTAGAGCCGGTTCGCCTTCTGTCGCATTCCCGCATAGACGAAGCTGTAGCCGCTCCCAAGGTCGCGGCCGTCGCCGCAGATGGTGACGTTGAGGTCCGTCGGAGTGATGTCGCCCTCCACCTGCTCCATCTGCGTGCCAGCGAAGAGCTCCAGCACAAGGTCGCCATCGAAGGAGTGCTTGCTCCAGATCACCGGGCTGACCGGGTGCGTGCCGCCGAAGAACGACCACGACGGCCCGCACGTCCACCGCTGCATCGTGTCCCAGACGCCGCGTTGCACGCGCCAGTTGACGGGCGCGCGGGAGAACGTATCGTCCAGCCAGTCGGTTGACGCGACGAGAAAGCCGCTGAAGTCAGGCTCCGCGTCGCCGGCGGCGGTGAGCGAAAGGGCGGCACCGCCGGGTTCTGTCTCCCGCCAGCAGAGCGGGGCGGCTCCCCGCGACAGCGCCATGACGCTGCCGGACCGGGTCAGTTTGAGCACGTCGCCCGCGGGAATCGCGGTTGGGCGCTCCGGCGGCTTGCCGCAGAACGAAGCCACCGACCACCCGTCGCCTCCCGGCTGAGGGCGGAGCACGAAATCGTCTTTGCCGAAGGTCAGCGTGAGCGCCTCTCCCCGACTCTCTCCAGCGTGGCGCGGCAACGTCCACCAGAGCGTGCCGTCACCGAAGAAGGGCAGCCGGTAGTCCCAGTGGCGGTCGGCCGCCTTACGCCATTCGCCTGCGCGAGTCGCCCAGCCGGACATGAGCGCCTCCTGCGTGAACTGCTCCGCAACCACCAACTCGGGCGGTGCCTCCCGCACGAACGACACGGTAACCGCCTCGAAGCTGACGCGGCGGTCGTTTGCCAGGAGCGCGCATTGGCCGCGGTCCCGACCGGCGTGCACCGCCGTGAGCGTCGGCCCGTTCACGAGGCCGCCAGTCAACCGACCTTCGCTCCGAGACAGGAACAACCGGGACGCCTCAGGCAGCGGGACAGGCAGCAGGACTTCCGGCAGATGGGCCAGTGTAGTTTCCCCGCCGCCGTCACTGCACACCAACTCCACCGCGACCCCAGTGCCGGCCGCAGTGAGGCGCACCGAATACCCCTGCCGGGTTGCCGGGTCCCAACACACGCCAAGCCCAGCCTGAGCATCCTCCCCGCGCGGCCAGGTGACGTCGGCTTCAACGCGGTAGTCCGTCCAGTCGGCGCCGCCGGCCGCAGTGAGGCTCTCGCCATCGCGGAGGGGCCGCCGACAGTGCCGCTCTCGGTCCGTGACCCACGCGCCCTGCAAATCCGTCCACTTGCCGATGACCGGCGTGGTGAAGTCCTCACGGACCTCCTCGGCCGCGCGCAGTTCGGCATCATCGAAGCGGGCGGCAAGAGCCTCCGGCGCCGCGCGGACACTCAGCCCAAACGCTCCCTGCCCGAGCGCGTCGCACTTCGCCGCGAGCGGCTCGCCATCGTCGATCTGCCCCGAGAGGAACCCGTCGGACACGCTCGCCCGGAGCGCGTACCACTGGTTCGGCTCGAACCCGCCCGAACGCTCGGCAAGCACGGTCTCGCCGCCTCCGGGCGCAAGCACCCACTGGAGCTTCCCTTCACGTACGCCGCGCGTCCACGTCAGCGCGAGCCGCCCGTCGGCCGACACCAGCAGGTCCAAAGAGATCGCCTGCGCGTCCAACGGCTTCACGGCCACCGACGCCTGGCGGTCGCCCCAGAACCAGTAGCCCGCCTCCGCCGAGGCGACGCCCGTGTCGTCCGTCGTGGCTTGCAGGCTGAACGGGTTGGCGCTTCGCCGCCGGTCGGCACGCGGGTCCTCCAGACCGGCGATCTGCCACTTGCCCTTGACCGGGGCCCAATCGCCCAGCCCCCGCTCTTCCCGCATGAAGTCGTCCGACCAGGACAGTTCACCCAACGGCTGGTAGCGTGGCAAGGGCGTTGAGAGCGACTTGCTGACGGACACGCCGTTCCCGCACGGCGGCGCGTACAGCCGCGCCACAACGGCGCCGTTCACCAGCAGCGCCGCGCGCCACTCCTCTCGACGCAAAGTCCACGTGCACTCCGCTGCACGATACCGCGCCGGCACAACGCCGGGATGCCCGATCCCGGACAGCCCGCCGCCGGACACGCGGAAGAAGCCCGCTCGGACGCCCTCCACCACCAGAACGTGGGAGGGCGCTCCGTCAGCATAGTCGAAGGCAACCATCTGCCGCCCGCTCGGCTTCGCCTGCCACTGGAGGGCATACGGCGCCTCGCACTCCGCACTAAGAGGGACCGCAACCGACAGGACCGGCTTCGCCGGCCAATCCTGCGCGTCGGCCGACTGGAATGCCAGTGACAGAACAGCCACGAGGGCGAGGCGATCCATGGCAAACTCCGCTCTCCGCCACCGGACGGGACTGCGTCGGGGCGGGGGCTACTGCGCTGCGGTGACCAGCGCTGGCGCCAACAGCTCCGCGAGGAGCCGGTGCCCTTCCGCGTTCGGGTGAATACCATCGGGCACAATCCGGGTCGTGTCGCCCAGATTGCGGAAGTGACTGTACGCGTCCACCAGCCGTACGCCCCGTTGCCGGGCCACCTCGCGCACCCGGGCAGCGTAACGCTCCACCAGGAAGTTCAGCCCGTTCTCGATATAGGGAGCAAGTTGGGCTCCCCAGTAGTTCTCATTCATCGGCAGCGGGGTGAGCAGCAGCACTTTGACTCCACCCGACTGGAGGCGAGCGACGATGTCTGTCAGCCGGTTCGCGAACTCGTGCTCCGCCACTCGGGGCGTCTCCGCAAAGCCGTCCGTGTCGGGGCGGTAGTAGCCCGCGTCATTGACGCCGAAGAGCACCGTCACGAGCTGCGGCCGGTGCGCGAGCACGTCGGAATCCACCCGCCTGATCGCGTTGGGCGTGATATCGCCATCCACGCCAGCGTTCACCACCCGCACTTCGCGCTGAAGCTTCTCGCCGAGTTGCCGGCCGGCAACCGCCCGAAACGTCTGCCCCTCGCTCACCCCAAACCGGCCGGAGCCGTTCGTCACCGAGTCGCCGAAGGCTACCATCGTCAGGTGTTCCATTCGCAGCACAACTCCTTCCGGCTTCCCCTAAGCAGCCATCACAGCTTGCGCCCTATTCTACTCCGCAGAAACGAGGGTGCCCACTGCCCGCCCTGCTCCCCTTCCGCCCTTCACCTTGGCCCACCCCGGCGCCAGTGCTATAATGCACTCATCGACTGAAGTCGGGCCGTGGCGCAGTTTGGTAGCGCGCTTGAATGGGGTTCAAGAGGTCGCCAGTTCGAGTCTGGCCGGCCCGACCAGTTCCCACCGACTACAAGGCGCTCGGAGTCTCTCCGGGCGCCTTTCTTCGTCTGTGGGGCCGGCTGTTGCTCTGCGCGCAGGGCGTAGGTAGAATGGACGGGCAGCTAAGCTGTCGGCCAGCATTCTGGGGAGCCCCCCGGTGAAACTGCGCGAACTCATCTTCAACGACTTCCGCTGCTTCCGTGGCGAGCGAGTGATCTCGTTCGTAGACCCACTGACGGATGAGCCGCGGCCGATGACCGTGATTGTGGGCACGAATGGGACGGGGAAGACGACGGTGTTGGAGGCGATCGAGGGGTTGCTGAGGTACCTGGCGTATGGCGACCGCCAAGTTCCGCCAAGTATCAGTATCCTCCAAGAGTTGGCGGTGTCCGGCAACCGCCAAGCTCTGCCGGGTATCCTCCAGGAGTTCGCGGTGTCCGGCCGCTGCCGATGCGGCCTATGGCTCGACGAAGGCGACTTGAGGGGACGCATCCCGCCACATTTGGCGCGCGAGCTTCGTCTCACTGCTGACGCGGAGCACCTCAAGTGGCAATTGGACTCACAGCCCGGCCCTGACGAGGCCCGTCTGCTGAGTGCCAGCTCTGGAGAGGAGGAGTGCCAGCGTCAACTGAGCGGACTAGTGGTGCTGGTGGGGGAAGTCGCGAGAATGTGGCTGCGCCAGAGGGAACTCCACGGTGGGTTGCTGGTGTTCACTCACGACCGGCGGTTGGGCGTGTCGCAAGGTGGGCCGCTCCAACCACCAGAGCAGCAGCCTCAGTGGGTGGTTCGTGTCAGCGCGCCGCCTGAATGGTCCGGCTCCCTCGAACAGCATTGGGTCTGGCAGAACTACCTCGACCTCGAGCAGGGCAAGTCTCGCGACGACGGCAACGGCGAGCACCTGTCCAAGTTCGTCGCCGAGGTGCAAGCGCTTCTCGGCGAACAGCGCAAGATTCGCATCCGCGAAGGGCGCGTGTACGTGACGGCAGGCTGGGCGACGGAGGACCCCGGCAACCCGGACCACATGGTCCGCCTCGACCAACTCCCCTCCGGCGAGCAACAGGTCCTGCTCCTGTTCGGCGAGTTGGCACGCCACCTGCGGCCTGGCTGCATCATCGCCATCGACGAGCCCGAGATCAGCCTGCACCCCACGCTCCAACGCACGGTCGTCCATCACCTGCGCCGGCTGGCGCGAGAGAGAGACCTACAGGTGATCCTGTGCACCCACTCCCTGGAGATCATGCGGGCGGCTTCCGAGAGCGAGATCATCAACCTGGATGATCCGCCTGAGCGGTTCACGGGGGAGTCGAGGGACGGGGAATGCCGGCTTCCGTAGACGCGCTGCAGGTGAAGGTCCGAACGGGTCGCGGCATCGCCGTGCTGGTGGAGGGTGAGACCGACAGGGACGACCCGTTCCTCTACGGCCGGTGGTTCGGCGACCGGGCAACCACATTCGCGTTCTTCCCGAGTGACGGGTGGGACAAGGTTACCTCGGCAGTCGGAGAACTGCGGCAACGAGAGCCGCATTTGGCCCTCTACGGCATTGTGGACCGCGACTTCGCGGACGACCACGTGGTCGAGGCGCAGTACGCCGGCATCCCGGAGAACGGCGTTCTGCGATTGCCTCGCTACACGCTGGAGAACTACCTTCTCGACCCGGGATGTTGGTTCAGCGTGCTTGGCTTGGTCTTTGCCCGGGAGGGCAGCCCCCCGGAGGGGTGGGACTCCCCCGACGCGATTGCCAGGCAGATCGAGAGTGCCTACCGGGACTGCGCCGTTGTCTCAGCCCACAACCGGGTCATCAAGTTCGGGAACGGGCGCTATCGCTCGGCTGCTGAGAAGACGCCCGACGCAGAGCGGCAGTACGTCCGCGTTCTGGAGGCCCTGCGTCAACGCGACCCTCGGGCGAAGTTGGCGGCATGGGGGCAGAGCCTCGGGGCAGGCGAGGACTTTGGGCAGCTCTTCGATAGGCACTTCGCAGAACTCCAAGACGCCGACCTCGATTGCTTGGCGAAGCGAGTCTCGGGCAAGGTAGTGCTCAAACACCTCCATCGCCAATTCCCAAATCCTCCTCGGGGCGGGCAGTTCGGGGTCGAGCACTACCTGAACCTCTACCTCGACAAGTGCCCCGAGCCCTCGGAGGATCTGCAGGAGTTGCTCCAGCTCATCCAGGACGACGTCGGGCGCTGAGTCGCGCCCCAGGCTTCTCCCACAGGGAGGTCCGCCCCAGAATGACGACGCTCCTTGCGCTCTTGCTTCAGGTGACACCGTCGATGGCACTCACAGAACTCACCACCGACGTCTGCATCCTCGGCGGCGGCAGCGCCGGCGTTGGCGCCGCGATTGCCGCCGCGCGGGGCGGGGCGGAGGTGGTGCTCGTCGAGAAGCAGGATCGGCTGGGCGGCACCAGTACGCAGGCGTACGTCTGCAACTGGGAGCCTGGGCCGGGCGATGGCCTCTGCCGCGAGATCTACGACCGGCTGCAGGCCAGGAACGCCGTGTGCGTTGTCAAGGACCACAACCGCGCCCGGCAACAGGGGCCGTTCGGGCTGTGGCTGCCCGATCCGGAAGGCACTTACGAGCAGTCGTTGACACGCGCCAGCACCCCCCACCCGAACTGGCGGGCTTGCGTCTTCGAGCCCGCCGCGCTCCACCAGGTGGTCACAGACATGCTCGGGGAGACGGGCAAGTGCCGGGTCATGCTTCGAACCACCTTCATCGAGGCGGCGGCCCAGGGCCCTCTGGTGGTGAGCGTCTCCGCGCGCGGAGACGACGGGTCCGTGTACGAGATTCACGCGAAGACGTTCATCGACTGCACCGGCGGCGCTCACGTCTGCCGGGCGCTCGGGTGCGAGATGATGCTCGGCCCCGAGCCGAAGAGCCGCTTCAACGAACCGTCGGCACCCGAAGAGCCCGAGATGGTCCTCAACGGCATCTCACTCTGCTATCGAATCCGCAGGCGCGAAGACCCCGCCCGCCAGGCGCCACCCGAGCCGCCAGCGCAGGGGTGGGTCAAGACCGCCCACGTATCCGGTCTGCCGAACGGTGACCGAATCGTCAACCCGTTGGCCATCCTTTCAGGCAAGGCGCTGCTGGACATGGGCTACGACAAGGCGCTGGAGGAATGCCGGCGCCGAGTCCAGGCTCATTGGCACTGGCTCCAGGGGTACGAAGCGTTCGCCGACTTCGAACTCGACAGCTTCGCGCCGATGTTGGGCATCCGGGAGAGCTACCGCGTTGTCGGCGAGTACGTGCTGACGCAGCACGACCTCCTGGCCGGCCTGGCGAACCAGACGCACCCCGACCTGATCGCCCTCGCCGATCACTCGATGGACGTCCACGGCAGCGGCAGCAAGCACATCGCCGGCGACCTGAAGGCCCCCTACGGCATCCCCTTCCGCTGCCTGATCCCCAAAGGCTGGCAGAACCTCCTCGTCGCCGGCCGCTGCGCCAGCTTCAGCCAGATCGCCGCCTCCAGTTGCCGGCTGAGCCGGACGATGATCCAGTTGGGGCACGCCGCCGGAGCGGCAGCGGCGCTGGCAGCTCGGGACGACGCGTCCGCCGCGACGGTGGACCTCGGTCTCTTGCGCCACTCCCTGTTCGCAGACAGCGCTCGCAACAGCCCACACACAAGCCGCCAATAGGCGCGCTCTGCCCCAGCGGCAGCCGCATGTGGTCGTCTTCACCAGAGCAGTCCTCCTTACTGCAGTTCCGCCAGCACCCGCAGCGCCTCCGCCACGCTCCACGCCTGGGCGACACATCCTCGTGGTGGGTGGGGCGGATCGCCGTCGAAGATCTCGGAGATTGTGCCGAGGCCGGCGTCGTGCAGGTGGTCTTCGAGGCCGCGCAGCAGTTCGCGCGCCCGCTCGCGGCCGGCGTCGCGGTAAACCTTCAGGTAGGCGGACAGGAAAGGGCCGAGGAGCCAGCCCCACACGGTGCCCTGGTGATACGCGCCGTCGCGCTGCCATTGGTCGCCGCCGTAGTGGCCGCGGTAGGCGGGGTCGCTGGGCGAGAGGCTACGCAGACCGACCGGCGTCAGCAACTCCCGCTCGCACACGTCCAGCACCGATTGCCAGCGCGCTTCGTCCAGCACCGGGTACGGCAGGCTGATTGCGAGTAACTGGTTGGGGCGGATCGCGGGGTCGCGTTCGCCGTTGCGGATCACGTCGTAGAGGCAGCCGGTGCCCGCGTTCCAGAACGCTTCGTTGAACGCAGCCCGGGTCTGCTCGGCCTGTTTGCCCAACCCGGCCAGGCTGACCGACCCAAGCCGGACAGCCAGGTCTTCGGTCGTTCTGAGCGCGTTGTACCAGAGGGCGCAGATTTCAACCGCCTTGCCGGGTCGTGGGGTGACCACCCAGCCGCCAACCTTGGCGTCCATCCAGGTGAGCTGCGTGTCGGCCTCACCGGCGAGGACAAGTCCGTCCGCGTCCTGATGGATGCGGTAACGGGTACCGAACCGGTAGCCGTCGATGATCGACCGGAGGCAGTCCCACAGCTTCTCGCGGACGAACTGCAGGTCGCCCGTTGCCTGCACGAACTCGTGTACGGCGGCGAACATCCAGAGCGAGGCGTCGACGGTATTGTAGTCGGGCGCCTGGTCGGCTTCCGGCAAGCGGTTAGGAATCATGCCCCCGTCGCACAAACCGGCGAAGGCTGCCAGGATCTCCCGAGCTTCCCGGTGGCGCCCGGTTGCCAGGCAGAGCCCCGGCAGCGAGATCATCGTGTCGCGGCCCCAGTCGGTGAACCAGTGATGGCCGGCCAAGATCGTGGTTCGTTTGCCGTGCAATCGCACGACGAACTGGTCCGCGGCAACGGTCAACGCCCGACCCAACGGCGCGTCCACAGGGGAGGTGGACACCAGCCGCTGCTTCCGCTCGACTTCCGCCGCGACAATGTCTGCGGCGAGCGGAGGGTCGCCTTCCTCGATGGTCGCGACGACGCCTGCACGCTGGCCGGCCTTGAGCCGAAGGGTCAATGCACCGGGACAGAAGAGGTCTTCCCGGTAGTCGAGGCCTCGGTACTGCTCCACTGCGTACTCGAAATGGCGGTACCAGTCCGGCACGGGTCCGAAGGCGTCGAAGTGGGCGAAGCGAAGAACCGGGAGCCCGGGGTACAGCCGTACCGTCAGCTCGTCGCCGCCGACCTCCAAGTCCAAAGCGGCATCCTGGTTCTCGTGGGTGAGCGAGTGGTGGTCGCGGAACGACAGCAGCGGGTGCAGTTCCAGCAGGGCTGCTTCCGCGTCGCCGCTGAGGGTGTATTCGACGGCCACCGTGTCGGCGCCCTGCGCCAGCGCCAACCGTTTGGTGAGCCGGACCGGTCCGAGATGGAAGTGCCAGGTAGGTGCCGGTCGCGCCTGGAACTCGTCGAGGAGCAGGTGACCCTGCGGGTAGACCGTTCCCGGATAGCGATTGCACGACAGCGGATAGGCGACTCCGCGGACATGGAGTACGTCTTCCAGCTTGTTGAGCAGCACGAGCCGGCCGTGGGTCGGCGTGGTCACCGTGAGGAGCGAGTGGTAGCGCCGGGTGTTGGCGCAGATCACGGACGACGACGCCAGCCCGCCGATGCCGTTGGTCTCCAGCCACTCCAACCGGCAGGCCGCCTCGAAGTCGTGCAAGACGTCCGCGGAGACGCGGAACTCCTCGCGGTCCTGTACCGCTGCATTCACAGTTGCACCAGCCGCTTGATCTGCTCCATGGACAGCCGCGCCGCTTCCTCGATGTCGTCGCCCAGCACCTGTCGCAGGTAGGTAAACGACTCGAACTCGACCGACAGGAAGCCCTGGTAGTCGATCTCGTCCAACGCGGTGAACAGCCCTTTCCAGTCCACGTTCCCCTCGCCCAGCAGCGGGAAGACGAACTTGCCCTCTTCCTGAATGCCGACCGCGTCTTTGAGGTGCATGTGCTTGATTCGGTCGCCCCACTGCTTCGCAATCCAGCCCACGTCCAGCCGGCCGGCCAGCACATCATGCGAGGGATCGAAGTTCACGCCGAGCCAGGGCGAGTTGTAGTGGTCGATGAGCAGGCGGGTGGTGTAGTAGTCGTGGCACAGGTGACCCCACACGCCCTCGACCGCCAAGTGCACTTGCAGCCGCTCGGCTTCGGCGACGAACTCGTCGAACGCCTCCAGCACCTGCGCCCACGCCCGCCCCTCGCCTATGTCTCTGCCGACGCGCGGCGCCGTCGGCACCCACGGCGCCGGCCCGGTAAACAGGTTGAACGTGTCTGCGCCGGCCGCGGAGAGCGCCCGCAGACACTCCTTCACAAACTCGATTCGCCGCCGCCGCTCGCCGTCGTCGAGGCAGACCAAGTCCTGCTGAACGCAGATCTCGCTGGCCACCAAGCCGCCCTGAAGCGTAATCTCGATCAGCTCGGCCAACTGCTCCGGCGTCTTGCTCTCCGGGTCAGCGTGGGCGAGCGTCCACTCGACACCCCCGTAGCCGAGGGCGGCCAGGCTATCGACCACTCGCTGCGGCTCCATGCCCGAGTAACCGAGTGAAGCCATGAACGCGAAGTTATCGTGATGCATGAGTGTACTCCCCCTGTGGTGTGGAATGCGGCGTCCCGTCGGCGCCCGCTCTCCCCTACTCTTCGCCGGGCGCGCGCGGGCCCCTGCGGAGACTGCGACGGCGGCGGGTGTCAGCGGGCCAGCAGCGCCTGCCCGTACTCCTGCAACGGCGGCGATCCGAAGTGATTCCAGTACTCCGCGTCGCACATGACCGCGTAGGTGGCGACTGAGAAGGCCTCCTGTTCGGCGTAGAACTCGAGGTCGCGCCGCAGCACGTCCAGCGACACCGGCAACTCGATCGCCGGCCGCTGCCAGCCGCCGTGGCGGGAGGCATCCAGCCAGTACTCGGTGACATGCAGCGGGAACTCGCTGAAGAAGGCGCAATTGTCGCGCAACGCCTGTGCCTGCAGCCGGTTGACTGCGCAGTCCGGGTCGGCCAGGGCGTGCCGGTAGCACCGGCGGATCGGGGCGAACTCCACGAAAACACCCTCCGCCGGCTCGACAGTCTCGGGAGGGCGCAGAGTGGCGTGGTACGCCAAGTAGCTCACTTGCGCCGCGGGATCGACTTCGCGGAGTCCGCGCAGCAGCGCATTCGCGTAGAGCAGCGCCTGGTCGGACGCGCTCAACGCAGCGCACTGCGGGCAGTGACAGGCGCCCTCCTGCACATCATCGCCGAACAGCAGGTAGCGCCCGGTGTCCGAAGGCAGCTCAACGGCCAGCCGCCGAACGCGTTCGTCGAAGACCGCCCACGCGTCTTCGCTTGACACGCAGAAGTTGCAGTCAGGCGTCCGGTTGCCCTGCAGGTCCATCCGGAACATCTCCGGATTCTCCCTGAACAGCATCCGCGGGACAAGCCACGCCGCAGTGTGCATCTCGTACTCGATCCCGATCGTGTGCGCATGACACTGGTCGCGGAGCTTCCGGCCGACATCGCTGTTACGGAAGTTGATCAGCGCGTCGATGTCGTAGGGCAGCCGGACGGCATGCAGCATCAGTGTGTTGAGCCCAGCCTCGGCCAGCGCCGGCACCCAGCGAGGTTCGGTCAGGTCCTGGGGGGTGAGGATGACGGAGCGGTACTCGAAGGTTGGCATTGTTGTGAACTCCTTTGACGACGTGGACCGGGGGCGGCGCCCGCGTGCCCGCACCGGCGAGGGCAGACACGCAGGTCTGCCCCTACGTTGCCGCACGTCTTCCTGGGTCGGGGCGGCGGCCGCTTCCTTAAGGTCGCGGTTCCGGTTGAGGGCGTTGCAGCGACGGCACTCCCTCCGCTGGAACCGTCAGTGTCCCGGCCAGCACGCGCCGCTCCTGGTCGCCGTGGTCGGGGATCATTCGTTCGTCCGGTCTCCCGAGCTCCGCCGGGTCCCACAGCCCAACCCTCACGGTGAACGTGCCGCCCTTCGCCTCTGCCGGCACGCTGAAGGTGCAGCCGAGGTCGACGGCGCCCGGCTTCGCCAGGTCGGCGAGGGGACCACCCTCGGCGGGCTGGCCCTGGAATGCGATGCGGCCGTTCTGCTCAAAGTGGCAGAAGGGCTGGACGCCTTCGGGAAGCGGCTCGTGAATGGTCCACGTCAGCGGCAGCAACCATTGGTCTCCCGCTTGCGTCAACGCGCCGAGCTGCACCTCGTAGTGGCCGCGGACCGTCAGGGAACCGAGGCGGTAACGGTGCTGCGCATCGTCGGCAGGCAACGGCAGCGCAATCGTCGGTGTGCCGGTCCGCGTCCCAATCGAGACGTAGACCTCGTACGCGCCGGACGCGAGGTTGAAGGGGCACGTGAAGGTCGCCTGTTGGGTGAGCGTCGCGGCTTGACCGGGCGGCGCCACGGGAAGCGAGCGAACATCGAACGCCTCATCCACGAACACTCCGGCGATCCCGCCCTTCGCGTCCTTCAGCGTCAGCGCCGGGAAGCCGCCTGGGTAACAGGGCGCAACGCCGGCGTTGCGCCACTTCGAGGTGAACTGGAGGGCGCCTTCGGCACGCGACCCCGTCGTCCACGCGGCTTCCGTCAGTCGCAGCCGGTAGCCCAGCCGTTGGTTCATGCGCGCCACGAGGTCCCGGGTCTCCTCCAGGAACTCCCGCGGCCACCAGTGGATCGAGACGTAGCTGGCGTGGTAGTCTTCAACGGCTTGGAGGTACTGGCTACCGTCCTTCCAGTTGCCGCGGTCGCGAGAGCCGCCGTAGTGCTCGCTCTCCAGGATGACCGGAACCGTCGGCCAGAACGCCTGCGCCATTACGGCATGGAAGTAGGCGTTCTTGCCGCCTTGCACCAGGATGCTGTCGTCCCGCAGCGTCAGCCCCTTCTGCTGGGCATACTCGATGGTCGAGTCGCCGCGGTCCTGCGACACGAAGTCGTCGTTGGCGGCGAGCAAGGTGTGCTTGAAGTGCTTCAGGTGCAGGTCAATGTGCTTCTTCACCGTGTCGGCAGAGAAGCCCAACCGGCTGCTGGCATAGGTGTGCCCTTCACCCCAGACGCCGAAGGAGCCGACATCGACGAAGGCGACCTCGGGGCTGCCGTCATAGCGCTGGGCAGCCGCTGCCAGGAAGTGGTCCAGCTTCTCGAGGAAGAGCGGATCGTCGTAGTCCGGTTCCCAGAACGGTCCGCCCTCGGTCACGCCTTTGCCCGGCTCGAAGTCGTAGCCCTTGGCGCCCGCGTCTTGCACCCACTTGGGCGTGGCGTAGCGCATCCACGATTCGCTGCAACTGAACCGGAACGCGACCTGTTTCCCCTTGGCAATCCAGCGCTGCCCGGGCGAGTCGACCACTGCCCAGTTGAACTTGCCCTCCTCCGGCTCGACAACCGACCATGGAATCCGCAAGTACACCACCGTCCGCCCGGGGAAGTCATCCACCGTGTCCGACGGCGCCAGCTTCGAGCCGTAGTTCTGCGGCACATTGTCGTAGAAATGCAGCACCCAGCCCATGCCGGGGTTCTCGAGGACGGCGCCGGTGTCCGTCGGACGGACCGTTGTCAACGGCTCTTCCGCCAGCGCCGGGAAAGGCCGGCGAAGAAGCAGGAAGCAGAGGCTTACGGCGATCACGACCAGGAGCTTCATTTGTGGATCTCCTTGCTGTTCTGTCGAAGGAACCGATACGTTCCCGGCCGGGCGACGAACTCCCCGGCTGTGCCCGCGACGCGCACCCACTGGTCCCGCTCCTTCCGCGCGACGCGTGCCTGCTGCCAGTCGGCCAACCGCAGACGGAAGGGGTGTTCGTTTTCGTGCAGCACCGTCAGCGGGTCCTCCGGAGTCCCGGACAGGCCATACTTGCGTCGTTCCACGTCTGGCAGGAGCCGCAGCTCGGCCGCGCCGTCGTCGATCCGTAGGTCCGCCACACCGGTGCCTTCGTACTCGAAGTACGGACACGTACCGACAGATACCAGGTGCCTCGGCGACTTGGGGAGCGGCAGCGGCTGCCAGTCGGTCGGGCGTGCCTGCATGTAGCAATCGTCGGCACACAGGAGCGCGGCGTTTCGCTGAAAGCTGACGGCGCCAGGCGGGAAGAGCTGGTCATCTTCCGGCGTCGAGAACTCGGCGCCTCGCGGCAGGCGGCGGAACACCTCGCCGCCGATGAGAAAGCTCGCCGCTTTCTCGGGCGTGTGCCAGAGATTGAGGTAGTGGATCGCCCAGTCCGGGTTGAAGTTGGCGATGGCGCGCGCGTCGTACTGGAACTGACAGGCGACCTGCACGCCGAGGTTGCGCCAATGCCGGGCAAGAGCCGGGTACATGCCGACGCGGCGAATGGTCCCCGGCGCGTCGAACTCGTAGACCAGTCGCGCCTTGGCGGCAAACCGCGAGTCATACGGGGCGTTGCCCAACTGGCTGAGCAAGTTCTCGCCGTCGGTGAGGTCGCGGAGCCCGCCGGGGTAGGCACTCATAGTGATCGCGTCGCAGTTACTGTCGGCAACGGCCTGCGCCAGATCCACATCGGCCATGCCGAAACTGCTGTACGCGATGGGTTGGGCCGCGCCGGTGGCGCGCATGGCGTCGATCATCGCATTGACGTAGCGCCGAACGAGGTCGTAGCGGAAGTAGGCGAATACATGCGGCGCCTGCCACGTTTCGTCCGGGACGAACGCGTGCCACTTCTTGCGAACGCCTTCCATCGCGCGAGTGGACAGCTCGTCGTTCAGCCGCGTCTCCCCAGGCGTGCCCGTAGTCACGTCGCCGTACGACCAGTAGGTCGGCTCATTGATGACCTCGAACAGCACCAGGCACGGTTCATCCACCAGGCGCCGCTTCGTGTACGGGTTCTTGTGCGTCAGGAGCTGGCGCAAGTAGTTGCGCTGGGCCTCCCAGCTCTGCTCCCACATCGACATTGCCTGCTTCGGTGTGTTCTGCGAGAAGCTGTCGGGGCGCGCGCTGGGGCTCCACCACCAGGCCATCGGCGTGAGCATCAAGCAGATTCCGCGCTTGTCGCACTGTGCGACCAAGTAGTCCAGCAGGTCGAGGTGCTCGTTACGGATCAGGTTGCCGTCGCCGGCGGAGATCTCGGTGTCGAACACGTGGATGCGGATTATGTCCAGCCCCATCTGCGCGAAGTCTGCGAAGTCCTCGTCGAGGGAGCGTCGGTGGTCAATGCCGAGCTTCTTCAGGCTGCCGTACTGCGTCCAGCTCTGCGGGTAGTAGTTGACGCCCCACAGCGCCACTTCCCCGCCGTCCGCATAGCGAAGCACGCCCTCGCGCACTACCAGCTTGCGGAAGGGCAGGCGTGCTCCGAGCGGAGTCGGCCGCGCCCGCTCACTTTCCTCTTGCATCGCTGCTTCGGGGAAGACCGAGGCTGCCGGCAGCGTGTCGCCAACAGTCAACAGCAGCGGCACGCGGTACACGCCGCCCCCTGCGTTCGGGTTGTCGACGGCGATGCACAGCTCGTTCTCCTCACCCCAGCGAACGGCGTCGGGTGGCACCGGGTAGTCGCGCTGGGCATCCCAGCTCATCGTCCGGCCGATCTCATGGCCGTTCACGAAGGTGACGTCGCCATCGTCCACCGCCCGCAGCCGAACGCGCAGCGTCTCCGCCTTCCCTGCGGCTGGTACGACGAACCGCGTCCGCACCCAGGTGAGCCCTTCCTCTTCCCAGAGCTTGGGCAGCCGAATTGGCTTCCACTCTCGCTCGCCGGTTGGGGTGGCACGGACACTTGGCGAACGCACGTCCTTCCCCTCGAACCAGCTCTCCCACTGCAACGCCGACAGGTCGATGCCCAGCGGCAGCTTGCAGGTCGCGGAACACTCGGGCGCTTCCTTGAGGCTGACCGTGATCGAGGGCGCCCCGCCCTTGCCACGCGCTCGCAGATGCAGGAAGAACGCCGTCACGCGCGCCGGATCCAGAGCCGCCGTCTCCGGCCGAAGGCTCACAACTTCAGCGCCCTGTGTCTGCACGCGCGGCGTGACGGTCGGTAGCGCGGCCCCCTCCGCGCGAACGGCAACCAGCACGCGCCACTCCACCACGTCCGGCTGCGTCAGTGGCATGCCGGGGACAAGACGGACAACTGCGGGATAGCGCGACTCGGCAGCCGTTGCGCCATCCCGCACAGCGGCACACGCACACAACAGCGAGAACAGGCCCAGCGGCGCCGCTCTCAGTACCCGATGGCAATCAGTAGCCAGAAGTGTCATGCCTCAAAGGGTACACGAAACGCGCCGATTGTCAACGCGGTCACCGACCCGGCGGA
>PEVN01000155.1 GCA_002779825.1 Armatimonadetes bacterium CG06_land_8_20_14_3_00_66_21 | reverse complement strand
TTGCTTTGCCTTCTGGTCGATCTCCACGGCGGTTACGCCTTCGACCTGCGTAAGGGCGGTCTTCAAGGGTGGAACGCACATCCCGCACCTGATGCCGTCCACGGCGAACGTGGCAACCTGCGTTTTCGCGGGCGCCGCAATCGCGGCGACTGCCGCCGTCAGGACACAAACGATACCCATCTGGATCTTGCTGATGTTCATTTCGTGACTTCCTCGCGTAGTAGTTGACGATCTCGACCGGTCTCGTGTGAGCCGGCAACGTTTGGGCTGGTGACGCCTACTCGGCCTTGACCAGCTTCATCCCGCACTTGGGGCAATCACCTCCCTTGTTCGACTTGACTTCGGGGTGCATCGGACAGGTGTAGACCGCTTTCGCCGGCTGCCCGGGTTGCGCGGTTGGTCTGACCCTGTCGGATCGGTCCGAGCGGACGGATCGGTCAGATCTGTCCGACTTGTTCTGGGGCGCCGCTACCGCCGGACTGAGCGTGGCTGGGGGAGCTTGGCCCCAGGGCGTCGGAAACACGGCGTCGCCCTCAGCGAGCTTCTCGTGTCCCGCCCAGATGACTTGATCGCCCGCTTTCACGCCGGACAGCACGAGCGTCCGCTTCCCGTCCGTCGCCCCGAGTCTGACCGGTACGCGATGAGCGACGTATTTGCCGCCTTTGGTCATCGGCTCCAGCTTCATGTGGCATTTGGGGCAGTTGCCGGGATGGTCCTGCACAACTTCCGGGTGCATGGTGCAGTAGTAGAGCATCTTGCCTTTCTGGGCGCGCACCAACGCCACCCAGACGGCCGGCTCCTGCTCCGTGAAAAACGTGCCCGTCGTGTCCGGCGTCACCTGAACAATGGCGGCGTTGGGCACCGTGAAGGCACGGGGGACGGAGTCCGTGACAATCGACAGCGACACGAACTCGCCCGGCAGGAAGCGCTTGTCGGCGTTGGTGGTCAGGGCTTCCACGATGCCGGTGCGGGCGATCGGATCGGCGGCCGGGAACACGGCACTCACCTTCGTCACGAAGGAATCACCGGGATGCTTCGTGCTGGTGACAGTAACCTCGTTCCCGACGCGAATCCTGCCGAGGTCCTGCTCGGCCACGTTGGCCTGGAGCCGGATCGGGTCGATCTCGGCGAGGCGGAGAATCGGCGTGCCGGGGCTCACCAGCACCCCGGGGCTGACCAAGCGCTGAGTAACGACACCCGACACCGTAGCGCGGATTTCGGTGTAGCCGCGAACGGTGGCGGCAGCCGTCAGTCCGGCGGAAGACTGTCCGACCATGGCTTCCGCTTCCGCCGTTCTCGCTGCAGAAGCCCGCACCGCCGCTCGCGAACCACTAACCAGCGCTTCAGCGCTTCGTATCGACGCGCGCGACTGCTCCACCCGGGCGGCGGCGGTCTCGACCTCGGCCTTGTTCTGCGCGATCCGCGCCGTGGCCGACTCGCGGCTGGCTTCCTTCGCCGCAACCATGGCCTTCGCTCCCTCGATCTTCGCGTCGAGCCGAGCGAGGTCCGCCTGGGCGCGCTGAATCTGCGCAGCCCGCTGCTTCGCCTTGGCCTGCGTGCTGCGCACAGCCGCCGTTGCCACGGCGATGTTGTGCTTGACCTGCCCCACCTTGGCCTCCGCCTGCCGCAGTCGCGCTGTCGCCGCCTTCGCCTGGGCCTCCTCCCGATCAAACTCCTCCTGGGAGATTGCGCCGTCCTTGACCAGCTTCGCCTCGCGCTTCAGTTCCGTCCCCCAGTAGGCAGCGTCGGCCTGGGCGCTCTCAACTTCCGCTTCGGCTTGCGGCAGGTTGCTCTTCACCGAATCCACCTCTGCCGAGGCTTGCTCCACTTCGGCGTTGGCGTCTTCCAGCCCCGCCTGGGCGTTGGTCAGATCCGCCTGGGCGATTTCCTTCTCGTGGCCGGCGGCCTTCAGTTCGTTCTGCGCCTGCTTGGTCTCAGCTTGGGCGGCCTGCAGGTTGCTCTGGCTCTCTCCCAAAGCCGCCTGTGCCCGCGTCACGTTCTGCTCCGCTTCTGTGGCAGCGCCCTTAGCCCGCGACACTTCGGCATCGGCTTGCACCCGCCCGGCGGTGGCCTGCGCGCTCTGTGCGCTGGCAGAGTCGCGGGCGCGGTCGGCAGCCGCCCGCCCGTATAGTGCCTCCCGCTCCCGCGCGCTCAACTCCACGCTGTCCAACCGGGCCACCAACTGCCCGGGCTTCACGGTATCGCCCGGGTACACCGGCAGGGACACGATCTTGCCCACCACTCGGGGGTAGACATCTTCGTCGCTATTGGCCACCGCAACGCCGGAGTAGGTAACACTCGCAGAGAAGTCACGCGGTCCCACCGTCTCGATCGCAACGGGGGCCGCGCCAACCGGCGGCTTCATCACACTCATGTCCATGGCCTGCGCCTCGACCACGGTCATGGAGCCGGGCTTCCGGTTCTTCTTGACCACGTGCCGGACCGCGACGAGCATTACGGCCAGGATGAGCACGCCGATGACGGCCTGGCGGTTGAGCAACTTACGCGGAGACACGTCCATGCCGCGGCGCCTCGAGAGGACCACCGAAACCACGGCGAACAGCCCCGCCAAGAGGCCGAGCACAATCCACAGCCGCGACCGGTCGGGCTTCTCCATGCCGGGCATCTTCATGTCGCCCGCTTTCATGCCCGCCATTTCGGCCGAGCCGCCGCCCTGCTTCATGCCCGGCATCTGACCGGACATTCCGCCATTGCTGTCTTGCTGTGCGTAGGCCGCGCTCGCCAGCAGCGACGGCGGCGGCGGCGCCGCCATCAGCAGCAGCCCTGCCGCGGCCAGCAGAAGAACGATTGGTTGGAGTCTGGACATAACGTTGTCACCTCGGAGTGCTTTGGGGCGGGACTGTTCTGTGCGGTAGGTGTCGCCTGTCACGCGTTGCCTGCTCCTCATCCGTCCGTGGCGCGGGGGAGGGTGAAGCTGAAGGTGCTTCCCTTCCCCAGTTCGCTTGCCACCCAGATTCTGCCCCCGTGCGCTTCCACGACGAGGCGGCAGAACGTCAGCCCCAGGCCGGTGGACCGCTTGGCGCCCTGCTCGTGGGCTGCCACTGTGCCGAACTTGTCGAAGATGCGCTCGCGGTACTCGTCGGGCACCCCCGGTCCTTCGTCGGTCACGCTCACCGTGACCGCGGGCCGCCCTGCGCCGGACTGTGGCGCGGCGGCGCAGACTCGCACTGTCGTACCGTCGCCGGAGAACTTCAGCGCGTTGCCGAGCAGGTTGTCGAGAACCCGAACCAGCAGCTCGCGGTCGCCGGTGACGGTCGGCAGACCGGGCGGGATCGCCGCATCCAGCGTGATCCCGGCGCTTTCAGCCCCCAACTGGTTCCGCGCCACGGCTTCGCTAACGAGTTCTGGCACGGTTATCGCCTCGCACTTCAGCTTCATCTCGGCGCTCTCCAGCTTGGCCAGGTCCAGAAGCTGATTCACCAGGCGCAGCATCTGCTGGCTGGTCGCCAGCGCCATCTGGAGGTACCCGGCCAGGCGCTCAGACGACGCGACTTCCGGCGCGAGCTCCATGAGCTGCAAACCGCCTAACACTCCGGTCAGCGGATTCCGCAGGTCATGGACGATCATGGCGGTCAACTGGTCCTTTAGCGCCTGCGTGTGGACGAGCTCCCCGTTCACCCGGCTCAGCTCGGCGTTCTTCTGCCGCATCGCCTCCGTGAACCGCTCAGCGACCGTCCAGACCAAGACCAGCACGGCGATGGCAAGGGCCGAGTCTACCGTGAAGAACGTCAGGTGGTAGGCGCGCATGGACAGGTACGCCATGCCCAGGTAGTGCTTCGCCAACTCCAGGAGGGCGAAGACGGCGACGATGACGGCAGCCGCTTGGTGCCGTTTGCGGATGGTCATGGCCTCGTCCGCTCCGGCTCGCGCCGCAGCCAACGCAGGTAGTC
>PEVN01000010.1 GCA_002779825.1 Armatimonadetes bacterium CG06_land_8_20_14_3_00_66_21 | reverse complement strand
GACGACGACCAGCACCATGAACGGAAGAATGGCAAGGCACGCCAGCGTCAGCCCGACGTGCAGGTGGAACATGATGACGACAGCGCCCAGCAGCGTCGCCACATTGGCGAATGCCTCCACCAGCCCGAAGCTGAGCAGCTCGTTGATGGCGTCGATGTCGTTGGTCAGCCGAGAGATGATCCGGCCGGACTGCTCCTTCTCGTAGTAGTCCAGCCCCAACGCCTGAAGGTGCGCGAAGACGCCTTCGCGCAAATCGAGAATCACCTTCTGCCCGGTCACCGCCAACAGGATCCCGCGGGCGCAACTGGCGCCGAACCGAACGACGAACAGCCCCAGCGAGAACAGCGCCAACCGGGTCAGCACGCCGAGGTCCTTGGCGACGATCCCCTGGTCGATGGCCAGCTTCTTCACATACGGCATCGCCAGCCCGATGGCCCAGAGCACCAGCGCCAGGAACAGGCCGACGCCAAGTTGCCAGCGATACGGCGCCGCCAACTGCAGCAGCCGACCCAGCAGTCTGCGGTCAAAGAGGCTGACTTTCGTCTCTTCGTCAGAACCGGGAGGTCCGTGGTGGAAGCCCATCTCTTGAGGCAAGTCCTAAGTTCGAATGGCGAAATCCGAAACCAAGGGATCAGGCGGGTTCGTCACGTCGACGCCGCTCCTCCGTCGCTGCCGCGTAGTTGCTCGTACACGGCGAATGCAAGACGCACAGCCTTCTGGGCAAGATCCAAGCTCGAATGGCGAAATCCGGAACTGACGAGTCACGCACCGTCATCGTGCTCAGTTTGCTCCTCGGTTTTCCGCACGATCGCGCCGAATATCTTGGTCAGTTCTGTGCTCTCCTGAAGCAACTCCTGTCGCGCTTGCTGTGTTTCCGGGTGATCTCCTGTGTCAACCAAACTGAGCCAGTACGCCGACTCCTTGGCTTCCTTCCGGCAGACCTTGACGCGATACACAAAGTCCTTCCTACTGAGGGCTTCGCACGCCTCGATGTAGTTGGCGCCAACTGAACCAGAGGCTCTCACGAGCTGTCGCATGTCCTCAATGTTCGCAACCGTCCTGGGCAACGCCTTGACGAAGTGCCGAACCCGCTGAGCGAACTCCAACGTGCGATCCTCCAGATCATATCGCTTCCGCTCTCGCTGTTCCGGCATGTCCCGCCTCCTTCGCGCAAGCCCCACGCTCCGCATTTCGAGCCTCGCATTTCGGGCTTTGAGCTTCGGGTCTCGTGTTTCGAGCTTCGTGTTTCGAGCTTCGAACTTCACCCTCACACCCCGCCCTCCACCGCCTCCTGCGTCTGCAAGTGCACCTGCAGCATCTCCGCGTAGAACCCGCCGGCCTGCAGCAGCTCCTCGTGGCTGCCTTGCTGGACGATCCGGCCGTCTTTCAGCACGACGACCAGGTCGGCGGTGCGCAGGGTCGACAGGCGCTGGGCGATGATGAAGGTGGTGCGGCCTTCCATCAGGATTCGGAGCGCTTGCTGGATAACGGCTTCGGTCTCGACGTCGACGCTGGAGGTGCAGTCGTCGAGGATCAGGATCTTCGGGTCGAGCAGCAGGGCGCGGGCGATGGCGACGCGCTGGCGCTCGCCGCCGGAGAGCTGGGTGCCGCGCTCCCCGACCTCGGTGTCGTACGCCTTCTCGAGCTTCTCCGCGAACGGCGCGACAGCGGCCTGGCGGGCGGCTGCGCGGACCTCGTCGTCGGTGGCGTCGGGGCGGCCGAGGGCGATGTTGTCGCGCAGGCTGGCAGAGAACAGGAACGTGTCCTGCAGGACGATGCCGACCGACCGGCGCAGCGATTCCAGGTCCAGTTCCCGCACGTCGGTGCCGTCGACCAAGACTGCGCCTTGGGTCACGTCGTAGAATCGCGGGATCAGGTTGACGACGCTGGACTTGCCGCAGCCGGTGGGCCCGATCACGGCGACGGTCTGGCCGGGCTCAACCGCCAGGCTGAGGTCTGTCACGGCTGGCGAGTCTTCGCGGCCCGGATAGGCGAACGTCACGTCCCGGAACTCGACCCGACCGGCCATGTCGGGGAGGGTGCGGGCGCCGGGCTTGGTGCAGATGGCCGGTTCGCGGTCGATCAGCTCGAAGATCCGCCCACCGGCGACCACGGCGCCTTGCGTCATGCTGATGACGAATCCCAGCGCCATGATCGGCCAGCTCATCAGCATGAAGTACGCCTCAAAGGCCACGAACTCGCCCAGGGTCAGATGCCCGCGGATCACTTCGCCGCCGCCGTACCACAGGATCGCGAGCGTCCCGCCGGCGGCGATGAAGTCCATCAACGGGAAGTAGAACGACCAGAGCCGCGCCGCGCCGACGTTCCGTTCCAGCAGCGTCACGGCTTCGTTGACGAACTTCTCGATCTCGTGCCGCTCGCGGACGTACGCCTTCACCACGCGCACGCCGGCGATGTTCTCCTGCAGCACCGTCGTCACGCTGGCGACCTGTTCGCGAATCCCGCGGAAGGCGGGACCGATGCGCCGGCCGAAGCGGTAGGCGGACAGCGAGATGAACGGCGCAGTGCCGAGCGCCAGGAGCGCCAGCTTGGGGTGCATGTGCAGGCACATGAGCAGCACGCCTAAGAACAGCAGCACGTTGACGATCATCTGGCTCAGCGCGAAGCCCAAGAACCGACGCATCGAGTCGATGTCGCTGGTGATCCGGGCGATGATCTGTCCGGTCGGCATGCCGTCGAAGAACCCAAACTCCAGCCGCTGCAAATGGGACAGCAACTGATTGCGCATCGTCCGCAGCACCCGCTGCGCCAGCATCTCCGCGCAGTAGATCTGCGCAAACAGCAGCCCGCCGCGCAACACCGCCAGCCCCACGATGACCAGCGCCAGCACCGACAGCCGCTCCATCCGGTGCCCTACGAACACTTGATCGACCAGGTCGCGCATGACCTGCGGCATCACCACGGTCGTCCCAATGAACAGCAGCGAGGCGGCCAGCCCGGCTGTCACCAGCCGGGACTCAGCTTTCAGGTAGCGAAGGATGCGGAAGAGGGTCTTCATTACAGCGCGCGCGGCACGGCGTGGTCCGTTGGGGGAACACGAGCCCGCGCCTGGATCAGGCGACCCTGCAGGGAGGTTCATCTTCGGTCTACCGTCGGAGTGCGGCGGGCAAACGCGCCATTGTAGCCGAGGCGGGCGGAGGCGGCCAAACGGTCGGCGGCGCTTCGACCTCGCCGGGAAGAGGTTGACGCGCCGCGGCCGAATGCCGGCGGGCAGCAGGAACCGCGAACGGGCCGGCGAATTCTGCCATGAGAAGGACTCTCATGGAGGTTCTACCGATGATTGCCCTGCTGCTTACCGTGACGGCTCTGTCGTCCGGCATTGCGTTAGCTGGCGAGGCAGCGGCCGACTTCTTCGTCTCGCCCGGTGGCAATGACAGGTGGTCAGGCACGCTGCCCGCACCCAATGCAGCCGCGACCGACGGTCCATTCGCCACGCTCACCCGCGCACAGCAGGCAGCCCGCGGACTGCGGGCCGCCGCGCCGAATCGGCCCGTGACAGTTCTGCTGCGCGGCGGCGTCTACGCACTGACAGAGCCGATTCGCTTTCTCCCACAAGACAGCGGCGCCGAGGGCGCGCCGGTCACCTACGCGGCCTACCCCGGCGAAACACCGGTGCTCAGCGGTGGCAGCGAGATCGGCGGCTGGAAGAAGGGCGACGGTGAGCTCTGGGTCGCCGAGATTCCCGAGGTGAAGGCCGGCAACTGGTACTTCCACTAGCTCTTTGTCAACGGCGAGCGGCGGACCCGGGCGCGGACGCCGAACGAGGGCTGCCTCCACATCGCCGGCACCCTGGCGCCCCTGATTCGCGATCGCGCGAAGGCGACGCCGGAGATGAAGAGCGGGTTCAAGTACGCGCCGGGCGAGATGAAGGGGTGGGATAACCTCGCCGACGTGAATGTCGTGCTGTACCACTCGTGGACCGCCTCGGTCCACTGGATTCAGGACCTCGACGAGAACCAGCAGACGGTCCGCTTCACCAACCGCACCGGCTGGCCCGTTGCCTGGTGGGATGGCAAGCAGCGCTACCACGTCGAGAACTGTCACGAAGCGTTGGACGCGCCGGGCGAGTGGTATCTGGACCGGAAGACGGGCGTGCTCTCCTACTGGCCGCTTCCCGGCGAAGACCTGGTCAAAGCGACCGTGACGGCTCCGCGACTCACCCGGTTGGTGGAGATTCAGGGCGAGGCAAACGTGGGTCTGCAGGTTGAGCATTTGATGTTGCGGGGGCTCTCCTTGCAGCACGCTGATTGGCAGAGCCCGAAAGACGCCGTCCTCGACGGTCAGGCCGCCACGCACACGCGGGCGGCGGTCGTCGCCACCGGCGCGCACAACTGCCTCGTAGAGAACTGCGAGGTCGCGCACGTTGGCGAGTACGCGCTGATCCTGGGCAAGGGCTGCAAGGACAACCGCGTCGTCCACTGTCACCTGCACGATCTCGGTGCAGGCGGGGTGCGAATCGGCGAAACGGCGCTGCCGCCGGAGCCGGAGCACCAGACCGAGCGCAACGTGGTGGACAACTGTTTCATCCACGACGGCGGGCACGTGTTCCGTGCCGGCATCGGCGTGTGGATCGGGCGGAGCAGCTACAACACCGTCTCCCACAACGAGATCTGCGACTTCTACTACAGCGGGTGCTCTGTCGGGTGGAGTTGGGGCTACGCGCCCACGACCGCCAACCACAACGTCTTCGCGTACAACCATATCCACAACTTCCCCCTGCCGCCAGGACCGGCGAAGGTGGACGATGACTTCGAAGGCACCGCCGTCGGTCAGCAGGCAGCACAAGCCCGGACCAATGGCGAGGAGGGCAGGGCCTCCATCCGCGTCACCGATGAAACCGCGGCGGGCGGGCAGCGCAGCCTCAAGTTCGCCGACGCCCCCGGACTGTCGCAGGTCTGGCAGCCGCATCTGTACTACGCGGTCCAGTACCCCCGCGGTGTCGTGAAGCTGAGCTATGACCTCCGCATCGAGGCCGGCGCCATCGTGTGGAACGAGTGGCGTGACTCGTCGAGCCCCTACCGCGTGGGGCCCTCTGTGAAGGTTGAGAATGGCGACGTGAAAGTCGGCGGCAAGACGCTGCTGAACCTCCCGCTTGGGAAGTGGGTTCACTTCGAGTTCGTCTGCCCATTGGGGAGTCAAGCCACCGGCAGATACGATCTGACCATCACCCCACCCGGTCAGGCGCCGGAGCGGTTCGAAGGGCTGCCCTTCGGTCACGGCGAGTGGCGTCGGCTCCAGTGGCTGGGCTTCATCAGCCTGGCGACAGACACGACGGTGTTCTATCTGGATAACTTGAAGCTGGAGAGACTGCCGACGTAGCAGAAACGCCGCGGGGAGCGCCTTCGCTGGCAGAAGCCTGGCACCGAGTCCGGAGGTCGTTGGACTGAAAGGCTCCCCCGCGTCCATGCGCGTCACTACCTTTGCCGCCTTCCGCCATCGCAATTATCGGCTTTTCTTCGTCGGTCAACTCATCTCGATGATGGGTACGTGGATGCAGCAGACCGCCATTGGGTGGCTGATCTACCAGTTGACCGGGTCGAAGCTGCTCCTGGGGACCGTGCAAGCCATTGGCGGGCTGCCGACGTTCTTTCTCTCCACGGTGGGCGGCGCGGTCGCAGATCGGTTTCCAAAGCGCGCCGTGCTGGTCCTCACGCAGAGCGTCATGATGCTCGCCGCCTTCGCATTGGGCGTGCTGGTGTCCACGGGGCAGATCCGGGTCTGGCAGGTGGCGGCTCTGACCGCCATGCGTGGCGCCGTGATGGCGTTTGATATGCCGGTGCGGCAGGCGTTTGTGGTCGACATGGTCGGCCGGGACGACTTGATGGACGCAGTGGGGTTGAATTCCTCGCTGGTCAGCGGGGCCCGGATCGTCGGTCCGGCGGTGGCTGGACTGGTGATGGGGCGGTTCGGAACGGCGCCGTGCTTCTACGCCAATGCCGCAAGCTTCCTGGCGGTCATCGGCGGGCTGGTCGCCATGCGCTTGACGCCGTCTCCGCGAATGGTCTCCCCCGAATCGGTGCTGCGGCACGCAGTGGGTGGCTTCGTGGAAGTGCGGCGGAATCCCCGAGTTCTGGGGCTCATGGCGATCCTGTTGACGGTGGGCATCTTCGGGTGGTCTTACTCTGTGTTGCTGCCGGTCTTCGCCCGAGATGTCCTGGGTATTGCCGAGCAGCGCTATGGTCTGCTGTTGGCCGCCAACGGTGTGGGGGCGCTGCTCGGTTCGCTGGTGATTGCCAGTCTGGGTGACTACCCCCACTGGGAGCGCTTGGTCACCGGTGGGGTGTTTCTCTTCGGGGTGTGCCTCGTCCTGTTTTCCTGGACCACCCGATTCCACCTGGCGTTGCTCTTCCTGGCGTTGGCCGGGCTGGGGATGATCAGCTTCCACTCGACGGCCAACACAGTGATTCAGACCAGCGTGCCCGATGCAGTTCGCGGTCGGGTCATGGGTGTATGGGCGATGGTGTTCGTGGGCACGCACCCTCTCGGCAGCCTCTTGGCGGGCATCCTGGCCGAGCACTTCGGCGCTTCGCTCACGGTGAGCATGAGCGCCTCGATCTGCGTCCTGGTGGCGGTGGGCGTAAGTCTCGCGAGAAAGAAGGGGAACGGCGCTCTGCGACCGAACGTGACCGGGAGCGCTGGGACGGCCGGCCAGGAGAGCTGACCTGCATCCTGGCGACCCACGCCATGACCTGAGCAGGAGTTGACCAAGTGAGCGAACGTAGATTTCGACCGGATGCACAGGGCTACATTCGACATTGGATCCTCGCGGGGCCGCAGACGCGGCCGTACACCGGCACTGCGGGTAGCGACGACCAAATGCGGCGGCAGGCCGTCGATCACGAGCTTGCTGCGCTGCCCGAAGGAATCGGTCTTGGGCAACCCGGTCCCTTTGGCGAGCCCTGGCGTTTCCACTGGCCGGGCTTCAACGTGTTCGTCGAGCAGAGCGCCTTCTATCACCAACTTGAAGTGCTCGATCTGTGGGCGGCAACCCAGCTCCACGTCCCGACGGAATGGCGAGCGCCGTGCCGGCTTTGGGCGGTCGGTACCCTCGACCTCTGGGTGAATGAGGCGCCCTTGGTGCGCCATGACGTGCCTCGTTACATGTTCCCCCAAGCAACCCAGGCGGAGTTGCCGTTGAAGGAAGGCATGAACCGGCTCTGCGTGCGCCTCCAGGGGTTGGGCGTGAGAGACACGCGTTTCCTGTTCGGGATGCAGGTTCTCGACGGTGTCCACGAGATCGAGGTCAGCCTGGCCGGCAGCGACGTTGTCACGGGTGGGCTCGCGGCGGCCGAGGAATGGCTGCTTGGCGTCCGCGCAGCAGGGGATGCCGGACTCGTGGCTGCCACCTCGCCGAAGTGGTCGGTGCAGGTTGCCGCCGGCGGTCAGCCGGTCGAGTGGGCACAGGGAACGGACCGCTTTGTGCTGGGAGAGAAAGCGGTCACCAGTCTCTCGGTCCGGCTGTCGATGGCCGGCAAAGTCCTCGAGCGCACCTTCGAGCTCCCGGAAAACCGGGTGGTTCCAACCCCGCCGACGTGTCCGCTGGAGGCGCACCAACGCAACTACCTGGAGCACATTGCGGCGGGGCAGGGCAGCGGTCGCGATTCAGTTCAGACGGTCCTCGCCCGCCACTTGACCGGCCCGAGCGACCGTCGCGCGGACGACCGCATTCTTCAGGACACGTTGCGATTCATCGATGACCGCAATGACTGCGCCGACTTCGCGCTGGCAGCGGTGCTGCGGCTGTGGCAGCTCGACGCGTTGCCGGGGTCCTGGCGCGAGCGGGTCGAGCAGACGCTGCTGGGGTTCCGCTACTGGCATGACGAAACCGGCACGGACGCCATGTGCTTCGGCAGCGAGAACCACAGTCTGTTGTTCCATGGCTGCCAGCTCCTGGCCGGCCAGCTTCTGCCGGCGCGCACGTTCCCGGCGGCAAAGCGCTCGGGTTCCGAGCAGGCTGCCCTGGGCGCGGAGCGCTGTCGGGGATGGCTGGAGCGCGTCGAGGCGCGCGGCTACCTCGAGTTCCTGAGCAGCACGTATCTGCCGATCACCGTTGCTGCCTTGATGAACTTGGTCGACTTCGCCGCAGACGACCAGCTCAGAAGACGCGCTGCCCTTCAGGTCGATGCCCTCCTGCGCGACTTGGCGCGGCACAGTTTCGACGGGGTGTTTGTCGCGCCGCAAGGGCGCGTGTATCGCGGCATCCTGGCGCCGGAAACCTCCACCGCCCAGGCGCTCCTTTCGTACTGCACCACGGCGGCCGTGCCGGCACATACTGGTTGGGCGCCGTTTCTCGCCTCCTCGCCACGCTATCGCCCGCCCTCCGATCTCGCCGAACTCATGCGAAAGCCGGTCTCGGCCACGCTCCGGCACGAGAAGGTCGTCACACGCCTGGAGAAGACAGCCGGGTACATGCTGTGCGCCGGGGAACTGAAGCGCGGGGACCTCCGTTCTGTGGGCCAGTTCAACGCCCTCGCCGGAGCGCCCGGCTACCAGGAGCATGCATGGCACGCTACCTTGGGCCGACGGTGCCACGTCTTCGTCAACCATCCCGGGGCGCACTTTGATCTGACGATGTCGCGGCCGGGCTATTGGTACGGCAACGGCATTCTGCCCGAGTTATCCCAGCGCGGGAGCACACTGGTGGCGCGATACGACATCCCCCCGTCCCATCCCGTCAACTTCACCCATGCGCACTGGCCCAGCGGAGAGTTCACCCACGAGGAAGTCACCGATCACTGGGCGTTCGGCGCGCACGGCGCCGGCTACATTGCGCTGTGGTGTAGCCGACCCCTTCGCCGGCACGACGAGGTGCTCGCCGGTCGTGAGTTGCGGGCGGATGGGCGGCAAGCCACCTGGATCTGCCATTGTGCGGAGGTTGCGGATCGGGGGAGCTTCGAGACCTTCCGGGACCAGTGTCTCGCCGCCGGCGTCGCTCCGGAGGGGGGAACCATCGGGCAGGTCGCCGAGTGAGAGTCCGGCGGCGGCAGAGGGACGCGATACGGGGAGCCGCCGTTCTCGGCGCTTGTGACCAGGAAGGACGTCGCCGGCGGAACGGAGACCGTGCTGGCTCCCCCGGTCAGGCGTCGATGGCACCGGGCGGCAGGTTGGGCGGCAAGGGCGCCGGACGGTCGCACGTGCTTTCCAGGTTGCAGGGCGCGAACGAGCCCGCAAACTCAGCAGCCGCAAGGATTCGACCCAGCAACGAGCCGCCGGCGGGCGGCAGACGCTGTCTACTGGAGGTTCGGCAGGGGCACGTCCCGGAGCCGGACGAGCACGGGCCGCGGCTCGTAGCGGGAGTACCATTGGATGCGCACCTTGGCCGGCTCAGCGTCTCCCTTGGTGGTGCGAGCATAGACCGTAACCGCCCGGGGATCTTCGTCCTCCTGGGTGCGCATGACCCGGCTGTAGCTGGGGACCGGGTTGCCCTTCGCATCCAGCAGTTGGAGACTGGGCGAAATGGGGATGGCGCGTGCGGTTTCGGTCTCGCACTGCGCCATGACCATGTACGTCTCCTTGTACTTGCCCGCACGCTCGATCGTGAGGGTGACCTTGTCCTTCTCCGCAGTGGCACCTGCCTTGGCGTCGAGATCGAGTGTCACCGGATCGGCGGGGTACATGACCGGGACCTGAGACTCGAGGAGTGCCAACTGCAAGGGCAGCGGTCCGGCGAGTGGAGCGTACATGGTCAAGATCGTCGGCCGCAAGAGGTGGACCGCGCCCTCCATCACCACGCGCGCTCCTTGCGAAGTAGTTTTGCCGCCGTTGAACTCGGCGCGATCCCAGAGTTCATCATCCAGCGCCGCGACCGGTAGTTCAGCGCCGCCATTAGCCACCAGTTTGGTAAGCGTGGGGGCGCCGACGCTGAGCCCGAGCGGGGCCTCTTGCGGAAGCCGAAAGGCCAACCGGACTTGCAGCAGGGCGCCTTCTGCCGGGGGCACGAAGGTTTTGCGGAGCATCAGGGTGGCGGACTGGCAAGCCGCCGTGGCGCCGGGCAGCCCTTCGACTTCCACAGCGCCGACCTCGCCGGAGGGCGGTTGGGCGACCAGCAGAGCAGGGGAGCTCAGGGCAAGGGCAAGGGTGAAAAGGCGGACTCTCATGGGGATTCCTTGTCGTGGCTCGCTGGGGGCGCAACGGAGGTGCGACCCGGACCAGCGAGGGCGTTTTCGTAATCTTATCGCACTCCGTGTCGGGCGAGCAAGGCAGACGGCGCGGAGCGTTGCCAGAGTCCCAGCCCAATGCGACCGCCGGTGGCTTGGCGACAACATTGCTTGCCGTTCAAGACAGACCAGGTGACGTGTGCACTCCCCGGCGGGCCACATGAATCGCGACCAGTTGGCACTTGAGACCTACCGCAACTCCTTCGCCGGACCCACCCGCCTGGCGGCGGGCAGCGTGACGCTGTTCGACAACACCTTGCGAGACGGCGAGCAGACTCCCGGCGTGGCGTTCACCACGGCGGAGAAGGTAGCGATTGGCCGGCTGCTGGCAGAGACGGGTATCCCCGCCCTGGAGGCGGGGTTCGCGGCCGTGTCGGCGGAGGAGCGCGAGGCGATCCGAGCGGTGGTGGACGCGCAGACGGGGATGACGGTCTTCAGTCTTTGTCGGTGTGTCGAGGCGGATGTGGCCGCCGCCTGCGCATGTGGCGTGGAGCACGTGACGGTGTACACGCCGGTCTCCGAGCTGCAGTTGCGCCGCCGGTTGCAGGTAGACTTCACGGTCGTGCAAGACCGCATTCGCAGAGTCGTTGCCGCTGCCAAGTCGCGCGGGCTCTTTGTGCGTTTCAGTTGCGAGGAGGCCTTCCGCACCCCGCCGGAACGACTGGTGAGCAGCTACCTGACCGCGAAGGAAGTTGGCGCCGACATGCTGTCCCTGCCGGACACGGTGGGCGTGGCTACGCCCTGGGCCGTCGAGCGCTGTCTCGCACTGCTTCAGCGCGAGGTCGGTCTGCCGGTGTCGGTGCATTTCCACAACGACTTGGGGCTCTCGGTTGCCAACGCCTTGGCGGCGATGTTGGCCGGCGCCACTGAGGTTCAGGTGTGCGCCAACGGGCTGGGGGAGCGCGCCGGCAACACGCCCTTGGAGCAAGTTGCGCTCGCCGCGCTGTATCAACTCGACTACGACTTCGGGGTCAACTTGGAGAAGTTGACGGAGCTGTCCACCCTGGTCAGCAAAGCCGCGGGAACGGAGCCCGCCTCCAACCAGCCGATTTTCGGCGCCAACGTGTTCACCCACGAATCCGGGGCTCACCTCCACGGGCTGCTGCAAAGTCCTGCCTGCTATGAGCCGTTCCCGCCCCCTCTCGTTGGCCGGGAGCATCGCTTTGTGCTTGGCAAGCACAGCGGCCGGGCGGCGGTTCGCCACGTGTTGTCCGGCTGGCTGCCGGAGGCGGTTCGGCTGGGGGGCAAGCACGTCGCGGCCCCGGCCGTGGCGGTCCAACAGGAGGCTCTGTTTGAGCAGGTCAAGCTCGAGTGGGTAGCGGTGGACTTTGGCGGGGTTCGCGTCGAGCGCTGCCGGCAGTTCGGCGGTCCGTGGCTGGGTTTGGAGTTGATCCGCACGCTGGGACTGGACGAGTTCCTGAAGCGCAAGCTGCCCCAGGGGCAGGAGCAAATCCCCTGGGCCCTGATGGCGCTGGTGCTGGTGCTGGCGCGGCTGTGCGGTCCGTCCAGTGAACTGCACCTGGCCGAGCACGGCTATGAGGAGCTGGTCGGGGCGGGACCGATCATCGGTTGCGCGCTCACGCGGGACATCGCGCTGTCGTTGCTTGCCGTGCCGTGCTCCTGGTGGCTCACGGGCGCGGCATTCGCCTACTTCGACGGGCGGGCGCTACGGCGTCGTCGTGCGCGGCTTCGGGAGCAGTTGCCCTCGGCCCTGATCACCATCGCGGGCGCCCTGCAGGCCGGTCGCACAGTGGAGCAGTCCTTGGAGTTAGCGGGCGATTCGCTGCTGCCGCCGCTGGGCGAGGAACTCGGGCAGACGTGCCGCGAGTTGGCGTTGGGCGTGTCTCTGGACGAGGCGCTATTGGGGCTGCGGGATCGCTGCGCGGTGGAGGAACTGGACATCGCCGTGTGCGGACTCACCATGCACGACCGCCTGGGCGGCGACCTCGTCGGCTTCTTCCGGTCCACCGCAGAGCTGTCCACTGCCCGCGACAACGTGCGCCAGGAGCTGTGGGCCGCCTCCGCCGCGCCTCTCGACGATGCTGCTGATCCTGGTGCCGTGGGTGTTGCTGTGCCTGCTCGACATGGTGACCAAGCTGCTCGGCGGCGGCGTCACTGACTCGTACGTGAAGCCGCTCCTGGACTCCTCTGTCGGGAGGGGGTTCCTGGTGGCCGCCGTCGTCATGCAGGTTGCCGGCTGGCTGATTTCGCGTCGGATCGCCAATGTGGAGGTGTGAGATCATGGATCCATTGGGCTTCCTCGTTGCGTTGACCGCCGCCGTGCTGCTTGCCGGGGCGACGTGGGTGGCGGTTGCCCCGGTCGACTTGAGAGAGGACCGGTCGGCTGCCGCCGTCTGGTGGATGTCGCCGCTCCTCGCGCTGGGGCAGCCGTTCGGTCGGGTGTTCGGGCGTTGGTCGGACGAACGACTGCGCCGACTCAGCAACGCCCTGGACCGGGCCGGAGTGCGGGACAGCCTCGACGCGCGAACCTACCTCGGGGCGCGCTCCGCGTTGGTGGCGTTGGCGGCGCTCGTGTCGCTGGCGGCGACCGCTGCGCTTCCCGCCCACGTCAACCTCGTCGCGGTCTGTCTCGCGGTCGCTGTGGCCGGCGCCGGCGCCTGGAACGGCTTGGCGCTCTGCCTGTGGCTGGCGACGCGGGCGCGCACCGTGCGCCTGGAGCGGGAGCTGCCGGTGTTGCTCAACGTGTTAGCCCTGTCGGAACGCGCGGGCTGCGACCTCGCGACGGCTCTGGAGCGCGCCTATCTGTACCTCGGCTCTGCGGACATCCGGCGGGAGTTGGGGCAGGTGCTGCGGCAGATTCGCCTCGGCAAACCGGTGGAGGAGGCGCTTCGGGAGCTGGCACAGCAGACGGGCATCCGCGGCACCACCGGTCTCGCCAGCGCCGCCCTCCAGGCTCGGAAGGTAGGCGGCAAGGTGGGTCCGTGGCTGCAGACCCTCGCTGACCAGTGCTGGAGTTCATGGGTCCACAAGCGCCGCGAAAAAGCCCTCCGCGCACCCATCTGGCTCGTGCTCCCGATGGTACTGCTGCTGCTACCCGCTTTCGGAATCATCATCCTGGGGCCCGCGGCGGTGACAAGCGCCACGGAGCTGAAGAACTGCGGGATATTCTGAGGGCGGGCCGCTGGGGACGGCCGGGAGTGTCCTCGGCCCGCCGCCGCCTCGGTCATGGCCGATCCCCTCCCCCCCGACGACCTGTCGGGCGTCCGTCGGTCTCGTCTCGCATGGGCTATAATCCCGTCCGTGATCCGGAGCTTCAGGCACAAGGGCCTGCGACTGCTCTTCGAGCGCGGCACACGCAGCGGCGTGTCCGCGCACCTGGCAGAGCGGCTGCTGCGACAGATGGACTTCCTGCACCGGGCCCGGGCGCCGTCTGACATGAACATACCCGGGTGGCGACTACACCAACTGAAGGGTGAGCTCCGAGGAACGTGGAGTGTTACTGTCAGCGGGAACTGGCGCCTGACGTTCAGGTTCGAGGGAGAAGACGCGCTCGACGTGAACTTGGAGGACTACCGTTGAGCCGGAGCGATTCAGCATGAGCACTAACCGCAACCGACGGCCCACCCATCCGGGTGCAGTTCTCCGTGAAGATGTGCTCCCCGGGCTGGGAGTGACCCAACGGGGATTCGCGGAGCGGCTGGGCGTGTCCCGACAGACCCTCAACGGCGTCCTCTGCGAGCGAACTCCAGTGAGCACCGACCTGGCGCATCGACTGGGGCGGCTGCGGGGGACCTCGCCGGACGTTTGGGTCGGTATGCAGCGGGATGTTGATCTGTGGGACGCCTTACAGGAGAACCGGGAGACCTACGAGCGCATCAGGCCGCTCGGAGCGGCGGTTGCTCACGGTCCGGGCGGATAGGACGGCGCTCACACTCGCCGCAGCATCTGCGGTGGCCAGGCGAAATGGCCGGCGAGGTGTCGCAGAACGGTCGACCGGTCGGGGAGGACGACGGCGCCGTGCCCCAGCGTGTTGAGTTGGGCTGTGACCATGCCGATCTCGGCTGCGCGGTGGGGAGGGAACCCGTGGAGCAGCCCATGGAGGGTACCGCCGACGAAGGCGTCGCCGGCGCCGATGGGCTCGACGATCTCGGCCTGGCTGACGAGGGTGGCGGAGAGGTGCCGAGGGCGCTGGCCTTGCTGGAACAGGTGGACCCCGTGCTTCCCGTCGGTAACGAACAGGCACTGCAGTAGAGGACACCTGGGGAGGAGCGTCCGAGCGATGATGCGCGCAGTGTCGGCGCTGGTGTCGGCCGAGTCGGAAGGCGACCGGTCGAGACCGAACACGGTAACGGTCTCCTCGGCCCCAACGAACAGCAGGTCCAGGAACGGCGCGACCTCGTCGAAGGCGCCGAGAAGCTCGTTAGTGGACTCTCGGAGGTCCGGCCGATCATTGAGGTTGTAGCTGACGGTGGCGCCCCCTTCACGCGCCCGGGCCGCGTGCTCGCGCACGGTGGCGCGCATCGACGGCGACAGCATCTGCGTCGTGCCGCCGAAGGTGTGGAAGAAGTCGGCAAGCCCGTAGTCGAGCTCCAGTTGACCGGGCGACAGCGTGGAGGAGGCGCTTCCCCAGCGGGAGTAGCGCTTCCGCCCGCGCACCAGGAAGTGGGCGGCGACCTGCTTCCCCGGCAGGTGCGGGCAGTAGTCGAGGTGCACGCCTTCGCGGAGCATCCACCGGCGCATGAAGGCGCTGGCCGCGCAGTCGCCGGTGGCGCTGAGGAGGTAAGCGGGTGTCCCCAATGCGGCAGCGGCCGCGGTGACGTCGTAGGCGTCGCCCGCAACCCGGAAGAACACCGTGAACCCCGCCTCGGAAAAGGAGACCTCAGCGCCACGCTGGACCGATTGCTCGGCGGCGTGGCCGCGTAGCCACGCCGACACGTCGGCGCTCAGCGTCCCCGACTGCCAGGCAGACTTGGGGCCCGAACGGTCGTCCGTCCGGGCGAGATACCGGCCGAACAGCGACTCCGGGACCTCGCCGGCTCCTTCCACCAGGATCTCGATCATGTTCTCGCCCAACGAGAACAGCCGGCCGGGTAGGGGCGGGGAGGGGCTGGCGCGAGCTGGCGACACAACGGGTTGTGCGGTCATACTATCCTCGAATGTGCGGGTGCGAAGTGGCTGCGTGAGACCATAGCTCATGGAGGCTGGGGCCGCAAGCGTCGCCCGCGCAGACCCTCTGCGCGGCGCCAGTTCCAGTCCCTGACTCGATGGAGTACCATGAGGGAGGCGGGCGGCCTTCCGGCAACACCATGAGCGACCCCTCGATCCGACAATTCCGCAGCTACGTCGAGCCGCTGGCGCCGACCGATACCGCCGGAAGAGCCGTGGAACTCGTTCGGCGCGCGGCCAACGGCACGGCGCCGGTCGTGGCCGGCGAGGCGGTTGTGGGGCTGGTATCGGAAGCCGAACTCCTGCGCCTCGTCGCCCCCGACGCGACCGGCTGGACAACGACGGCCTCGGAGGCGGTCCGCACTCAGCCCGTCGACAGCCTGATGTCGCGGGACGTCCTGCTGCTGCCGGACTGGTACCCCCTGCGCCAGGCGGCCGCGCTGATGCAATCGCGCTCGCTGGAGGCAGTTGCCGTCGTCACCGAGACCGGCGCCTACTGCGGCATGCTCAGTCGGCGGACGTTGATCGAGGCGCTGGCCAACACGCTGCGGCCCGCGAGCGTCGGCGGGATGGCGACCCCGCTGGGTGTGTACCTGAGCACTGGCCACCACCGGGCGGGCGCAAGCGACTTAGGGCTGTTCCTGACCGGGGCGTCGATGTTCGCCCTGATGTCTTTGGGCCATTGGGCCCTGTTCGCCGGAGTCTGGTCGCTGGATCAACTCACCGGCTCCCACTTCTCGGAGATCTTCCTGTCGCCCGTTCTCGCGTCGTTTCGCGGGATGCCAGCGCTGGCGTGGGTGTTCGAGCTACTGTTGACAGCCGTGTTCCTGCTCCTGATCCGCGCGGCCCCCCTGTCCGGCTACCATGCCGCGGAGCACCAAGTTGTGCACGCCTTGGAGCGCGGCGACCGGTTGGACCGCGATATCGTGCGCAGAATGCCCAGACCGCACCCACGGTGCGGCACCAACCTGGCGGCGCTCTTGATGCTGTTCTTCTTCATCTTGGAGCACTCAAGGAGCCCCGTCGTGCTCCTGGCCGCACTGGCCCTCCTGCTGCCCTTTTGGCGTCGGGTGGGCATGCGCCTCCAGCAGCACTTCACGACCAAGCCAGCCTCCGACAAGCAGTTGGACAACGGAATGCGCGCCGGGGCCGAGATCCTGGCCAAGTACCACCAGAACGCCGCCTATCAGGCGCCCTGGTGGCAACGGGTCTGGTACATGGGGATGCTGCAGGTGATCGCTGGGGCGATGGCAGTCTGGGGCCTCGGCTGGCTGGCCGGGCACTGGGTTGACCTGCGTGCGTTTCTCTGAAGCGAATCCCCAGGGGGAGAGCGCCGTGCTAGCGGGTCGGCGTTGCCTCCGAAACGACCCCAATCTCGCCAAAAAACAACCGGTGGGTCTTGACATGCCTTGCGGGGGGGATTAGACTTAACAGCTTGTCTGTCCGCATACTTGAGGGTCCCCACCTTCGTGGCCGCCTGGAGTGAATCCTAAGTGCAGACCATAATCACGCTCGCCTGCCGAGAGTGCAAGTCCCGCAATTATACGACGACGCGGAACCGCGCCAACCAGCGCGATAAGCTGAAGCTCAGCAAGCACTGCTCGAAGTGCGGGAAACACACCTCCCACGAAGAGACCCGTTAGCCGCGCAGTGCGCGCTGGGGGGCGCTCATCACCCACCTTAGCTTCGAGGCGTGCGAGGGCAGTCTGGCGAAGGGGATTCGCTGCCGACCAAAGCGGTCGGTCGCTCCCGCCGGGCAACGGCCGGGGCGGAGGCTCGGAGCCCCCCCTTCCGCGGATAGTAAGTCGAGAATGCTGAAAGCTGAAGGCCCGTAGCTCAATTGGCAGAGCACCGGTCTCCAAAACCGGGGGTTGTCGGTTCGATTCCGGCCGGGCCTGCCAGATTTTCCGGGACTGCTGGTGAGGAAGTAACACCTGCTTGAGAGCGTCACGCAAAGAAAACGTATACCGTCGGATTGAGCGGTTCCTTCGCGAGGTCTGGTCAGAGCTCTCCAAAGTGCTGTGGCCCTCCAAGCAGGAGATCGTCAACAACACTGTCGTCGTCATCGGAGTGCTGGTGACCTTTGGCGGCTGTGTCTGGGTACTGGATCTGGTTTTCCGCTACCTCGTCCGGGTTCTGGGGCTCTACAGCACGTAGTGCAACGCAGAGTGCCCCCCCCCGACAGCGGAGCAACCGACGCGCCCGCCGCAATGTGACAGGACCGTGCGAAGCCCCCCTGAGGTCTACTGATGGCAAAACAGTGGTACGCGGTGCACACGTTCACCGGCCAGGAGAACAAAGTCAAGACCAATTTGGAGCGGAGAGCTCCTTCGGCCGGTCTGGAGCACAAGCTTGCCCGCGTGTTGGTGCCGCAAGAAGAAGAGACCAAGATGCGGGGCGGGAAAAAGCGCACCACGCGCAAGAAGGTCTTCCCCGGCTACATCCTCGTGGAGATGGACTTGGACGACTCCACGCTGTATTTTGTCCGCAACACGGTGGGAGTAACGGGGTTCGTCGGCTCGAACACCAAGCCGGCGCCGCTTCTCCCTGAAGAAGTCGAGAACATCCTGAACACGCTGGGCGAGTCAGCCCCCCGGGCCAAGCCGATCTGGCACAAGGGGGAGATGATCCGCGTGAACTCCGGTCCCTTTGTGGACCACTCCGGGCGCATCGAAGACGTCAACGCGAAGGCGGAGAGGCTCACGGCCATGATCTCACTGTTCGGCCGCGACATCCCCGTCGAGTTGGACTTCGCCCAGGTAGAGAAGCTGTAGCATCCGGAAGGATTGCGAAGGAGCCAGTACATGGCGAAGAAGGTTGCCGCCGTCGTCAAACTGCAGATCCGCGCGGGACAGGCGAACCCTGCCCCGCCCGTGGGCCCTGCACTGGGGCAGCACGGCGTGAACATCATGGAGTTCTGCAAGGCCTACAACGAGCGCACCGTCTCTCAGATGGGCACAATCGTTCCGGCCGAGATCACTGTCTTTGAAGACCGGTCCTTCACCTTCGTCTGCAAGACCCCGCCCGCCGCGGCGCTGTTGCGCACAGCCGCAGGGGTCGAGAAGGGCTCCGGTGAGCCGAACCGCGAGAAGGTGGGCCGCGTGACCCGCGACCAAGTGCGCGCGATCGCGCAGCAGAAGCTCGAAGACCTGAATGCCAGGACTATAGACGCCGCCGAGCGGATCATCGCCGGCACCGCGCGCAGCATGGGGATCGAGGTTGTCGGGTAGGTCTATCGCCGAGACAGCCGGCCAGCGGGTTGAGTAGGAGGAATCGTTCGAATGCCCAGCAGAGGAAAGCGCTATACGGCCGTGGCTGCGACCCGGCCTGCAGAAGAACTGCTCCCAGTCGAAGCAGCCGTGGCCTATGTCAAGAGCGCAGCCACCGCCAAGTTTGACGAGAGCATCGAAGCGTGCTACTTACTGGGAATCGATCCCAAGAAGAGTGACCAGAATGTGCGCGGCACCCTCACCCTTCCCCACGGAACCGGAAGAACGGTGCGCATTGCCGTGGTCGCCGAGGGAGAGGGCGCGGAAGCGGCCCGAGAGGCGGGAGCCGACGAAGTGGGCGGCCAGGACCTCGTCGAGAAGATCGATGGCGGCTGGAGCGACTTCGACGTGCTCTGCGCGACCCCGGACATGATGCGAACGGTAGCCCGGCTCGGCAAGAAGCTGGGGCCGCGGATGCCCAACGCCAAGTCCGGCACTGTCTCGCCCGACATCGGCGGCGTCGTCCGCGACCTGAAGCGCGGTCAGATCGAGTACCGTGCCAACCGCGGCGGGGTGGTGCAGTCCATTGTCGGCAAGGCGTCTTTCGCCGACGAACACTTGGCGGAGAACTTCCGGGCGCTGACCGACGCGCTGGTGCGGAGCAAGCCCGCCGCCGCCAAAGGACTCTACCTGAAATCCATCACCCTGTCTTCCACGATGGGGCCCTCCGTCCGGGTGGACTCCCAGAGCGCCGCCGGGCGCCGCGGATAGCTGCTGCGGACCACTGCCATTAGGTGAGCTGAAGATGCTGAGAGCTGAGAAGGAAGTCGTCCTAACTGACCTCCAAGAGCGATTGCAGAACTCCCAGTCTGTGGTGTTCACGGACTATCGCGGGCTGCGCGCCAAGGAGCTGGGGCCCCTGCGCCATCAGTTCCGCGAGGCCGGGGTCGAGTTCCATGTCGTCAAGAACAGCCTGCTGGAGCGGGCGCTGGTGGCCACTGGGGCGGAGTGGACCGCGGAGTTGGCGGAAGCACTCGCAGGACCGACGGCCGTGGCCTACACAAGTACGGACGAGACCACGCTCCCGATGAAGCTGGTCCACGATTCGGGCAAGAAACACGAACAGCTCCGGATCAAAGGTGGCTTCCTGGAAGCCTCGTTCGTCTCTGCAGAGGAAGTGGCTCGTCTCGCCACGCTGCCGAGCCGCAATGAGTTGATGGCGATGATTGCCGGCGCCGTTCAGTCGCCGGCCGTGGGCATCCTGTCGTTGCTCCAGATTATGATCAGCAACGTCGTCTCGGGCCTGCAACAGATTGCGGAACAGAAGGCGGAGAGCGGCGAAAGCCCCTCGTAGCCCAAGGCATTCCTGGCTCTCGCCTTTCGGGCGGCGCTGCACCGGCGGGTGCAAGTGTCAGCGGGGGCCGGGCAGCGCCATGACAGCAAAGCGGCCTCTTCTGCGACGGCAGTGAGAGTATCGCGAAATCAAAGCGGATCAGGTGGTACGGCATCACCACCGGAGGTGGATACATTGTCAGAGAACGTTGCGCAGATTATCGACCAGATCAAGAACCTCACGCTCCTGGAAGCCAAGGAGCTGTACGAGGGCATGCAGGAGACCTTCGGCATCGCCGCGATGGCCCCAGTTGCGGCTGCTCCAGCAGGCGGAGCGGCAGAGGCTGCCGAAGTCGAGGAGCAGACTGAGTTTGCCGCCATGCTGACCAGCGTCGGCGAGAAGAAGATCCAGGTCATCAAGGCCGTCCGCGAGGTCACCTCGCTTGGCCTGAAGGAAGCCAAGGACTTGGTCGAGTCCGCTCCGGTCGCCATCAAGGAAGGCGTTGCCAAAGAGGAAGCGGAAGCCATCAAGGCAAAGGTGGAAGAGGCGGGCGGAACGGTCGAGGTCAAATAGGCGTCCCGCCCGTAGGCACTTCGCCCGCTACAGTGCAGCTTGCAGGTTGCCCCTCAATCGCCGCCGAAGCGGGCGCGGCAGCCAGCTCACTGCTCTGTTCAGCCCACAGGGGCCCCACGTCTGGGGTAGCACCTATCCGCCGAGCAATCACAATGAGAGCCGTTGCGAGACCCGACCTGGCCGCGCCGGTCGGGCTTTCGGCATGTCGCCAGACGCTTCTTCTGTCGCCCGCTTGTCCCCGTCGCTTGGCCGTCAGTCGCCACGGGCTGTGCCCCCGCCAAGCCGTCGGGGCCCGAATGGGAGGATTTACCAAACATGGGTAGCCTGTATCGAGAACTGGCCCAGGCCCGCATCGCCGAGTGGGAGCGCGAGGGCAGCTCGCTAGTACCCAATCTGGTGGAAGTTCAGCTCCAGTCTTACGAGTGGTTCCTCAAAGAAGCGCTGCGGGAGCTATTTGACAACTTCTCGCCCATCGAGGACTTCACCGGCACGCTCTCGCTTGAGTTCCTCGACTACAACCTGGGGGAGCCGAAGTACGCTGCCCAAGCGTGCCGCGACCGCGACATGACCTTCGAGATGCCACTGAAGGTGAAGGTCCGGTTGGTCAACAAGGAGACCGGCGAGCTCAAGGAGTCCGAGGTATACCTTGGAGAGATTCCCTGCATGACCGACAAGGGCACCTTCGTTATCAACGGTGCCGAGCGCGTCGTGGTCAACCAGTTGTCCCGGTCTCCCGGCGTCTATTTCAGCGACGAACTCGACTTCTCCGGCCGCGTCCTGCTGCGCGCCCAGGTCATCCCCCGCGAAGGCGCGTGGGTGGACCTGGAGAGCGACGCCTCCGACGTAATCTCCGTGAAGGTGGGGCAGGCCCGCAAGACTCCCGCAACCGTCCTGCTGCGGGCATTCAACGCCCTGCCCGGCTCGATGCCGCATGGCGACGTGCAAGAGTTCATCAAGCCGACCAAGGGCCGGCTGCGGGGGCGCGTTCTGGCAGAGCCCCTGATCGACTTCGAGACCGGCGAGCTGATCGCGGACGCGAACACCCACCTCGACACCGGGCTGGCGGCACGGATCGCGGAGCGCGTCGAAGAACAGCAGGTGGCGGTCTACAAAGACACGCTGGAGTGCAGCACCACGCTGGAGATTCTGTCGCTCATGGCGGAGCGCGTCGCCGTGAAGGAAGTCTCCGTCGAGCAACTGCAAGGCTGCTGGACTGCCAGCGACCTCATCGACCAGAACGGCGAAGTGGCTGTTCCAGCGGGCACCTACATCGACCAGGAGTTGGCCGAGACACTGGCGACGGCGCTATCCGGCGAACTGGAGGTCCTGCGGGCCTCGGCGTTCCTGACGGAGACGCTCCGCGCCGATCCCACCACGAACCAGGACGAAGCGCTGCTCGAGATTCACAAGCGACTTCGCCCCGGCGACCCGCCGACGCACGACAGCGCCCGGGCGCTGCTCAATTCGTACTTCCTGGACGTCAAACGCTACGATCTCGGGCGAGTCGGCCGCTACAAGCTGAACACGAAGCTGGCTGTTACCGTCCCGGAGGACATCCACACCTTCACCAAGGAAGACCTCATCGCGGTCTTCCGGTATCTGGAGCATCTGTCTGAGGGAGAGGGCGAGACCGACGACATCGACCACCTCCGGAACAAGCGCGTTCGGTCGGTTGGCGAGTTGCTCCAGAACCAGTTGCGCGTGGGCTTCCTGCGGATGGAGCGAGTGGCCCGGGAGCGGATGACCTCGCTGGACCGGGAGAGCATTACCGCTCAGACCGTTATCAGCATCAAGCCCATCACCGCCGCCGTCCGGAGCTTCTTCGGCAGCGGTCAGTTGTCGCAGTTCATGGACCAGACCAACCCGTTGGCGGAGTTGACCCACAAGCGCCGACTGAGCGCGCTGGGCCCGGGCGGGTTGAGCCGCCAGAGCGCCAAACTGGAAGTGCGCGACGTTCACCACTCGCACTATGGACGGATCTGTCCTATTGAGACGCCCGAGGGGCCAAACATCGGGCTGATCAACTCCCTGGCGACGCACGCCCGGACCAATCAGTTAGGGTTCATCCTGAGCCCGTACCGGAAGGTCAAGGACGGTCGAGTTACCGACGAAATCGTCTACCTCACTGCGGAAGACGATGACCGCCACCGGATCGCGCCGGCCAACACCCCTTTGGACGAGAAGCAGGGGTTTGCGTCGGAAGAAGTCCAGGTGCGGTTCGGCTCCATCCACCCGGTTGTCTCCTCGGCGCAAGTCGAGTACATGGACATCTCGCCAATGCAGGTGTACAGCGTGGCGACCTGCTGCATTCCGTTCCTGGGGAACGACGATGCGAACCGTGCGTTGATGGGCTCCAACATGCAGCGGCAGGCGGTGCCCCTTGTGCGCCCGGAGGCGCCTCGCGTCGGCACTGGAATGGAGTCGCGCGCAGCGATTGACAGCGGCGCAGTGATCGTTGCCCACACTGCTGGCGTGGTCGAAGAGGTGGCCGCCGATCACATTACCGTGAAGGGGTACGAGGGGCACTCAGACAGGTACCCGCTCTACACCTTCGTGCGCAGCAACCAGGCCACCTGTATCCACCAGCGGCCCGTGGTCCGGCTGGGACAGCGTGTCCGTGAGGGGACGCTTCTGGCAGACGGGCCGGCCATCGACAACGGGAACATGGCGCTCGGCCGGAACCTGCTGTGCGCGTTCGCCCTCTGGGAGGGCTTCAACTACGAAGACGCCATCCTCCTGAGCGAGCGCGTGTCGCGCGATGATCTGCTGACCTCCATCCACATCGAGAAGTACGAGATCGAGGCCCGCGAAACCAAGCTGGGTCCTGAGGAGATCACTCGGGACATTCCCAACGTCGGCGAGGAACTGCTGGGCAACCTGGACGAAGACGGCGTGATCCGCATGGGCGCCCAAGTGGGCCCCGAGGACATCCTGGTCGGCAAGGTTGCGCCCAAGAGTCACGGCGAGTTGACGGCTGAAGAGCGCCTCGTCATTGCCATCTTCGGCAAGAAGGCCGAAGAGATGCGAGACGCGTCCCTGCGGGTGCCCCACGGCGACGGCGGCATGGTCATCGGGATCCGCATATTCGCCCGCCACCACTACGTGTGCGCCGCCTGCAACAAGGTCCACCGCTTCCAGCCCCTGGACTTGAGCTGCGCGGAGTGTGGCGGCAAGCTGGTTCAGCGCCCCGGCGACGAGTTGAAGCCCGGAACCACCCACTTGGTGCGCGTGTACCTGGCCCAGCGCCGGAAGGTGGTCGAAGGCGACAAACTCGCCGGTCGGCACGGAAACAAGGGCGTCATCGCCCGCATCCTGCCGGACTGCGACATGCCCTACATGCCCGATGGCACGCCTGTGGACATCGTCCTGAACCCGCTGGGCGTGCCGTCCCGAATGAACATCGGCCAGATTCTCGAGACCCACCTCGGCCTGGTCGGGCGCACGCTGGGCACGGCATTCCCCAACCCAGTCTTCCGGAGCGCCAGTGAGGACGAGATCCGGACGGGAATGAGAGAAGTCGAGTCGCTGTGGCGCGTGCACGCACTGGCGCGGCTTGTCGGCGGCGAACTCACTCTCTGCGACGAGCAAGAGTTCGAGGGGCTTTCCTGGGAGGAAGCCAGCGACCGTGTGCGGACGGTGTTGACAAGACTGCCCGCGGCTGAAGCCGCTGAATTGGCCGAGGAGATTGCCCTGCCGGCGGAGACCCTGGCTGCGGCAGCGGGCGAGACCGCGCTGGTAGAGCCGCTCTTGGAGTGCCTGCTGAGGCGGGCGGTGCTTCGGGCCGGCTTCGACGCGGAAACCGGCAAGTGCGTTGTCCGCGACGGCCGCACAGGCGAGGCATTCAACCAGCCGGTGGTGGTCGGCGAAGTGTACATGATGAAGCTGAATCACTTGGTGGACGACAAGATTCACGCACGCTCCACCGGTCCCTACTCACTGGTCACCCAACAACCGTTGGGTGGCAAGGCCCAGTTCGGCGGACAGCGGTTCGGCGAGATGGAGGTCTGGGCGCTGGAAGCGTACGGCGCCGCGCATCTGCTCCAGGAGATGCTGACCATCAAGTCAGACGACATGGTGGGCCGCGTCAAGGCCTATGAGGCCATCGTGAAGGGCGAGCGGATCTCCGGATCGGGCGTTCCCGAGTCATTCAAGATCCTCATCAAAGAGCTGCAGAGCCTGGGCCTGCAGATCACCGTTGAGTCGGAAGACGGCGAAGCGATGGAGTTGCGCGACGCCGATGAGGACACCCCCGACACGGATGTCCGCATGTGACCGCGTCGCCAGAACAGCGCGGCGGCTCGATTCCTCCGAAGGAGTGAAAGCCTTTGGCAGAGGGAAATCAGTTCGACATTCTCCGGATCGGCATCGCCTCCCCCCAGGACATCCGGTCCTGGTCTCGTGGGGAAGTCAAGAAGCCTGAGACGATCAACTACCGCACGTTCAAGCCAGAGCGTGACGGGCTGTTCTGCGAACGGATCTTCGGTCCGACCAAGGACTGGGAGTGCCACTGCGGCAAGTATAAGAAGGTCAAGTTCAAAGGCATCATCTGCGACCGTTGCGGAGTTGAGGTAACGCGGTCGAAGGTCCGTCGGCGGCGGATGGGACACATCGAGCTCGCGGCTCCGGTGGCCCACATCTGGTATGTCAAAGGCGTGCCCAGCCCGATGAGCCTCCTGCTGGACATGTCGCCGCGACTTGTCGAGAAGGTACTCTACTTCGCGTCGTACATCGTGACGCGGGCGGATGCCGGGGCCATCAAGCGCGCGCTTCCGGGCGTTCGCGAGGCCGCGGACCTGGAGATCCAGGAGATCGATCAGCAGAAACGCGCTGCGCAGCAAGCGCTTCAGCGCGAGTTCAATGAGCTGGAACAGCAGGCCGCCGTCCAGACGGAAGAGGACGAAGACCGCATCACCCCTGAGATGTTGGAATCAGAGCGGCGCCGTCTTCAGGATCAAGTCGACCTCGAAGACACCCACGCCCAGGAACGCGTCGTCGAGATCAACGAGTCCTTCAAGCTGCTCTCCGAACTGGAGAAGCGCAAGCCGTTGACCGACCCGGAACACCGCGGGCTGACGAAGCTCATGGAGGCCGTCCAGCGTAAGCAGCGCAAGAAGTTCGAGACCCTCTTCCGCGTCGGTCTGGGGGCGGAAGCCGTCAAGTCGCTGCTGGAGGATCTGGACCTGGAGCGCGAAGCCCGGGACCTGCGCAAGCAGGTCGCGGAGACCACCGGCGCCAAGCGCGTCCGCGCCATCAAGCGTTTGGAGGTCGTCGAGGCCTTTGCCAAGTCGAAGAACCGCCCCGAGTGGATGATCCTCGAAGTGCTGCCGGTCATGCCGCCCGAACTGCGCCCGATGGTGCAGCTCGACGGCGGGCGATTCGCCACTTCGGATCTGAACGATCTGTACCGCCGCATCATCAACCGGAACAATCGCCTGCGCCGGATCATGGAGATCAAGGCGCCGGAGTCCATCATCAACCACGAGAAGCGCCTGCTGCAGGAAGCGGTGGATGCGCTGATCGACAACAGCCGGCGCACGCGGCCGGTTACCGGCTCCAACGGGCGGCCGCTGAAGTCGTTGAGCGATATGCTCAAGGGCAAGGAAGGCCGCTTCCGGCGGAACCTGCTGGGGAAGCGCGTGGACTACTCCGGGCGCTCGGTGATCGTGGTTGGACCCCACCTGAAGCTGGACCAGTGCGGCTTGCCGAAAGAGATGGCGCTGGAGCTGTTCAAGCCGTTCGTCATGCGGCGGCTGGTGGAGCAAGGCTACACCACCAACATCAAGACTGCCAAGCGGATGGTGGATCGCACCCGCCCCGAAGTGTGGGACGCGCTGGATGAAGTCATCAAGGACCATCCGGTGCTGCTGAACCGCGCGCCGACGCTGCACCGCTTGGGCATTCAGGCCTTTGAGCCTATATTGGTGGACGGCAAGGCCATCCAGATCCACCCGTTGGTTTGTCCGCCGTTCAATGCGGACTTCGACGGCGACCAGATGGCCGTGCACGTTCCGCTCTCCGTGGCGGCGCAGGCCGAAGCGCGACTGCTGATGCTGTCGAGCAACAATCTGTTCTCGCCGGCAGACGGCCGGCCGGTGATGAGCCCCGAATACGACATCGTGCTGGGGTGCTACTACCTCACCCAGATGACCGAGCGCGAGGGCGACAAGCTCGTGACGTACTCGAACCCGGAACTGGCGATCCTCTCCCATGAGGTCGGCGAGCTGGACCTGCACGCCGAGATCGAGGTTCGTATGGACGGCGAGCGGCGCCACACCACCGTGGGCCGGATCATCTTCAACCAGATCATTCCCGAGAGTATGGGATACGTCAACGACTTAGTCGACAAGGCTGGTCTGCGGCTGCTCATTCGGCGCTGCTATGAGGAATGCGGCAACCAACGGACCGTGGAACTACTGGACGATATCAAGTCGCTGGGCTTCCGCTACGGCACGAAGGCGGGCATCAGCATCTCCCTGAGCGACATGCAGATTCCGTCGCGGCGGGAAGGCATCATCAGCGAGACAGAAGCCGCTGTCGAGGAGACGAACAAGGCGTATCGCCGCGGGCTTATCAGCGCCGGCGAGCGCGAACAGCGCGTGTGCGAGCACTGGATCAAGGCGTCGGAAGATGTTGCCGAAGCGGTGCTCCAGGGCATCTGGGAGTTCAACCCGCTGCGGATGATGGCCGACTCCGGCGCCCGCGGTAGCAAGAAGCAGATCAGCCAGTTGGCCGGTATGCGGGGACTGATGGCTGAGCCGTCGGGCAGGTTCATTGAGGACCTGCCGATCAAGTCCAACTTCCACGAAGGGCTGTCGGTGCTGGAGTACTTCATCTCCACGCACGGCGCCCGCAAGGGACTGGCAGACACAGCGCTCCGCACGGCAGACGCCGGATACCTGACCCGGCGACTGGTAGACGTGTCGCAAGATGTGATCATCCGCGAGGAAGACTGCGGCACCGTCGCCGGAATCGAGGTCAAGCGCATCGAGGATTCGGGCGAACTGGTGGAATCGCTGGCGGAGCGGATCTACGGCCGGCGGGCCCGTGCCGACGTCACCCACCCGCAGACCGGTAAATTGTTGGCCGCGGAGAACCAGTTCATTACCAAGGAACTGGCGGGTACCATCGAGGCCGCAGGCGTGGAGACGGTTGCCGTCCGTAGCCTGCTCACCTGTGACTCCACCCAAGGCGTTTGCGCAGCTTGCTACGGGCTCGACCTGTCCACCGGTCGCGCCGTCGAGTTGGGCGAAGCGGTGGGCATCATCGCCGCGCAGTCCATCGGGGAGCCGGGTACGCAGTTGACCATGCGCACCTTCCACCTTGGTGGCGTAGCCGGCCAGTACCTGACGGGTGTTGCCGACGTCAAGAAGAAGAAGCGGGAAGCCTTGGAGTCATACCACCGCGACCGCGCGCAAGGCCTTGTCAGCGAGGAGTCGGCCGTCCAGTCGGTCTCTGAGCGAAAGAAGAAAGTGCAGGAAATGCTGCGAGTCCTAGAGGACTCTGTGCGCGGCTTGCTGCGGGTCGTTGAGCTTTTCGAAGCTCGGCGCCCCAAGGGCAAAGCGGTGATCTCGGAGTTCGACGGTGAAGTCGTTGACATCCAGACCGTCGCCGGCCGGCAGGTGATCATCCACGCGAACGTCTCCGTGAACGAGGAGATCCGCTGGAAAGGCCGGCGGTTGGCGGAAGACGTCCGGGCTCCCCGCGCAAAGGAAGCGCTGGCCGCAGCAGGTTCCGAGTTGAATGATCGCCTCATGGATCAGCTTCGCGAAGCGAAAGTGAAGTCGGTTGTGCTCCGTGAGGAGTACCTGGTGCCCTACCGAGGGTATCTCGAAGTGGAGGTCGGCGATCATGTGGACGCCGGCGACCCGCTGACCGCAGGACCCATGGCGCCGCAGGAAGTCCTGGCAAAGAAAGGCGTCGCTGCCGTCCAAGATTACTTGGTCATCGAGATCCAGAAGGTGTACAAGTCCCAGGGCGTTGATATCAACGACAAGCACATCGAGGTCATCGTCCGCCAGATGCTGCGCAAGCGCAAGATCCGGGAGCCTGGTGACACCGAGCTGCTTCCCGGGCAGGTAGTTGACCGCTTCGTGTTCCAGCGCCAGAACAGCAGCGTCGCGGCCGGAGGCGGTCAGGAAGCCAACGCAGACTGGGTGCTTCTCGGCATCACCGAGGCGGCGCTGGCTACCGAGAGCTTCCTTTCGGCCGCCTCCTTCCAGAAGACCACTAAGGTGCTCACCGAAGCGGCCACGCGCGGGAAGGCCGACCACCTTGTCGGTCTGAAGGAGAACGTGATCATCGGCCGGCTCGTTCCTGCAGGTACCGGGCTCGACATCCACAAGCGCGTGCGCGTGGTGCCGCCGGACGTCGCGTCCACCGGAGAGATTCTCCCGCTCCCCGACGTGGTCCGCGCGACTGCGGCGGTCGTAGACGACGAAGTAGGTGAGGCGGTCTCGCTGGTCGAGGAAGCGCTGGCTGAAGCGCCGCTGGACGAGCAGGAGTGACAATTTGCGTCGCGTTTCTGGACCTTTGGCGGCCCGCCGCCTTCGGCCTGTCCGCGGGCGCGGAAAGCTGCGAAAAAGTCCCGTTCGTCATTGACCGAACCCCGCTGCTGGGGTATACTTGTACCTTTGCGCGCCGAAGGCAGGTCCAATTCCAATCACCTTCGGCAAGTCATTCGTGAGTATCTGAACCCCACTCACGAAGGGCACGCTGCCTGACGCAAAGCGAAGGGCAGCCGGGACGTAGCCACGCCGCTCCCCGTCAGCGCCTCGGTCACAGCCGAGAGCACTGCGCTCCGTAGCCCCCGGTGCCGTTCTCAGCGCAAGGTATTTCTGTCGGGTAAGTGCAGTGGGTTCATCGGCGGACCATTCCGACCGGAAGTAGCAGAAGAGGATTCTGTATGCCAACGATCAGCCAACTCGTGCGGAAGGGCCGCACCACCGCTCGCAAGCGCCGCAAAGCTACGGCGTTCAAGTTCGGCTTCAACTCGTCCACCAACCGCCAGACGACCAACAATGCAGCGCCGCAGATGCGGGGCATCTGCCTGCTGGTCAAGACCGACACCCCCAAGAAGCCGAACTCTGCATTGCGGGCGAAAGCTCGAGTCCGGCTGAGCAACCGCAAAGAGGTTACTTGCTACATTCCTGGCGAGGGCCACAACTTGCAGGAGCATAGCGTCGTGCTGGTGCGCGGCGGGCGCGTGAAGGACATGCCGTCCGTGAAGTACAAGATCGTGCGAGGCGCGCTCGACGCTGCGGGTGTCAATGGCCGTAGGCGCGGTCGCTCCAAGTACGGCACCAAGCGACCGAAGTAGGCTGGCGCCTGAGCCGTACTCGATTGCTGGACAGCGTTGGCTCGCAGACTAGTTGTTCTGGCGAGCTTCCATTGATTTGAACGGAGGAGTTGTATGGCTCGCAAAGCCCCGGCTACCCGTCGTCAGGTTTTGCCGGACCCGGTATTCGAGAGTGTCTTGGTCTCTCGGATGATCAACTATATGATGAAGGACGGGAAGAAGGTCGTCGCTGAGAAGCAGATGTACGGCGCCCTTCAGCTTGTTGCAGAGCGAACCAAGCGGAATCCGCTGGACGTTCTGGTCGAGGCTTTTCGGAACATCAGCCCCCAGGTTGAGGTGCGTTCCCGCCGAGTCGGCGGCGCCACCTACCAGGTGCCTATGGAAGTTCGTTCCGAGCGGCGAATCGCGCTGCCCATCCGCTGGCTCATCGGCTATGCCCGGGCGCGGAATGAGAAGACCATGAGTGCTCGGCTGGCAGGAGAGATCATGGATGCTGCCAGCAGCCAGGGCGCGGCCGTAAAGAAGCGAGACGATACCCACAAGATGGCAGAGGCGAACAAGGCCTTCGCGCACTACCGCTGGTAGGTTGAGCGTGGAACGACGCCGAGTCGTACGGGCATCGTTCGAAACTCGGAGCAGGCCAGAGTTGGAGTCGATTCGTTTGCCAACGCGGCGTGAGAGAAGACCGGGCGCAAAGAGAGAGACTTGCGGGAGCCGGGAGTGCCGGCAACCCGCGAGAAGCCAATGGCCGATCCCTTCCCCCTATCTCAAATACGTAACATCGGGATCGCTGCGCACATCGATGCCGGGAAGACGACGACCACAGAGCGGATTCTCTTCTACACCGGACGCGTCCACCGAATGGGCGAAGTCGATCAAGGCTCCGCGACGATGGACTGGATGGTCCAGGAACAGGAGCGCGGCATCACCATCACGTCTGCCGCGACGACCTGTGTCTGGAAGGACCACTGCATCAATATCATCGATACGCCGGGGCATGTGGACTTCACCATTGAGGTGGAGCGCTCGCTCCGCGTTCTCGATGGTGTAGTCGCGGTCTTCTGCGCTGTCGGCGGCGTTCAGCCGCAATCGGAAACCGTTTGGCGACAGGCCAACCGCTACCGGGTACCTCGTATTGCGTTGGTCAACAAGATGGACCGCGCTGGTGCCGACTTCCACCATGTCCTGCATCAAATGCGGGACCATCTGGGCGCCAACGCCGTTGCGACTCAGCTCCCGGTGGGAGCTGAAGACAATTTTACCGGGGTGATCGATCTCCTGCGGATGAAGTCCCTCATCTATGAAGATGACTTGGGCAGCGTCAGCACGGAGACCGAGATACCCAAGCACCTTGAACCGCAGGCGCTCGAATTCCGGGAGGCGCTCCTGGAAGCAGCGGCCGAAGCAGATGAAGAAGCAATGGAGGCATACGTCTCTGAAGGAGACGTGGCGCTGCCGTTGATTACCCGGGCCCTTCGTAAGGCCACTCTATCGTGCTCGTTGGTACCGGTGCTGTGTGGCGCTGCCTTCCGCAATAAGGGTGTGCAGCCGTTGCTTGACACGATTGTGGATCTCCTGCCCTCGCCGCTTGATGTGATACCGATGGAAGGCGTCAATCCGGCAGGAGAGCCTGAAGTGCGCGCGGCGGACCCCGATGGACCGTTTGCCGCGCTGGCGTTCAAGATTACCGCTGATCCATACGTCGGGCGCCTCACCTATATTCGAGTGTATTCGGGTGAACGGAAGCGCGGCGAGTACGTTGTCAACACGCTCCGGGACACTCGCGAGCGTCTCGGTCGCCTCCTGCGGATGCACGCCAATCGGCGCGAAGATGTAAAGAGCGTCCGCGCTGGCGACATTGTCGCAGTTGTTGGGCTGAGAGACACCAATACCGGAGACACGCTCTGTGACGATGGTCATCCGCTTGTGCTGGAGTCCATCGACTTCCCCGAGCCGGTGATCTCCGTCGCCATCGAGCCTCGCACCAAGGCCGACGAGGAGCGCCTCACCACCGCACTCCACACCATCGCCCAGGAAGATCCCTCGTTCCGGATGAAGGTTGACCAAGAGACCGGTCAGATGATCATCTCCGGTATGGGGGAGCTGCACCTCGATATCATCACGGACAGGCTTCGCCGCGATATGGGCGTCCAAGCCAGTGTCGGGCGGCCGCAAGTCTCGTACCGCGAAGCCCTGAGCGGCAAGACGCGGGCAGATGAGCGATTTGTTCGTCAGACCGGAGGGCATGGCCAGTTTGCCCACGTGATCCTGGAGGTTGAGCCTCTGGGTAACGGCTCGGGGTTCTCGTTTGTCGACAAGACGGTTGGGGGCGACATCCCCAAGGAGTTCATTCCCGCAGTCGAGATGGGCGTTCGACAGGCGATGGAAGCCGGCCCGGTAGCCGGGTTCCCGCTGGTCGATGTCTTGGCGACGTTGACGGGCGGGAGTTACCACGAAGTCGATTCCTCAGACATCGCGTTTCGCATTGCCGGGGCGATGGCTCTGCGGTCCGCGGCAAGCAGGGCGCGCCCAATGCTCATGGAGCCCATCATGGCTGTTGAGGTCGTGATGCCGGAAGCCCACATGGGTGAGGTGATGGGCGACATCACTTCGCGGCGTGGGAACATTGTCGCAATGCGGCCGACGGCCGGGGGCACGCAGACCATTCGCTGCGAAGTGCCGCTGCCTGAGATGTTTGGTTACGCGACCGTGCTCCGCTCCCTGACTCAGGGGCGTGGCACCTACACCATGCAGCCGGCGCGCTATGAGCCGGTTCCGCAGACCATCGCGGAGGAGATCGTCGCCAGAATTCGCGGCCCTCTGGCGGGCAGTTAGTGCCGCAGACAGGTTGCGTAGTTCTTAGTCCGGATCCGCGAGGTCCGGTATCGAATTCCAAAGCGCACAGACCAGCGCCACCCGGAAGGGAGACCGCCTGAATGGGCAAGCAGCAGTTTTCAAGAGACAAGTTACACGTGAACGTGGGCACCATCGGCCACGTGGATCACGGCAA
>PEVN01000519.1 GCA_002779825.1 Armatimonadetes bacterium CG06_land_8_20_14_3_00_66_21 | reverse complement strand
TCCCGTGGATTCGCAGCCCTTTGAGACCTTCCGGTCAAGCGTTTCGGGGCGGTCGGAGACCTGCCCCGAGCTAAGTACGGTTGTAGTATTAACCACTTCGAGGCGGGACGCGAGCTTTCGCACAAGCTCCTGGTCGGCCGTGACCAGCGGGCAGCCGAGGACTTCGGCGGTCGCGGCAATGATCGCGTCCGGGAGTTTCAGCCGGTACTCTCGACGCCCCTCCACGGCCTTCCCTTCCACCGAGACACCGATCCCGATCACCTGAAGGGTCTGGAGAAGCTCCTGGATCCGCGCCTCAGCCTCAGGAGTGAGCCGCGGGGCGCTCAGCAGCTCACTCCGAATAATCTGGCTCACTGCGGCCTTCCGGCCCTGTATCCGAGCCGCCAGAACGCGCCGACCCGCTCCTCGCCGTCAAGGAAGCCGAGGGCAACGCTCGTGTCCAGCACGTACTCAATCCCATTCATCGCGCCACCGCCTCTGCAGTTCCACGGCGTCGCCCTGGAAGGCCGGATGTCCCTTCAGGCAGCCGAAGAGGCGCATCACCTCGGTGTCGCCAGTCGGTTTGGGCTCGTCTTCTGTGAACCCCACCACGCCCCTGACATTCGGCAGCGCCGTCACTGGTTCCAGCGGGCGGACCACTGTGCCGTCGTAGAGTCCTTGGATCGCCAGCATTGTGCAGCTCCTTGCCTACAGGTTCGCCGCCGCAGGCCTCCTCACGGGGCGAATGCGGCTCGCGAGGGGAGGCAACGCGTCTGCCGTGCATTGTGCCCAATCTCCGAGACCGCGCCAACTGCGAAGCCGCGACGAAGCGGGTCCGCGCAATCAACAACTGGGGGCAGCTTGGGCGGTGGGGAAGGGGCGCCGCAAGCCGCGGCGCTCGCGTGCCTGTCAGCCCTTCACCGGCCGTTCTGCCAATGCCGGAGGTCGTGGTCGTTGACGGCGAGCTGGACCAGTCGGTCGAGCAGCGCCTCGAAGGACATCCCGGCGGCGCGGACGGCTTTGGGGAGGAGGGAGTTGGGGGTCATGCCGGGGATGGTGTTGAGTTCCATTACGTAGAGTTCGCCGTCCTGCAGGATCATGTCGGTGCGGGAGAAGGCGCTGCAGCCCAAGGTCACGTGCGCGAGGCGGGCGCACTCCTGCGCGCGGGCGGTGACGTCGGCGGGGAGGCGGGCGGGGACGATCTCGTCGGTGATGGTGGGGTCGTACTTGGCCTCGTAGTCGAAGAACGTGGTCTTGGGGACGATCTCGATCACCGGCAGCGGCACCGGCTCGCGGGTCTCTGGGTCTTCGAGCACGCCGCAGGTCAGTTCCGTGCCGCGGAGGTATTCCTCCACCAACACGCGAGGCTCGAACTGGAACGCCAGGTCCATCGCGTGCGGCAGGTCGGCGGCGTCGCGGCAGATGGAGGCGCCGACGCTGGAGCCTTGACCGGTGGGCTTGACGAGACACGGGTAGCCGGGGGCTGCCACCAGCGCTGCCGCGCACGCCTCGGGCGCCTCCCGCCAGCGGCGGGCGTCCACCACCGCCCCCCGCGGGACGCGCAAACCCGCTTGCTCGAAGAGCAGCTTCGCCAGGGGCTTGTCCATGGCCAGCGCGCTGGCCATGACCCCGGAGCCGGTGTACGGCACGTCCAGCAATTCCAGCAGGCCCTGCACCGTGCCGTCCTCACCGTTGGGGCCGTGCATGGCGATGAACACTACGTCGACGGGACGGTCGGGCGCGGGATGCAGCCGCTCCAGCGCTGAACGTCGGGGGGTGCCGGCAGGGGCGGCGTCGGTGGCGCTCGGCGCAGGCGGCGCCGCGTGCATCACGTCCGGTAATGAGAGTCGTTCCTCTGCGCCGGTCAGCGCCTGCCCCGGCCAGATCCAGTGACCTTGCTTGGTGATCACCAGGGGGAAGACCCGGTAGTGCTCTTTGTTCAGGGCGTTGGCGATCTCAACGCCGGTCTGCAGGGAGATCTCATGTTCTGCCGTCTTGCCGCCCATCAGGACGGCAACGTTGAGCTTGCTTGTTGGCTGCATTCGGTGCTCCGACGGAGGAGCCTCGCGGGAATGGGCGCGGTCGCGCTGACGGGACGTTCGCACCTGCTGAGGACGGGGTGCGGTCCGGCGCATTCCAGGAGGGCTCCAAATGGTGTGGTGGCTGCGACGGTCTGCTTCAGAAGGCCGTGGAACAGCGATTATACTCCATCCGCACCGGCGCAACGGCGGCCCGTGCGCGGTCGGTGCTCTTCCTTGACGTGCGCGGGTGGGCAAGTGTAGAATAGCCGCCGACCCATACCCCGACTGCGGATTGGAGCGCGGACATGAAGGGATTCTGGCAGAGCTTCAGACTACCGGCTCGCCACCTGTGGTTCATTGGCCTGGTGACCTTGACGATCTCCGGAGTGTTGCTCCGGTACCAGCGCGAGTACGAGCACCCGGAACGGTACGGCACCCACCGCTGGCTCGGATTCGAGGTCTTCGAGTCCTTCGAGCACAAGTGGTACGACGCCCGCATGGCCAGTTGGCGGGGTCCGATTCCGTACCGTCGGGACATCGTCATCGTCGAGATCGATCATGAGTCCATCGAGGCGCTGGGCAAGTGGCCGTTCCCGCGGGCGTTCCACGCCCGGGTGGTGGACCGGCTCCGTGAGGGCGGGGCCAAACTCATCGCCTTCGACGTGGACTTCAGCAGCAACAGCGTGCTGGGACCCGAAGACGACGCCAAGTTCGCGGCCGCCTGCGCCCGGGCGGGGAACGTCGTGCTGGCCTCGAACCTGGACGAAAAGTCAGATCAGGCGGACGACCGGGGCGTTCAGGTGGATCAGCGGCTGATCTTCCCGATTCCGGAACTCGAGGATTCGTGCCTCGCCACCGGCTTCACCCCGGTGGTCGAGGATCTGGACGCGTTCATCCGCAGGATCGACACCGCCTACCACGACGAGGCCTTCGACGAGACGTTGCCGTTCCTGGGTCCCATGATCGCCGGGGCGGCCCAGGGGCTTACGCCCGAGCAGACCGGCCTGTGGATGCGGAACAAGCTGAAGGGCAAGCAGCGCATCCCGTACATTCACGGCTTCCAGACGCTGATCAACTATGTCGGCTACCCGGAGACGTTCGTCCGCTTCAAGTACTACTACTTGGCGACGGCTGAAGGCAAGCCCGGCTACTCCGACTTGGTGGCAACGCCCGCGGCGCTCCGGAAGGCGTTCAAAGACAAGATCGTTATCATCGGCGCCACGGCGGACGAACTGCGTGACAACCGGCCCACGCCCTTCTTCAGCGGCAAAGACATGCCGGGGGTGGAGATCCACGCCAACGCCGCGCAGATGTTCCTGGATCAGACCTACCTGCGGCGGGCGAAGTCGCGGTTGTCCGGTCTGGTGCTGATTCTGGCGACGCTGCTAACGGCGTTGGTCACGGTGCTGGTGGGCAAGCCGGTGAGCCTGATGGCTGCCCACCTCGACTCGAGGCTTTCCTTCACGATCCGCGGCAGGCCGGTGCACTTCTATGGACTTGCCTGGTTCCTGCTCTACCTGCTAGGCGGCATGTTGCCGCCTGTGATCGGCCTGACCGCTTCCAACCAGTACTGCTTCGCGCGCCTGAGCTTCGTCCTGCCGCTGGCGTATCCGCTGGTGGGCGTCGGCGTGGCGTACTTGCTGGGTCTGGTCTACATGTTCCTCACCGAGGAACAGGAGCGGAAGAGGATGCACGGGCGATTCCAGCGGTTTGTGGCGCCCACGGTGCTGACGGAGATCCTGACCAACCCGGAAGAGGCGCCGAAGCCGAAAAAGGTGGAAGTCACCCTGATCTTCACCGACCTCCAGGGCTTCACCACCCTGTCGGAGCAGATGGAGCCGGAAGAAGTCGTGGAAGTGCTCAACGACTACCTGGACCGGATGACCAACATCATCTTTCGCCACGAGGGCACCATCGACAAGTTCATG
>PEVN01000060.1 GCA_002779825.1 Armatimonadetes bacterium CG06_land_8_20_14_3_00_66_21 | reverse complement strand
CGGGTCTGCGAAGTGGCTGTGGGCGGGCGGGTTGGCATTCCACTACAGCTTCCTGGTCATCATCCTGCGACACCTGCGGTACTTCACTGAGCCGATCCCGCGGTTCGTCGGGTGGGTGCAGAGCCTCGACGGGTTCTTGGAGGTGGGCGTGCCGCCCGTCATGATCACCAGCGTGGTGCTAGTCGGCGCAGTCGGCTTCCTGTTCCTGCGGCGCGTCTGGTCGCCACAGTTGCGCTACCTCTCGCTGCCGGCGGACTACTTCCCCTTGTTCCTGATCCTGGCCATCGGCGCCAGCGGGCTGCTGTTGCGGCACGTGGTGCGCACCGACATCGTCGGCGTGAAGACCCACATGCTCGGCGTGTTGAGCTTCCACCCTGCGCTGGTCGACGGCCTGCACGGGCTGTTCTACACCCACCTGTTCCTGGTGTGCGCCCTGTTTGCGTACTTTCCGTTCAGCAAACTGATGCACCTGGCCGGGGTGTTCTTGAGCCCTACTCGTAACCTCGCGAACAACAACCGACGGGTCCGACACGTCAACCCGTGGAACTACCCGGTGACGGTCCACACGTACGAGGAGTACGAAGACGAGTTCCGGGACAAGATGAAAGCAGCGGGCATTCCGGTGGAGAAGGAGTAGTCCATGTCAAACGCCCAGCGTTTGTCCGCAGACCCGAAGCCTGACGAGATGGACTTCTACGACCCGCAGACGGTGTCGCAGGTCGACTACACGCCGCCGGCCGCCGGCTGGATGGCGACGAAGCCCGACTTCCGGCCGGGGACGTGGATCTATCCCGGCAAGGCAAAGCACCTTGAGTACCTGGGCATGGCAAACCCCCGGGACTGGTCGCCTGCCGACGAGGACTGGAAGCTCCCCGAGAACTGGAAGGAGATCCTGCTCAACGGGATCAAGGAGCGCCTGGAGAAGTACCGCTCGTTCCAGTTGTTCATGGACCTCTGCGTCCGCTGCGGCGCGTGCGCCGACAAGTGCCACTTCTTCATCGGCGGCGGCGACCCGAAGAACATGCCGGTGCTGCGGGCGGAGCTGCTCCGGTCTGTCTACCGGAACGACTTCACCACCGCCGGAAAGCTCTTGGGCAAGTGGGCGGGCGGGCGCGAGCTGACCGTAGACGTGGTGAAGGAGTGGTTCTACTACTTCTTCCAGTGCACCGAATGCCGGCGTTGTTCGGTCTACTGCCCGTATGGCATCGACACTGCCGAGATCACCATGATGGGGCGCGAGCTGCTCAACCTGCTCGGGCTGAACGTCAACTGGATCATCGAGCCGGTGGCCAACTGCTTCCGCACCGGCAACCATCTGGGCATCCAGCCCCACGGACTGAAAGACACGCTGGAGTTCTTCGCCGAGGACATCGCCGAAGTCACCGGTATCGAGCTGGAGATCCCGCTCAACAAGAAGGGCGCGGACATCCTCTTCGTGACGCCTTCCGGCGACTTCCTGGCTGAACCGGGCGTGTATACGTGCATGGGCTACCTGATGCTCTTCCACGAGTTGGGGCTGAACTACACGTGGAGCACGTACGCTTCCGAAGGCGGGAATTTCGGGCTGTTCACCTCCCACGAGACCCTCAAGCGCCTGAACGCGAAGATCTACGCGGAAGCGAAGCGGCTGGGGGTGAAGTGGATCCTCGGCGGCGAGTGCGGGCACATGTGGCGGGTGCTCCACCAGTACATGGACACGATGAACGGCCCGGCGGACTTCCTGGAAGTGCCGGTCTCGCCGATCACGGGGACGCGGTTCGAGCATGCGGCTTCGACGAAGATGGTCCACATTGTGGAGTTCACGGCGGACCTGATTCGACACAACAAGCTGAAGCTGAATCCCAGCATTAACGACGGCCTGCGGGTGACGTGGCATGACTCCTGTAACCCGGCGCGGGCCATGGGGATCCTCGAGGAGCCGCGGTCTGTGCTGCGGAACGTGTGCAACAACTTCTTCGAGATGCCGCCCCAGACCATCCGCGAGCACACCTTCTGCTGCGGCGGTGGCGCCGGGCTGGGGACCGACGAATTCATGGAGATGCGGCTGCGCGGCGGCCTGCCCAGGGGCAATGCCGTGCGCTACGTTCAGGACAAGTTCGGGGTGAACCGCCTGGCGTGTATGTGCGCCATCGACCGGGCGACGCTGACGACGGTGTGCGACTTCTGGGCGCCCGGCGTGCAGGTGACCGGTCTGCATGAGTTGGTCGCCAACGCGCTGGTGATGGAAGGCCAGAAGGAGCGCGAGCTGAACCTGCGTCTGGAGCCGCTGGAGGACTTGGCGGGCGGTGACGAAGTGACCAGTGGGGAGTGACCAGTGCAATGAATGATCGCCCGAAGATCGTTGGCGGGATCGTGGTCTTCCTGGCGGTGGTAACGCTGCCGATCTGGTTCACGCTGGCCGCCGGCAACCCGGCGCACCGGCCGCAGCCCGAGCTGCCGGCCGGCGGGCAGTGCGTCGAGCCGAGTGAGTTCATGCGAGACCGGCACATGGAGCTACTGAACCAGTGGCGCGACGCGGTGATGCGGCACAACCAGTGGCGCTACCGAGCGGCGGACGGCAAGGAGTACGCCATGAGCCTCTCCAACACGTGCCTCTCCTCCTCCTGCCATTCGAGCAAAGCCCGCTTCTGCGACCGCTGTCACAGTTACGCAAACGTGAACCCCAACTGCTTCGATTGCCACGTCGACCCGACGGCAGAGAAGCAGTAGTGGACGAAGGCGCCTCTTCAGGGAGCAGCTGATGGACCAGACGAGAAGGAAGTTCCTCCAGACGACCGGGATCGGTGCTGCCGGCGTTGGGGGCGGCGCAATCACCTGCCAAGTGCTGGCCAAGGCGCTGAGCGGCGGGCAGTTTCAGCCCGACCCGCGGGCGCTCACAGCGAAGCGCTGGGCCTTCGTGGTCGACACGGCGCGGTGCAGCGCCTATGGGGCCGACTGCACTGCCTGCAGCGACGCATGCCACCAGTGCCACAACGTGCCCAAGCTCCCGGATCCTGCCGACGAGATCAAGTGGATCTGGAAGGAGACCTACGAGGGTGCCTTCTCGGACCAGGTGAGCGAGTACGTGGACGAGGAAGTGCGCCACCGGCCGGTGGTAGTCCTCTGCAATCATTGCGAGAACCCCGCCTGCGTGCGCGTGTGCCCGACCAAGGCCACCTTCAAGCGCGAGGACGGCGTGGTGGTCATGGATGAGCACCGGTGCATCGGCTGCCGGTATTGCATCGTGGCGTGCCCCTACGGCGCGCGCAGCTTCAACTTCCGAGACCCGCGGCCGTTCCTGACGGAGACCAACCCCGAGTTCCCCACCCGCCGCAAGGGCGTGGTTGAGAAGTGCAACCTCTGCTCCGAGCGATTGGCGGAGGGAACGCCGCCGGCATGCGTCGAGGCCTGCCCGGCCCGCGCGATCCTGTTCGGCGACCTCGAAGACCCCGAGAGCTTGGTGGCGCAAGTCGTGGCCCAGGGGCGCACGATCCGGCGCAAACCGACTCTGGGCACGGAGCCGCAGGTGTACTATACCCGCGAAGGTTAAGAACACACCGAAGCTATTGCACAAGTTCGACGCCTCTGCGTGCACAGCAGTGTGTTGGGTGCTCACCACACGCCCACGGGTGAAGTTCTGCGAACTTCCACTTCGGTGTGTTCTTAACCTTCGCGGGTATACCTGACGGAGGGGCCGCGCGGCAGTCATCGGTGACCGCTCACCGCTCACGAATCACCAGTCACCAACCACAACTCCCCACTCCATCGAGGGAATCATGATCGAGAAGAGTCTGCGCGGAAGCTCCCGTTACTGGGCCGTCTTGGCAGCACTGGGCGGCGTGGCGTTGGTCGGGGTGCTCACGTACCTCTACCAGTTCAAGGTCGGGCTGGGTGTCACCGGACTCAGCCGCGACATCCCTTGGGGGCTATACATCGCCCAGTTCACCTTTCTCGTCGGCGTGGCTGCTTCGGCCGTGATGGTGGTGCTGCCGTACTACCTGCACAGCCACAAGGAGTTCGGCCGGATGACGGTGCTAGGCGAGTTTGTCGCCATCTCGGCGGTGCTGATGTGCATGATGTTCATCTTCGTCGACATGGGGCAGCCCACGCGAATGATGAACATGGTGCTCCACCCCACGTTCAACTCGCTGATGTTCTGGGACATGACCGTGCTGTTCGGCTATCTGGTGCTGAACGTTACCATCTCCCGAGTGACCTTTGGCGCCGAGGCGAAGCGCCTTCCGCCGCCGCAGTGGATCAAGCCGCTCATCTACCTCTCGATTCCGTGGGCGTTCAGCATCCACACCGTCACCGCGTTCCTCTACTGTGGGCTGGGCGCGCGCCCGTTCTGGTTCACCGCCATCCTGGCGCCGCGGTTCCTGGCGTCCGCCTTCGCCGCCGGCCCGGCGTTGTTGATCCTGCTGGGGCTGCTCCTGCGCAAGTACGCCCGCTTCGATGTGGGCGCGCAAGCCCTCCGCAGTCTCAGCGTCATCGCGGCCTACGCCATGGCGCTCAACGTGTTCTTCATTCTGTTGGAGCTGTTCACGGCGTTGTACAGCGGAATGCCGGAGCACACGAGTCACTTCCAGTACCTGTTCTTGGGGCTGAAAGGCAAGAGTCTCCTGGTGCCCTGGACGTGGACCTCGGTCGTCTTGGCGCTCGTGGCGGTGGTCCTGCTGGTGGTGCCGCAAACCCGCAACAACGAGAAGCTTCTCCCGTGGACGTGCGTGGCGGTGGTGCTCTCCCTGTGGATCGAGAAGGGGCTGGAGCTGGTCGTCGCCGGGTTCGTTCCCTCGGTTTCCGGCGCTGTCACCGAGTACCACCCCACCATCCCCGAGGTGCTCATTGCCGTGGGCGTATACGCCATCGGGTTGATCGTGTTGACGGTGCTGGTGAAGGTGGCCGTGTCCGTCCGCCGGGAGCTGTGGCAGGGCGTGCCCGGCGCTGCAGACGCTCATGCCTCAGCGGGCCACGACGCCCACGCCGCCGCCTGACCACGCTTTCCCCGCCCCGCCCGAATCCGGTCTACTGCGCGCTCACCCTCCCGCACTCCGGACCCCGCCGCGCCTGGTCTCCTTCCGAGCCGCCCCGCGACTGAACGCCCGGAGGATTCTCCGGGCGTTCGGCACCGCCTTCGTGTACCAATCGGCCCGCAACTCCCACAGCGCGTCGCCCGCTGGCGGCTGTACCGGGAAGCCACTCCGCAGTACTTCGCCCAGCGCCATTCCGGCGGCCACCGCCACGTTGAGGCTCTGCGAGCAGCCGCACATGGGAAGCTGGAACCGGTGGTCGGCCAGTCGCCGGAGCGTGGCGGAGAGACCGACGTGCTCGTTGCCGAAGAAGAGCGCACTGCGGTCGGCAAACGGGGCGCACTCGGCCAGGGGCATGCAGTCGTCACCCAGGGAGCTGGCATAGACGGTGAAGCCGTTCTGCCGCAGCCACGCCAGGGCTTCGTGGGGGGACTGGTGGCGCTCGATGGTCAGCCACTGATCGCTCCCCTGCGTGATGATCCGGTTGGCGCGGTACGGGTTCCGGGCCTCGATCACCAGTACTCGCTGAATCCCCAGAGCCTCACACGTGCGGACTACGGCAGAGATGTTCTGCGGCTCATGGAGGTCCTCAATCGCCACGGTCAGGTTCATGACGCGAGAACCCAGCACAGTCTCCAGGCGCTCTCGCCGCCGAGGGATCAAGTGGGGTTCCAGGAGGGTGCAGACGGTCCGTGGGTCAAGTGTGTCCATGGCTGGGTGTCGGGCGGAAACGACGCCCCCGGTTGTCAGCGGGCCGCCTTCAGCGTCCAGGCTTGAAGGCGGCCGAGCTTGACCAGGCGTTCGCCCTCGAAGCCCGCCGGCCAGATCCAGCGTCCCTCGTAGCCGATCCCTGCCAACGCCGGATGATCCTGCTCCACCGGTTCGTTGGGTAGTGGCCGAACGGTGAGGGTGTTGCGCTCCCCGTTCAGGTATTCCCCCAAGGCCCGCAGGTGACCGCCAAGACTGACCGGGTAGTCGTAGGGCAACGCCGCGGGGAGGAAGCTCCCCAGGCCGCGCTCGACCTGGAGCGCGGCGTGCCGAATCCGGGAGCGGTCCATCTCGACCGGCGAGACCGCGACCTGCGGCTCGTGCGTCGGGCCGAACAGCCGCCGAACGGGGACCGCTTTCCCGCCCGGGTTCGCGACCGCCCAGTTGAGGGCACCGAACACCTCGGCCGGGGTGAGAAGGTGGCCGTTCAGCCGCACGCCGGCCGGCCGAGTGCGGTTGGCGACAACCAGCGCCAGGCGCCGAACCTGTTCGCGAGACAGGAAGTCGGGACAGGGGTTGGGGTTGGCCGCGATGAGGTCGGCATAGGTGACCGATTCGCAGTTCGGCAGCGACTTGACGTGTCGCACGAACGCCTCGAAGTTCTCCAGAGACTGGCGGTAGTTGATGTACGGCCGCGGCTCAGGCTTCTCCCAGTGCGTCGGCCCCAAGGCGAGCCGGTTACGGTTGTGGGCATCGACGAACTCGGCGTTGTACAGAATTGTCGGGTGGACGCCGCAAACGATGTACTCCTCATCGAGCAGCGCCTCAAACTCCTCGATCACGCCCTTGAGCGGCAACCGCCGAAGGGCGCCATCGAGCGAGAAGTTGTAGCGTTGGTGCAGCAGGTTGCAGTACCAGAGGAGTTGCCCGGGTCGCTCACTGAGGAAGCTTCCGGCGATCATCTGGAAGCCCAACAGCCGGTACCCGTAGAAGCCCTGTGGCGCGCAGTCCTGCCAACCGGGAGGCACCGCCGCCGGGAGGGTCGTCACGCCGAAGATCTCCCGGAGTGAGTCGGCCGCGCGGCCCTCATTGGCGAGGAACTGACGCACGCCTTCGTCCCAGTCACGCTCTTCAAGGTCCTGCACGATGGTCGGTTGCCACGAGTGGCGGTTGCTGTGTTGGTTGATCTCGTGCTTCCGCAGCGACTCAATGGCGTCCCGCCGCCCCAGCCGCTGAATGAACCGAGCCCGCTCGCCGACGGTGCAGAAGGCGCCGCGGAAGCCGTGCTTCGTCAGCGTGTCGGCGAGGTGCTTGGCGGTGTCGATCGTCTCTGGAACGAGATAGTCTTCGTGGTCGAAGGAGAAGACAACTTTGGGCATGGGCTCCCCCGCAGGTGAGGCTTCGCGCCCCGGCAGGGGGCTGGTTCGGATTCTCGCACACGCGAGGCGGCCTCGCAAGACCTGAGAGGAAACGCCGAGTGCGGACGGCGGCTGCGGTACGTCCGGTGTCCCGTGCGGAGCACGTCATCCCGTAGCCACGAGCGCCAAGCGAGTGGACGCTCGTCGCAGTGTCCCTCGGCTTGGCGCCTCGGGCTACATTTCACAGCCTTCAGACCCTTCTCTGCGTTGAGGTTGGCAAACCTACGAGGTAGGCCGGGTGACCTACACGTGTAGGTTGGCAAACCCAACGTGTAGGGGTCATGATCGGAAGTTGTGGATCGGGCGAGGAAGGTGGTGTACCCTCCAA
>PEVN01000090.1 GCA_002779825.1 Armatimonadetes bacterium CG06_land_8_20_14_3_00_66_21 | reverse complement strand
TGGGGCCCAGGTTGACCGTACGCGAGCAAGTTGGCTTGACATTATACCCTCGGGCCCGACGCGGGCCACGTCTGGGACCGGGGAAGCGCGCGAGGGTGACGGCACCGCATTGAGGTCGCCCGCGGCTACCGCCGGATCACCCCGACTCCGTACGCCGCAACCTCGCTCCGGCGGGTCGCGCCACCGAGGGTAACGGTCGCCGTCGCTGCCTCTGCGCCGAAGTTCATCAGCACCACCACCGTCTCTCCGCCTCTCTCGAACGCCGCCCAGTTGCGCTCGTCGAGGCCCTCGACCTTCACCTTCTCGTCGCAGCGCCGGGACTGCTGGAAGAAATCCTCGTACTTTGCGATCAGCTCGGCTGCTTCGGAGGTGGCGTAGAAGGCGCCGCCGTCCATTGGGGGGAGCCACCAGATCAGGCAGCCGTGGCAGCCGCTGTCGAAGTACTGGCGAAGGAGGCGGTTGCGCCACGTCTCCATGCGGGGCGGCGGCTGGGCGTCGTCGGTGTCTGACAGGTACCACATCTCGCCGCCCATGAAGGGGACCTCGCCCAGGGCGTCCAACGTGGCGCGGACGCTCGCCCGGTCGCCGCCGTAGCCGGCGATGCCGAAGTCGAGATGGGGCGCCATCTTCTTCCAGTCGACGCCGTAGTGCTCTTTGGTACGGGTGCCTTCGTAGCCCGAGTAGAGCGAGAACTCCACCGGGCGGTCGGCCTTGCTCAGGGCCTTTTTGAGGTGTCCCGCCAGCTCGGCGTTCTGGCCGCAGCGAAAGTCGGTCCACTGGGCGCGGTGCTGCTTCAGGATCGTGTCGGGGTCAAGCGGCGCGTCGGCGGGGAGACCGGCGAACTTGCGGAAGGCCGTCAGGCAGCGCGGGCACGTGCAGAACGTCGGCGGGTCCACGACCGGCTGCTCGACGTCCCAGTTGGCGCCGGCGTATGGCTCTGTGTTGACGGTGTTGAGCAGCCACTTCTGGAGATGGGCGATCATCTCGCCGCCGTCGGTGAGGAGCCACGTCGGGCAGAAGACGTTCTCCAGCGGCTTCCCCCCAAAGTCCTGCGCACGCAGCTCCGGGTGCGCTTCCAGGAACGGCCGCATCTCGATCAGCGCGTGCCACGGCTCCCAGCCAATGCTCAGGAACACCTTGTGCCCGAGCGGGAGCAACTCCGGGACAACGTTGTTGTTGACCTTGCCGTAGGTCCACGCGATCCCAGCCGCCCGGCAGTTCTCGGCGTACGCCTTCGCCACCTCGTCGTTCCTGAAGAGCGAGCTGTAGTAGCACGGGCTGATCCGCGCGCGCTGCGGGCGGACGTCCTTCAACGGCGGCAACACGACGACGCGGCTACGCTGGGGGAGTTCGGTGAGCGTGCCGTCGAGGCTCTCGAAGTAGGTGTAGGCAGCGTACTCGCCTTCCGCCATCTCAACCGGCGTTTCGAACAGCAGGCCGCAAAGCGGCTTGCCGTGCGGCGAGCCGAGTCTCTCGCAGCGGAGGTCCAGCTCGATGACGTACGTTTTCGCCGGGTCCACGGCGACGGTGCTCTCCTTGTCGACCCAGAACGCCTGCTGCTTGTCGGCCCCTTGGGGTGTGGACACGATCCGCACGCACTTGGAGCCGTCCGGACCTTCCGGCACCAGCAGCCCATGCTTGCCGTACTCCGGCTCGTCGAAGGCGCCCAGGGAGAGCAGGTTCTTGTCGGCGCCCTTCTCGTGGAACGAGACGTTGTCCACCCAGAAGGTGCCGGTGATGCCGCGGTTCTGCCACTTGATGATCAGCGGGTGCGCGCTGACGGCGCCCAGGGGTGGCGTTACTTCCATCGACAGGTGACGCCAGCCGAACGTGCCGCCGGCGGAGAGCGTCGGCTCGTACGCGAGGGTGGTGTTCGCCTTGTCGCCCCAACGCATCGCCAGCTCGAAGCCTTGCCGGGGCATGAGCCCGTAGGTGACGTGATAGCGCGCGAGCTTCTGCCCGTCCGTCTCGGTAGTTCCCGCTTGCGCGACTACCGGATTGCCGCCGGTGATCGGCTCCGCCGCCACGTACTTCAGGCCAGCCGGTGCCTCCACGACCATCCGGTAGCCGTCCTGCGGCATGTCGATCGGCGCATGCAGGTAGACGCGCATCAACTGCTTGCTGCCGCGGGGGAGGTAGCAGACGTCCTGCTTCGGGAAGAACTGAGGCGTCGGGTCGCCGACGTACACTCCGCAGGCGAAGAACGCCTGCTGCGGCTTGCCCGGAGCCCAGATTCCCTCGCCGCGTCGCTCGACTCCGTTCCACCCCTCGCCGGGAAGCGCCTGCCGCCAGCCCTCTACAGGTGGCGTCGCCCGGGTCAGCCAACGAGGCGTGAGCGCGCGCCCGGCCGCCTCGAGCTTCGGCGCGACGGCCGCTGCGTCGCCACGCGCTGTCGCTTCCACCGCGATTACGTTCAGTCCGGCAGCGAGGTCGAGCCGTGCTTCGCCCGCGGCTGCCGCCACGGGCTTTCCATTGAGGAATGCCGCAACCTCGGCGTCTCGCGGCGCGAGCGACAGCCGCACGACGCCGGCGGCAATCAACTGCGGCACCCCGGCTGACCGCACCACCACTTGGTCGCCTTGCCGCAGTGCGTACTGCAGCGTCGCCCGGCCCGAGCGGGTCGCCGCCTCGGGAAGCCCTACGCGGACCTGCAGCTCGGCATTGCCGCTCCCCTGCGCGGAGGCGGTGGCGGCGTGCTTCCCCGCCGTGACACGCGCCTCCAGCGCAGCCGACTGCGTGCCAGCCATCGTCGCGTGCAGCTCCAGCGCGTTCTCGGCGCGGGTGAGGCGCACTTCGCCCAGTGCCGGCCCCGTCTCTGCGAAACGGAGCGTGCCGAAGGCTTCCGGCTGGTTGAACGCGCCCTGAAGTCCGCTCCACGTGCTCAGTTCCGTCACGGCTGTGCGTTCGCGGCAGAAGTTGGCGCGCCACTCGCCGGCCGGCCTTGCACCCAACGCCGCGAAGGGAACGGCGATCTCCAGGACGTAGCTCTCGGCGCCCCGGTGCGGGACGCACTGCCACGCGCAGTTCCACGAGCTGTCCCCGTCGCGCGCGTCGTAAGTCCCCGTCCCCGAGTTGGCCGCGAAGTGGAAGGTGGCTCTCCCGTCCGGGCGAAGGAAGACCTCGAAGCAGTCGTCGCGGAACACGTTCGCGTCGGGTCCAGTCTGCTCCGCCTTCACCGCATGCAGCATGTTGAGCTTCGGGTTCAGGAACGGCTCGAAGGCTTCGACGCCGAGGTACAGGTTCGCCTCGTCCCAGCACGCGCGCACCTGGGTCTGCGCTTCAGGAAGCCCGGTTGCCTGTGCCGACAGGAACATCGAGGTGATGCTTGCCTGGCGCCAACACGAGTCGTCGAGGCTGCCATCGAGCGTCGGCGGAGTGCCCGTGCGGTACGCCGTCAGCAGCGCTTGAGCCGTCGCCGGCGGGACAGTGTGAAGCAGCGCCGTCAGCGCGATCAGTGGCAGGCTGCGGAGCCGGGAGTGGAGGTGCATGGTCGTCTCCTGGGCGAATACTCTTCGTGTGTCATGTGTCAGGGCCGGCGCGCATCGTTGAGTCTGTCCGATCTGACGGATCAGCCCGATCGGGCTGATGACTACCGCCGCTGGTAGGTCCCCACAAGCTCGCCGGTGGCGACGACGTGGCCTGCCATCGCTTTCTCGAGAATGGTCTTGGTCGCCGTGGAGGGCAGGTCGACCTCGGCGTCCAGCGCGTAGAGCTTGAAGTGGTAGTGGTGTGCCTTCCCGCCGGGCGGGCCCGGGCCGCCGTAGCCGATCCGCTTGAAGTCGTTGGTGCCCTGCTTGCCGCCACCAGCAAGGGCGCTCTCTGGCGCCACGCCCTCCGGCAGCCCGGTGGCACTTGCCGGCAGGCCGTACGCGACCCAGTGCACCCACGTACCGGCCGGCGCGTCGGGATCGTCGCAGATCAGCGCAACGCTCTTCGCGGCTGCCGGCACGCCGGTCCACTTGAGCGGAGGGGAGACGTTCTCGCCGTCGCAGGTGTACTTGGTGGGAATGGGCTGCCCGTCGGAGAAGGCGGAGCTGGTCACTTGCAGCGCCGCTGATTCTGCGTTGGCCTCCTTCGCCGTCGGCGCGCCGGCCGGCGCGGGAGGCGGCGGCGCCTCCCGCGCGCAGCCGGTCACCAATGCAAGCGCTGTCAGACCGCGGAGGAGACAAGGGCGAACACGAGGCGGGATCGGCATGACATCATCTCCGAGGCACGAGGAATCTCCACGCAAGGCGCGCGCCTGCCTGTCCTGTTCGGCCAGCGCCCGAGCGCTCCTTTGCCCTCTCAGTCGGGCGAGCTGGCGTAGTCGGCACTGAACCGCACCGCGAAATACGGGATGGCGAACGCCACGATCACCAGCAATTTCAGGAGCACGAAGCCGCAGTAGTTCAGGAGGTCGAACTCGTGACGAGTGAGGGTTGGCGTGCCGAAGACCAGTCGGTGCATCTCATACATCCACTGACCTGCGACGCGGACCATCACGAACCAAATCAGGAGCGTCAGAAACCCGTAGAGTGTGGAGCGGAGCAAGAGGCCTGCGAGGGCGCGTTTGTTCACTGCTGGGGTCCTCCGTCTGTTGTCGGGTGGTCGTCGAGTCAGCGTCCGTCGGTCGGGGATTTGCCTGGCCACTTGCCGCCCGGAGTGGACGCCAACGGAATGCTCCCGACGAGTTGCCCCGTGGTTGGGTCGATCACGCTCACGGTGTTGAGGTCGCGATTCGTAACGTAGAGCCAGGGCGTCTTCGGAGACACCGCCAAACCAACCGGGACCTTCATCCCGGAGATCCAGCCGAGGGCCTTGTACGTCTTCAGGTCGGCGACGCCCACGCCTCCCCTATCGGAGTTGCGGGTCCAGCACCGGAATGGGGGACCTCGTTCGCGGTCCTCGGCGCCATTCCTCTTGCGGCACCCAAGGCGACACGGGGCAGACTGAGCCCGGACCGGCACCCCGGCGCGGCGGCCGACCGGCGGCGATCACTCGGCGACTTCGCGTTCGAGAAGGAGATTCACCCCGCCTCCCGACGTGGGTCCGCCGGGTGGGCTACCCCCTGGTGGTCACGTACCCCTTGAGTTCGACGGCATAAACCTCATAGGATAGGGGGTCTGACGGGACGATGAGGTCAATGCAGCACTTGTCTGCCAGTTCGGGGCAGAGCTGGAACGACACGACCCAGGAGCCGTCCTTGCCGGGCGTCGTTTGGAGGGTCGCCGCAACCAGGGGCCTTCCTGGGCCGATTCTCATCCGTACGCTTCGGAGGCGCTTCAGCTTTCCCTCTTTGGAGACCTCCATTCGGACAAGAACCGCCTCGTCATCGACACGGTCGCCGACGAGCGTGAAGGTGAGCCCCAACTCGGCTTGGGTCTGCTTCGTGACTGCTGTGACTTCGCCCATGGCAAGACCGTGCTGAATGCACGCACACCACATCGCGGCAGTCATCATTCCCGCCAGTAGCTTCTTCATGTTGCTTCTCCCCTTCCTCGTTGTTCCTGCGTTGGGTACTGTGATTCCTCACGGCAGCACGGCAAGCCGCGGCTACGGCGTCCCGATTAGCTCCACCGCGTCGATCTCGTTCCAACTCGGCACCAAGCCAACGTTGAGGTGGACTCGGATCGTCTGCATCGGAGCCTTCGTGGCGGGGAACCGGAGATCGAGCCAGCCGGGGCACTGCTTGGACGGGTCCTGCGTCTCAGGTTGCGGCGGCGGTGCGCAGGCGACGCCCAACGTCAGCCCGAATAGCAGCCAAGTCGCTGCCGACCGGCCTCTCATGTGCGGCTTTCTCCTTGTCCTGCGCGGCCCCTGCTTAGGTCGTCGCCTGCCCAAGCCGTGAGACTTCCGGGAACGGAGTTCTGTTCCACACGCTTGCTGGTGAGAAAGCAGGGTCAGTGAAGGCCAGGTTGCACGTGAAGACCTCGGGGTTCACATTGTAGGCGCCGGGCGAAGGCAGCGGAGGACGAGTCGACGGCCGGCCGCAAGCTGGGCAGACTCGCGCTGCCATCAACGGATGCGTCTGCCGGTGCTGCCGTCCGGCCCAGCGGGTGCGGGTACCAGCAACCGGAGACCGGATGCAGTACAATCGCCGGGTCTGAAGACCCGATCTGGCGGTGAGCGCAGTCCGCGATGCCATACCGGCCCCTGAGCATCCACTGGAGCGCTGCCGTCGTTGCGACCATGTCCGCACTTCCTGCGTTCACGGCTCCTTCGCCTGTCTTCGAGCGTGCCCCGCAAACAGGGCTCGTCTACGACGCGCTGTACCTCCAGCACGACACCGGCGGCTGGCATCCCGAGCGGGCCGCCAGGCTTACGGCGATCCTCGCGCGGCTGAAGGAGAGCGGCGCACTGCCCGGGCTAACGGTGCTTGAGCCTGCGCCTGCGTCCACCGAGTGGCTCACCACGATCCACACGCCCGAGTACGTCCGCGAAGTCGAGCAAGCCTGCGAGCGGGGCGACGGGGTGCTTCACTCGCGCGACACGCCGCTCTCGGCGCGCTCGTTCGAGGTGGCTTGTCTGGCCGCCGGCGGCGTGCTGACGGCCGTCGACGCGGTGCTGGCCGGCGAAGTGCGGAGCGCCTTCTGCGCCGTGCGCCCGCCGGGGCACCACGCGTTGGCGAACCGCTCCATGGGCTTCTGCCTGTTCAACAACGTGGCGGTTGGTGCGCGCTACGCTCAGCGCAAGCACGGGCTGAAGAAGGTACTGATCGTGGACTGGGACGTTCACCACGGCAACGGCACGCAGGCGGCGTTCGACGAGGACCCGACGGTGCTGTACTTCTCGACCCACCAACACCCATGCTATCCAGGCACCGGCAGTGCAGAGGAGCGGGGAACGGGCGAGGGAACTGGGTACACCGTCAATGTCCCCCTTCCGGCCGGCGCCGGCGATGCCGAGTACCTGCGGGTGTTCCGCGAAGTCCTGAAGCCCCAGGCGTTGGCCTTCCATCCGGACTTCGTGTTCGTGTCGGCCGGCTTCGACGCCCACGAAGCGGACCCGCTGGGCGGCATGAAGGTGACGACCAACGGGTTCGCCGAGCTGACTGCCGTCGTCCGCGAGATCGCCGAGGAATGCTGCGCCGGGCGGCTTGTGTCGGTGCTTGAGGGCGGCTATGATCTCGACGCCCTTGCCGACTCCGTGGCGGCACACCTGAGCGTGTTACAGCGACCGTAGACGTTGCGGATTTCACACCTTCGCAGGTGTGGAATTGCCGCCCGCTCTGGGCGGACCGGGCACCGGCACCGCGCCGGCCCAGTTGCTCACCCGAACCTGCGATGCTCTTCCACACGTGGCCGTTCGCTATCTTCTTCGCGGTTGTGTACCTCGTCTACTTGCCGCTCAGGCGAACGCGCTACTATGTGCCCTGGCTGCTGGTCGCCTCCTACGCGTTCTACGGCTGGTGGAACGCGCTGTACCTGATCCTGATCGTCTACTCGACCGCGCTGGACTTCTATGTCGTGAAGGCGATGGACCGCAGCCCCAAGAAGAAGCTCTGGCTGGCGGTGGGTCTCGTCAACAACCTCTGGCTGCTGGGGTTCTTCAAGTACGCCGGGTTCGTCACGGGGAATCTGAACGCGGCGCTCTCGGCGCTGCACTTGGCTTGGTCGATCTCGACCCCGGAGGTGCTGCTGCCGGTGGGCATCTCGTTCTACACCTTCCAGTCGATGAGCTACACCATCGACTTCTACAGAGGGCAGATTCCGCGAGAGCCGAGCTTCATCCGCTTCGCGACCTTTGTATCGCTGTTCCCGCAGTTGGTGGCAGGACCCATCGAGCGCGCCAGCAACCTGCTGCCACAACTCCACGAGGCGCCGTCCATCACTTGGCGCCGGGTCACCGACGGGCTGTCGCTGTTCTTCGTCGGGTTCTTCAAGAAGGTGGCGCTGGCTGATTACCTCGCCCTCTATGTGGACCCGATCTACGCTGCACCCGGCATGCACGAGGGGCTCACGCTGCTGGTTGCCACCTTCGCATTTGGCTGGCAGATCTACTTCGACTTCAGTGGCTACACCGACATGGCCCGAGGCGTTGCCCGGGTGATGGGCTTCGACCTGATGCAGAACTTCAACAACCCCTACCTCGCCACGGGGTTGGGCGACTTCTGGAGCCGTTGGCACATCAGCCTCTCGACGTGGTTCAAGGACTATGTCTACATCCCGTTGGGGGGCAACCGCGGCAGCCAGCTCAACACCTACAAGAACATGTTCCTGACAATGGTGATCTCCGGGCTCTGGCATGGCGCGGGGTGGACGTTCATCGTGTGGGGAACGCTGCACGCACTGGGGCGGGTGATCACTCGTGAGCTGGAGCGGACGCGCGTGTACCGAGAGCGGGTACCCAAGCTCGTGAAGCAGTTAGGGGTGTTCGCCTTCGTCACGTTCACGTGGATCTTCTTCCGCGCCGGGAGCTTCGGCGAGGCCGTGCTCATTGTGCGGCGGCTTTTCGCCGCCGGCTGGGGCGATCCGCGCTTCCCGGTCCTCGCTTGGGTGCTTGTGCTCTCGGTTTGGTTCTACCAGTTCCTGTTCGAGTCGCGAGCCCGGCGGCTGCTGGAATGGCCGCCGCTTCAGGTCGCGCTGATGGTGGCCCTGCTGGTCTTCTGTCTTGTGTTCACTGCGTCGACCCATGAACAGTTCATTTACTTCCAATTCTGAGTACGCGGTTGGGGAGCCGCCCGCCCCGACGGAACGGGTGCCGAACTCCAACGCCGTCCTCCTGTCCGGGCGCGGCTGGCTGGCCGTCGTCGCCGGCTTCGCCGCGGTGCTCTATCTGTGCCCGCTGCTGTGGGCGCGGCTGGAACGCTGGCGGCGGCCGGCGGACTACCGTCTCCCGTACGAGCTGAGTGACGACTACTGGAGCTTTGAGCGGTGGAGCGCGGCAGCCTCCGCCAAGTGCCCGGTGCTCGTTGTCGGCGACTCGGTAGTTTGGGGGCAGTACGGTACTCCCGGGCAGACCCTCACGCACTACCTCAACCTGGCCCAGGGAACGAGCGCCTTCGCCAACCTCGGTGTCGATGGCCTGCACCCGGCTGCGATGTCAGGTCTGCTGCGCTACTATGGCAAGCCAATTCAGAACAAGGGCGTCGTTCTGCACGTCAACGTGCTGTGGATGAGTTCGGCCAAGCACGACCTGCGGGCGAAGGAGGAGTTCCGCTTCAACCATCCCGCGCTGGTGCCGCAGTTCTGGCCGAGGTTGGCCTGCTACCGACCGTCCTTCTCTGAGCGGGTGGGCATCGTTGCCGCGCGCTGCCTCCCTTTCGTCAGCCTGATGAAGCACGTGCGGGCCGTCGACTTCACCAACATGGACCTGGACAACTGGACGCTGGAGAACCCCTACGCCGACCCGCTGCCGCTCTTGAAGACGAAGATGCCCGCGCCCGACGACGCCCCGCGCAGCGCACCTGTGCCCTGGACGGAGAGCGGCACCCCGGAACAGGACCTCCGGTGGGTGCGCCTCGACAGCTCGTTCCAGTGGGCGTCGTTTCGGCAGACCGTCGCACTTCTGCAGGCGAGGCACAACAAGGTGTTTGCGCTCGTCGGTCCGTTCAATACGCACTTGTTGACACCGGGGAGCCGGAAGCGCTATGGTATCCTGAAGAGCGCCCTGGCGAAACGCCTTGAAGAGACCGGCGTGAGCCACTACGTGGTTCCCGAGTTGCCCACGGAGGAGTATGCCGACGCGAGCCATCCGTTGAGCGCGGGGTATGCGCGGATGGCAGCCGAACTGAGCAAGGCGGCGGCGTTCCGAGAATGGAGGGCGGACCACAAGTAGCTGGCAGCCGACGACTGAGCGCCGACCGCGACGCACCCTCAGGCATGCATGAGACACGCCACCCTTGGGAGGCACCGGACACCATGAGCAGCAGATTCCGGCGGCCCGCTCTGCCCTTGTTCCTCGCGACTTTGGCCGTGCCGTTGGCGGGCGGGCGCGCGGGGGCGGCGCCAACGCCCCGCACCTACACCCTCATTCGCTTGCCCCAGGACCCAGTCGTGGACGGGCGCCTCGACGGCGAGGACGCTTGGCGAGACGCGCAGCCGAGCAGTGACGACTTCTTGGTGCTGGGCGCGGAGACACCCGCCTCCAAACGAACGGACTTCAGAGCGGGGTACACCGGCACCGGGCTGTTTCTGGGTCTCCGCTGCGAGGATCCGCAGCCGGGAACGGTGGGGGCGCTGGTCCGTCACTCCGCGCCGCTGTGGGAACAGACCGGCATCGAGGTGTTCCTGCAGCCGCAGGGGAGCGACGCCTACTTCCACTTCCTGGTCAACGCCGAGAGCGTCCAGTGGGACGACATTGCCGGCGAGGGCCAGGGGGAGAGCGTGGGCGACTGGAAAGCGGCAGTGCACCTGGGGCAGGACGCGTGGTTCGCCGAAGTGCTGCTGCCCTGGGAGATCCTCGGCCGCGTCCCGCAAGAGGGCGAGACGTGGCGACTCAACGTCTGCCGCAACATCCAGACGCCGGGCGGCGTGGAACACGCCACGTGGATGCCGCTGGAGTCTTCGTTCCACGAGCCCCGCAGGTTCGCCGAGGTCGCCTTTGCGGGGGAGATTTCTGCGGCGCTGCAGGCTGCCGCGCGGGAGCGCATTCGGGCGGAACGGGGGAGGCGCGGAGCTCGGCGGACGACGGGCGAGGCGCTGCTCTACGCGAAGTCGCTGAGCGGAGTCTACCTGCAGCGAGGCGACGACGCCAAGCGCGTCGCCTTCGTCCATGGCGAGGAGGTGCTGCCGCGGCTGGCGCCGGACGGCAAGCGGTTCCTGTTCCACTCCCGGCAGCAGGGCAGGCGGGGGGTCTGGCTCGCGAGTGTAGAGGGCGGCGCCCCCAAGCGCGTCTGCGACGGCTACCAGGCCGATTGGTCACCGGACGGCCAGAAGATCGTCCTGGCGCGCGACGGGGTCCTGTTCGAGCGGGTTCTCGACACCGGCAAGGAGCGCCGCGTTAGCCCGGAGGGCTTGAGCGACTGCAGGTTGCCCAGCTACCTGCCCGACGGGCGGGTGCTGTTCGTCTCGCACGCCGAAGGCGCGGACAGCATGGTCGTGGCAGCGCCCGACGCGAAGGCGGCGCCCGAGGTGCTGGCGCAAGGCGAGATTCGCAGCGCGCCTAATGCCTCGCCGGACGGAACGACAGTCGCTTTCCAGAACGGCGCGCACCTGCATCTGTTGACCGTGGCAACGAAGGCCGCGACGCAACTCACCACCGCCGGCGGCGTTCAGAGCTGGCCGATGTGGACCCGCGATGGTCGCAGCCTCTGCTACTGCCAATCGCCCCAGGGCGCCGACGGGCCGTGGGATGTCTACACCCTCCGGGTGGCAGAGCCCCAGGGAGTGCGGCTGGTGGCCAGGGAGGTGGAACCGGGCCCTGACTGGCAGGGGAACACTCCGCCGACCTCCACCACCGTCCACCTGAAAGGGAGTGACTTGCAGGTGTGGCGCCTCGGTTCTGGCGCCTCGGTTTCGACGCTGGGCGACCTCCAGAAAGGGTGGGCCAAGCTGCCGAGGGACGCCGCCGGCCCTGTCGAGGGCGGAGTCGCCGTCCGGAACGACTGGGGTGTGCTGTGCCTGTCGACAACGGCTTCCGCCATTGGCCTTTGGTCGCCGCCGAACCCCGGCACCGCCGCGCCCGTGGCGCTCGCCGTCACCGACGCCCAAGGCAAGCCGGTCGGCAAGCTGTCGGCCGTGGCGGTCGAGAAACGCGGGGGAGACAGTGTTGTCGTGAAGGCGTCGTTCGCGGGCGGCTCGGAGGCGGCGTTCATTGTGTCGCGGACAAGCCCCATCATTGAAGTCCGGCCCGGCGAGACCTTCGGCAGGCTGCGTCTCCGGTTTCGCGCGCAGCTTGCCCTCGTGCCGGACCGGCTGGCGGACGACCTGATCCTCCGCCCCGCCCTGTGTTCGCCGCCCGCCAGCCTCCTGCCGGCCGCGCACTTGGTGGTGACGCCCTTGGCGACAGGACTGCTCGCCGTAGTGACGCCGGCTGACCAGCAGCAGGTGTGGCTCAGCCCGACTCGCGAGAAGGACGCCTTCGAGGGGCTGGACGTGTCGCCGGCGGGCAACAGCGTCTTCTTGGCTGCGCTCACCGAAGGGGACCTTCACCACGAGGCAACTCCCAAGCGTGAGGCGGGTACCGACGGCTGGACCGTCGAATGGCCCGACGCGTTCCTGGCCCAGTGGCGGCTGGCGTTGGTCGGGACGGACTTGGCTCACTCCGCCATGTGGGACGAGGAGGCCACCGCCGAGTTGGGCGACGGGCAAGTGGCGGTGAAGCGGCTGACCGGCGCTCCGGACCTGGCCGTGCGCTACGCCTATGGCAGAAGCTGGCATACACCACTGGAGGTCCTGACCCTCACGGACGTACTGCAGGATGCGGTAGGGTTGGGCGCCACCCTCGCGCTGACGGAGGCCCAGGCAGTGCGCGCCTACCGCAGCGCGCTGCCGCCGGGAGCGTTGCACGGGCTGCTCACCACGCAGCGCGAGCGGCTGTGGCCCGAGAACTGCCGCGGCTGGCCGGAGCAACTCAACTTCGCTCCCGAGCTGATGCTGCTTGGCTGGATTCGGCTGGTGAAGCGCGAGGGCGTCGAAGGGTCCATCGGCCACCTCACCGGCGACATTGTCCAGTCGCTGACACAACTGGATGCGCGAACGGAGGAGTTTGCCCGGTTCGCCAGGGAACTGGATCGGTTCTGCTGGAAGACAGCTTCTCCGTCGGCGGGGGCGCGCGCCTTCCTCGCGGAAACGCGGAAACGCCTGCAGGCTTTGCGCGACTCGGTTTCCGGTGCAGCGCTCACGCCAGTGGCGCGCGTATCCGCCTGCGTCGAGGCGATCCGCGGCCGCTTCGGCAGCGGAGGCAGCCTGCGAGACAGGAAGGAGTACGGCGACTTCTGCGACCTGAGTCGCGCGGCGCTTGCCGGCCGGCAGAGCGTGTTGACCGAGTACCGGGCGTTTGCCAGGTCCGCCCGAGACCAGGCGGGATTGCTTGCCGCCGACGATCCGGCTACCCGCGACCTCTGCGAGGAAGTCCGCCGCCGAGCGGGCCAGGTGCTCGCTAACCGGTGCTACCTGGAGGGCGACTGGAGAGGAGAGAAGCCGCTATGAACGCACTGATCCGGCTCACCACAACGCGAGCGACCGGCGCACTGGGCGTGGCCCTCATCGCCAGTTTCCTGCACCCGGCCGAGGCCAAGGTATCGGTGCAGAACGACTGGGAGGCCGCCGGTCGCGTGACTGTCGACGGAGGCACTTGGCCCGCGGTCTTCTCGCGGGACGACGGCGCCCTGCTGGTCTACACCCGCGCGGGCGGGAAGAAGCTCCAGGCTATGAAGGTCGTCCCCTTTGGCGCCGGAGGCGCCGGCGCCACGCGCATTGCCTCCTGTGCCGCCAAAGCAGCCGAAGACGAGGCGCAGGGCGTGTCTGTGCAGGCAACGTTCGCGGCAGGCAAAGACCAGCTTGAGGGTACATTCCTGTTAGCGCCCGACGGAGCAATCCAGGTGCACCCAGGCACGGGCATGGCGGGGCTGCGCACATTCGGCGACCTGACCCGCGGGATCGTGCCCGGCGCGCCGCTGGAGGACCTGCTCTACACACCCGAGGCGAAGGCGGCTCGACGCGTCAGCCTTCCGTCGGAGAACGTCTTCGTCGGCTTGCTGAAGGGCGAGAGCGCCCTGTTCACCTGCGCGTGGCCGCGCGGCAAACAGCGGGTGGCACTGCTCTGGAACGAGGCCGCGGCCCAGGCGCAGGCGCCCCACGCGTTCGAGATCCACCTGGACGGTCAGCCGGCTTTTCTGAAAGCGTTCGCTGCGCCCGGTATCTGGCATGACGAAGACCTCTCCAACGCCAACCCCGAGGAAGACGTGGCCAGCACCTGGAAACGCCCGTTCTCGGCCACCTGGAAGACCCAACTCCTGGAAGGCGAGCTGGAGACCAGCTTCCCCTTCATGAACAGCAGGCGCTCCACGTGGCGCCCCAACTTCGGGTTCTACGCGTACCCCGTCTGGTTCCAGGGCGACCAGGCGCAGTTCCGGCTCAGCAAGAAGGTGTCGTGCCAGGGGCACGCGTTGATCTATGCGCTGGAAGGGAACGAGGCAACGCCGCTGGAGTTCGCCAGGAAGTGCGTGCCCGACGTGCCGGCCGTGGAACGGCGACAGAGCCGGCAACGGTACCCCGACGACAGCGCCGGCCTACAGAACTGCGACGGGCGCGCGTGGACGAAGTGGATGTTCCATGCCGACCTGCAGGCGCGCGAGCAGGACCTGCTGCGGGAGACGCTGAAAGACTTTCTGTACAGCATCAAAGGCGACAAGAAGCGACTGGAGCAGTACCCACCGTTCCTCGAGTCCCTGAACCAGAAAGTGACCAAGTGGCGCGAAGCCGAGTCCGGCAACCGGCCCGTCCGCAACTACCTGGACCGGGTGCATGAAGGGGCCGCGCCGCTGGCGACGGAGTTCTGGGAGAAGATGCACGACCGGAAACCGGCCGACCAGTTGCAGCACGAGATCGAGGGGCTCAACCGGCTGAACGAACTGGTCGCCGACGCCAGCCCCGACACGTACGCCGAGGCAAGCTATCTGCTCGACGAGCTACAGCTCTGGAGCCTGATCGAAGCCATCCCGGCCCGAGTCGGCGGGCTGATGCGCGTCCTCCATCGCGACGCCGGCTATTGGTGCGCCGACAAGCCCGCCGCTGCCAAGTGCGCGGAGGAAATCCGACACGACCTACGGGAGTTTCTCATCCATGACGAAACGCACGAGACGGTGTACTGAGAACGGGTGTCCGGTGTCAGGTGTCGCGCGTCAGGGACCGGGTGTCCGGTGTCACGGAGGGCGGTGTGCACTGGTTGTGGTGGCGCTGCTGGCCCTTGGGCAGCTGGGGGCGGAGCAGAAGCTGAAGGCCATTCGCACGGAGTCGGGCGTTGAGAGGGTGCTGATTCCGGCGGGATCGTTCGTCATGGGTGAGGCGAAGGGGGCGAAGGACGAGAAGGCGCACAAGGTGACGCTGGGATCGTTCCAGCTCGACAAGTACGAGGTGACGCAGGACGAGTACCAGAAGGTGATGCGGGCGAACCCCTCGCGCTGGAAGGGGCCGAAGAACCCGGTAGACCAGGTGCGCTGGTCGGATGCGGTTCGCTACTGCAACGCCCGGTCGCGCGCGGAAGGGCTGAAGCTGTGCTACGACCTGAAGACCTGGGAGTGCAACTTCGGGGCGAACGGCTACCGGCTGCCGACGGAGGCCGAATGGGAGTACGCCTGCCGGGCCGGCGCCAAGACGGAGTACGGCTTTGGCGACGAGCCAAGCAAACTGAAGCTCTACGCCTGGACAAAGGAGAATGCTGGCGGCCGGTCGCGCCCCGTCGGCGGGAAGCTGCCCAACGCGTGGGGGTGCTCCGACATGCACGGCAACGTCGCCGAGTGGTGCAACGACTTCTACGCGGCCGGCTACTACGCGCAAAGCCCCGCCAAAGACCCAACCGGCCCAAAGACAGGCAGCACAAAGGTCGTCCGCGGCGGCTGCTTCTCCTCGAAGCCGGGAGACTGCACCAGCGCTCACCGCGAGAGCGAGAACCCGGCGTACACCGATGTGTGCTTCGGGTACGATGTGTATGGGTTCCGGTGCGTGAGAAACGCAGGCTAGGCAGGCCCCAACACGCAGTGCCGTACCGCGGCACGAGTGATCAGTCCGAACCGAACCCGTTGGAGGATAGTGAAGATGGATTTTACCGAACTCAGTCGACTGGCACTGATGCTGGCGTGTGCCCTCGGCGTGTGCGCGATTGGATGCGCCGAAGGCGTCGTGATCAGCGACACCCGGCCCGAGGGCTCGCCGAATCGGGCTGCGTGGATGGCCAAGGGCACGTACGGGGTGATGGTGCACTACCTGCTCCAGCCGAAGGGCGACACGCCGGAGGCGCGGACGGCAGACCTCAACCGGATGGTCGACAAGTTCGACGTTGACGCCTTCGTCGCGCAGTTCCAGGCGACACGCGCCGACTGGCTCATTCTCACGCTTGGGCAAGGCACCGGCTTTCTGTCCAGCCCGAACCTCCTCCTGGCCAAGGACGCCGCCGGCAACATGCCTAACCGCGATGTGCCGCTCGAAATCGCCCAGCGATTAGGCGCTCTCGGCAAGAAGCTCATCCTGTATCTCCCCTCCGGTGCCCAGGCCGACCCGTTGGTCAAGCGCGTGCTGCGCTTCGGCGAAGACGGCTACTTCGAGCGCTACAACGAGTTCGTGCGCGCTTACGCCGTCAAGTTCGGGAAGCGGTACCACGGCTGGTGGTTCGACGGGTGCGGGCCGCAGCCCGATGAGTCGTGGCGCGCATGGATGGACGCCGCCCGCGCCGGTAACCCGGAGGCGGCCATCGCCTTCAGCGGCGCCGAGTTCTGCGGCGGCGGTCCGCTCGACCCGGTCTGCAAACTGGAGGACTACCACGCGGGAGAGATCCACTTGGTGGAAGACGGCAAGATCCGCCGCGACTTCCTCCCGCCCGGCGGCGACATCGTGGTCAACAGCGACCGGAAGCTCCGCAAGCGCGGACAGGAGGCCCAGTTCTACCTGCCCGACACCCAGTTCATCGATGGCGTACAGTGGCACTGCCTGCTGCCCTCCGACCTCACCTTCAACCCGGCGATCCCCAACCAGTTCTGCCACTACACCGACAAAGAGCTCTTCCAGTTCGTCCGCGCCGTCAAGGCCGTCGGTGGCGCGATCACCATCAATGTGCCCCTCGACCACGACGCCGAAGCCGGGCGCATCCCCACGGACTCGCACGCCCAACTCGTGCGGCTGGGGGAGGCGCTGGGAAGGTGAGCGCGTTCAGCGGACCGCGGCCGGAGCCGCACTGGGGCGCTGGAGGGAGGGAGCGGAGGAGAGGGGGTGGGGGGCCTCACCGCTCCACCGTTCCACCACTCTACCACTCCGCAAGGAGACAATACCCATGGGAAGGTTCATCCTGCTGGCCGGGCCGTCGGGCGTGGGGAAGGGGCCGCTCTTCGCCGCGCTGCGGCGGTTCTATCCCGACCTCGCCGGCAACCTGAAGCAGGTCGTGCTCTACAACAGCCGCGCACCGCGACCGGGTGAGGAAGACGGTGTCGACTATCACTTCCGGCCGCGCGAGGAGATTGAGGCACTGCGCGGGAAGCCGGGATACGCCGTCGCCGACGTGCGGGGCGACCTGCAGGCGCTGGAAGTGGCGACGACTCAGCCGATCCTCGACGCTGGGCACGACGCCTTCTTTGAGGGCAACCCGTTCATCCCCGCCAGGCTCCGCGAGGCGCCTGAGCTTGCGGGCATCCCGCTCCTTACCGTCTTCCTCTCGCCGCTGTCGCGCGACGAGCTCGAGTACCTCGCCGCGCCCGAGCGGCGGGTCGACTTGGCGGCTTTCGTGACGGACGTAATGCGGCGCAAGCTGCTCCGGCGCACCAAGCGGCAGAAGACCAACCTGTCGCTCAGGGATCTGGAGAACCTCGAGAAGCGCGCCGCCAGCGCGATCGTTGAGTTGCGGGAGGCGTGGAAGTTCGACCACGTGATCCCCAACCATGACGGCGAGGACTCCGAGAACTGGGACGCCTTCTACTACGCAATCGGCGACGCGCGCAGAGCGCTGCTCGCCTTCGCCGCCGTGCTGAGGGGCGAAGAGCCGACGGGGGCGGAGAAGTGGGAACGGGGGCTGCTGGAGCCGAAGTGCGTTCACTGAGCGCCAGTCTCCACAGACGGTTGTTCCTTGGCTTCCTGGCACTCTGCTCGGGAGCGGTCGGGTTGTGTCTGGGCGTATCGGTGGCCCTTGGCGGCGGCAACCTGCGCGACGTGCGGACTTTGGTGCAGGTGCTGGTGGCCTTAGTGGCGGTGTTGGCCTGTTCCGGTGTCGCCATGTCGCTGATCCGCCGAGCACTGGAACCACTGCGCGCCTTGCGGGAGGCCGTCCGGGAGGCAGCCAACTCCCGGTACCGCTCGGCGGTGACAGCCTCTGGCGCCGCCGAGGTGGAGGCGCTGGCCGAAGACATCGAGCGGCTTCGGCAGGAGCACTGCGCGACTGTTCGGGCTGCGGAGGGCGAGACGCAGCGGCTGCTGGAACTCAGCAAGCTGCCCGCCACGATTGACGCCCGGCGCGGTGAGCTCGTCGCCGCCCGGACTGCGCTGGAATCAGTGTTGGGCGCCGTGGGGAGTCCGGCTGGGGCGGTGTACCTGCTGGAGGAGGGGCAGTCGACGCTGCGCCTGATCGCCGACAGCGGGCTGCGGTTGGCGCCCTCCGCTGAGGTCCGGACGGTGCCCGCAACCCATGGGTTCATGGGGCGGGCGCTCAACTATGGGCAAGCGATGGTATTGGACGAGGAAGGCGCTTGGTCTTGGGTGAGCGAGGTGTGGGACACAGAATCGGCGCCAGCGGGCGTTGCCTGCGTTCCCCTGCGGTCGGCCGACAAACCGGTGGGAGTCCTGAACGCTATCCTGCGCTCCGGTGACCCACTCTCGCCGGACGTGGTCGAGATGCTGGAGACCATCGCCGCGCAAATCGGGGCCGCGTTGGACAGCGCCCAGGTGTTCGCCGCCGCCCGTCGCCGGGAGCAGCACATCACCGCGTTGCTGGAGACCTCCGCCGAGGTCGCCCGCGGCCGGCGCACCCGCCAAGTCCTCGACCTCGTGCTCGCCAAGGTGCGCGAACGTACCGGCGTCGAGAAGTGCGCGATCTTCCTGGTGAACGAAGACGTGGATCAGTGTCGCGTCGCAGCGCACGCTGGGCTGAGCGATCGGTTTCTCGAACGCCTCCGGGAGCTGGCACCCAATGGGCCGACGGGGCGGGCGATGCGCGAGAGGCGGTCGGTGTCCGTCAGTTCGGCGAGCGTCGATCCTTCGGTGGCGGAGTTGTACGTGGTCTACCGGGAGGAACGCATCGAGTCGGTGCTGGTGGCGCCGCTGTTGGGGGCGGACCGGACGTACGGAACTATCGAGCTGTACCGCGACGCCAAGGGGCCGTTCTCACCGGAAGAGGGGCAACTGCTGTCGATCCTGAGCAACCAGGCGGCCATAGCCCTCACCAACGCGGAGCTCCACGAAGAGTCGCTCCGGCGACTCTCAGCACTGGAGACCATCGTCGAGACGACCGCGCTGTTCGGCGCCAGCTCTGACCCGAACCAGATCGTGCAGACCGCCGTGCGCAAGGCCCGCGAGCTGTTCCACTGTGAGGCGTGCTACGTCTGCCTACGCAGCCCCGAGACCGGCAGACTGGAACTCCAGGGAGCGGTGGGGGTGGCGGAGGCTGCCGTCGCGTCGCTGCGTGAGGGGCTCGACCCCGCCCGCTGCTGGGCCGTTCAGAAGGGCAGCCCCTTCATGGTGCGCGACACCCAATGGGACCTGACCTGCGAACAAGAACACTGCGGCACGACCGGCGGCTCCCACGTCTGCGCCCCCCTGACGGCGGGTGGCGAGTGCTTCGGAGTGATGCACATGCGCGGCAGCCAGCCGCGAGCGTTCTCCGCAGACGAAGAGCGCCTGTTCTGTACCATCGCAGAGCAGGTTGCCATCGCCGCCCAACGAGCCCAGCTCTTCCAGCAAGTGCAGGAATCGGCCACGACCGACCCGATGACGGGCGCCCACAACTACCGACGATTCCGGCAGCAGTTGCTGCGGGAGCTGGACGAGGCCCGCCGGTACGAGCGCCCGCTGTCATTGATCCTGCTGGACCTGGATCACTTTAAGGAGCACAACGACACCTTCGGCCACCCCTCGGGCGACGAAGTGCTGCGCAAGCTGGCGAAGGTCCTCTCGAGCTGCTTGCGGGCAGTGGACTTCTTCGCGCGCTACGGCGGCGAGGAGTTCGTCGTCGTGCTTCCCGAGACCAGTAAAGAGGGCGCCCAAGCCGTCGCTGAGAAGATCCGCTCCGAAGTCGAGGCGGCCACGTTCTACGGCGATGCCAGCACGCCGGAAGTGACGCAGACCCTTAGCCTCGGTGTGGCGTCGTTCCCCGCCGACGGCGACGCCGATGAGCGCCTGATCGCCGCCGCGGATCGCGCGCTGTACAGGGCGAAGGAGAATGGGCGGAACCGGGTCGAGGTGGCCAGCGCGAGTTGAGGCGCTGCCAAACACCTTGCGGTTCCTCACCGTGGGGACGGCAGCGACAGCCGGTACCTCGACCGGATGGGCAAGAACCAGAGGGGGCGTCACTCCGTGGATGATCGCCTGAACGCGGCCGCGACCTCTACCAGAGCGTCTTGACACCGTAGCGGCCGAAGGCGGGATCACGAGTGAGGACACCCACTACGCCTTGAGCTGCATTTCCCAGAGGCTCACGATGCTAAGAAGCAAAGGGTTGCCGGGATCCCTGCACAGTCCCAGGGCACTGGGTGACAACTGCGCGGGATCGCTATCCCACCAGAGGAACGTGTGTGTATCGAGCAGCGCCCTCACTGCGTCCCGCCCCAGAACGCCTCCGGCAGCGGCTCCCCGAAGTCCTCGCTCATCCGCGCGGCGCCTTGGTGCAGTCCCGCCTGCCGGGGCTTTGGCGCAACTCCCATTGCCGCGGAAACGAGACGGATGAGAGGCGCGTCGTTCCGCGTGAGGGTGATCTCAGTTCCACCGATGACGAGTGGCAGCAAGTCGCCGAGACTGGGCTGTACCTGGGTGATGTCGCTCGTCTTCACGGGCATCGGGCGCGCGCCTCTCGGGTGGCTCGGGTTCTGTCGATTGTAGCGCGGGCTATCCATAGAAACCACGGACATCGACGGCGAGGCCGGCGGCACCCGGTGTCATTCTCAGCGGGAGTCGGGGGTCTGGGAGCGGCCACCCGCCCCTCGTCTCCCCGTCCCCTTGTCCCCTGTTCCCCAGGTCTCCCGGTGCCCCTACTCCGCGAACAGCCCTGCCGCAAACTGCTTCGGGTCGAAGTCCTCCAAGTCCTCCATCCGCTCGCCAACGCCTACCAGTCTGATCGGGACCTTGAGCTGGTTGGCGATGGCCAGGACGATGCCGCCCTTGGCGCTGCCATCAAGCTTGGTGAGGACGATGCCGGTGACGGGCACGGCGGCGCCGAAGGTGGCGGCCTGGGAGATGCCGTTCTGGCCGGTGGACGCATCCAGGACGAGAAGGCTCTCGTCGGGGAGGCGCCCCAGTTCGCGTTGGACGACCCGGTAGACCTTCTTCAGCTCTTCCATCAGATTGTGCTTGGTGTGCAACCGGCCGGCAGTGTCTACCAACACGGTGTCGATTCCGCGCGCCTTGGCGGCCTGGACGCTGTCGAAGATCACCGCGGCAGGGTCGGCGCCGGATTGGTGCTGGACGAGTTGACAATCGACGCGCTTTGCCCAAACGCCGAGTTGCTCCTGAGCCGCCGCCCGGAACGTGTCGCCCGCTGCCATCAGCACTTGTTGCCGCTGCCGTCTCAGCCGGTAGGCGACCTTGGCGATCGTCGTGGTCTTGCCGGTGCCGTTGACCCCGATGAACATCCAGACGGTCGGCTTCTCGGCGCTCACCTGCAGCGGTTGGGTCTCCGCCCCGAGGAGTTCTACGATGCGCTGCTTCAGCGCCTCGCGGACCTGATCGGCTTGCTTCAGCCGCTGTTTGTGGAGGGCGGCGCGCAGGTCGGTCATCAGCAGGTCGGTGGTGTCCATCCCCACGTCCGACAAGATGAGCGCCTCCTCCAGATCCATCAGGAGGCTATCGTCGAGCTGCCGACCCCTGAACACGCCGGTCAGCGCACCCAGTAGTTTTCGTAGCATCGGTCTCGGTTGGCTCCAATCGATTGCGGACTGCGGCGCTCAGCTTGCAGATTGGGGAGACCAGCGGCGTGCCGGCCGGAGCGTTCTCGGCCGCTGACCCAACAGGCACCGGGCAACCGAGTTGCCGGAATCTGGGTCACACGGTCGCTGCGTCTGCCTCAGCCAGGGCGCCCTCCGGCGCCTCGGGCGATGCTATCCCCGCGTGCGCCAGCGCATCTTCCAGCCGCACGGACACTAACTTGGAGACGCCGGCCTTTTCCATCGTTACGCCGTAGAGCGCGTCTGCTGCTTCCATCGTTCCCTTGTTGTGGGTGACGACGATGAACTGAGATTGCTGGGCGAACTCCCGGAGCAGCTCGGCGAACTTGCCGACGTTGGACTCGTCCAGCGGAGCGTCCACTTCGTCCAGCACACAGAACGGGCTGGGCTTGACGCGCAGCATGGAGAGCAGGAGCGATAGCGCAGTCAGCGCGCGCTCGCCGCCCGAGAGCAGCAGGAGATCCTGCTCGGCCTTGCCGGGGAGCTGGATCCGCACGTCGATGCCGGTCTCGAGGATGTTGGTGGGGTCGGTCAGAACCAAGCGCGCGCTGCCGCCGCCAAAGATGCGCACAAAGAGAACGGCGAACTCGCGCATGACGGCATCAAACGTCGCCATGAACTGCGCCTTGGTGTTCGCGTCGATCTCGGCGATGATCTCCTCGCACTTGGCCCGCGCGTCTTCCAGGTCCACCACTTGCGTGTTGAGGAAGTCGTAGCGCTCGTGCTTGCGGTCGTACTCGGCGAGGGCTCCCAGGTTCACCTCGCCCAGGCTGGTCATCTTCTGCTTGAGGGTTTGCGCCTCTTCTTCAGCGGCGGACTTGTTCTCCAAGTCGTCCTTGTGGTTGACGGCCTCATCCGGCTGAAGGCCGTGTTCCTCGAGGAACCGCCGTTCGAGTTCCTCTGTCTCGGTCATCGTCTGGGTGAGGCGCAACTCGACTCGGTGGCAGTCTTCCTCCAAGCCGTGCTGCTTGGTCCGCTGCTCGCGGAGTTTGGCGGAGGTCTGCGCTTGCGCGTCCATGGCCGCCTGGCGGGTCTCCCGCCAGCGGAGGAACGACTGCTCCATTTCCTCCTGTTGCACGGTCAACGCCTCGAGAGCCGCTTTGTCGGTCTCGACGATCTTGCGCAGGAACGTCATCTCCTGGTCGGCGGCGGCGATGGTCTCGTGGTTGACCGTGAGTGCGTGGTGGGTCTGACGCTCGCGGCTCACCAGAGACTGGCGGCTCTTCTCGACGCCGACCAGCCGCTCGCGGACGGAAGCAAAGCGGACGCGGGAGTCGTTGACGGCGTGCGCCATGACCTCGCGGGACTGTCGCTTCTCGTCCAGCGAGGATTGCCCCTCGGCAATGGAGTGGTCCAGCGCCTGGCGGGCGCCCTCGATCCGCTGCAGTTCGGAGCGGTGCGCGGCGCCGGCTTCCTGGCAGGCGAGGATCTCCGAGTCTAACGACCGCAGGTCTTCGGCGTGCTGATCGACCGTTGCATTGAGACGGGCGAGTTGGTCGCCAAGGTGCAGGACGTTTCGCTCCTGTCGCGCCACCTCTTGGGCCAGCTCCGCACGAGCCGCCTCCCGGTCGGTCAGTTCGTCGCGAAGCTCCGCGATCTGCTCGACGACGGCTTCGGCGTAACGGGTCTGCTCACCCAGCTCAGCGTTGAGCGTCGCCACGCTGGCCGACAGCTCGCCAATCTCGCGCTTTCGAGAGAGCAGCCCGCCCTGGCCCGGGGAGCCCTTGCCGCCTGCGAGGGCGCCGCCGGGCAGAAAGACCTCGCCGGTGAGGGTCACCAGCGTGCAGGCCCTCGGCGCGCGCCGGGCAAGGGCTGCCGCAAAGCGCCCGTCGCGCACCACGATCACTCGGCCCAGCAGGTACTGCACCGCCGCCCGGTGCCGTAGGTCGAACCGCACCAAGTCGACGCCGAGCCCCACCACGCCAGGGGCGTAGGCCAGTTCGCGGAGGTCGGCGTCAGCGGGCGTCGGCAGCAGACCCGACAGGGGCAGGAACGTGGCCCGCCCGGCGCGCTTTTCCGAGAGCAACTCGATGCCGGCCCGGGCGGCCGGCTCGTCGACGACGACCACATACTGAAGTGCCGGCCCCAAGGCCAGTTCGATGGCGGCTTCGCACTCCTGCGGCGCCCGGAGAAGCTGGGCGACGGAGCCGCACCCCCCCGGAAGCTCTCCAACCTGGCTCGCCCGCAGCACGGTCTGCACGCCTGCCGCGACGCCTTCGAGGTTGGCTTCCCGCTCGGTCAGCGCCTGCAGCCGCGACCGGTGGTCGCTGAGCTGCTCTCGCAGGGCAGCGACGCGTTCGGTGGCTCTGTCGCGCTCGCCTTCGACCTGTGTCAGGGACTCCCGGGTTTCCCGTGCCTCGCGGGTGCGGTCCGTCAGCTCGGCCTTGCCAGTCTCCAACGCCAACTCGGCTTCGGCGCGAGCGCCCTCGGTCGCGGAGAGTTCAGCTCTGGCGTTGCCCAGAGACTTCCGGGCGGTTTCCACCTGGGTGGTCAACCCGCGGCTGGTGGCTTCGCAAGCGGCGATGGCGTTGCGCTTCTCCGCCCCCTGGCGAACGTGCTCCAGGTATTCCTCCCGGCGCAGCTCCAGGTTGCCGGCTTCCCGCTGGATCTCGGCATCAAGTTCGCCGAGGTGCCGCTCCTTCGCCACCGTCTCTTGGCCCAGCCGGCTGACCTCGGACTGCAACTGGGCTTCCTGATCCCGCGCCTCTCGCAGTTCGACCCGCATCGCTTCCAGCCCGTCGGCCAAATCCGCCGACTCTTGCACCGCGCGTTCGCGGCGTTCGGTGAGCGCCCGTTCGCGTTCCTGGGAGACGGCGATCTTGCCCTCGGTGCTCTTCACCTGGCTGACGATCCGGGTCGTCTCCTCCTGAATCTTGACGATCTCCTTCTCCATGCGGATGAGCTTGAGATCGATTTCGTCGGCGGCCGCTTCGAGGGTCGCGACAGCGGTCACAGCGCCCTCGATCTCCAACCCGCGCTCGTGATGCTCCTGCTCCAGGCGCTCCCGGCGTTGCCGTCGCACGTCGTATTCGCGGGCCAGCAACCCCAACTGAAGCTGCTTCAGGCGCACCTGGTAGTTCTCGTATTCCCGCGCCAGTTCGGCCTGCTCGGCCAACGGTCCCAGCTCGCTGTCCAGCTCGTGGAGAATGTCGCGGACCCGGGTCAGGTTGCGCTCGGTGCGGTCCAGCTTGAGCTTGGTCTCATGCCGCTTGAAGCGGTACTTCTGGATGCCGGCGACTTCCTCAAACAGCGCGCGCCGATCTTCGGCGCGCAGGCTGAGGATGGCGTCAATCTCACTCTGGGAGATGATCGAGTAGGCGTCCGGCCCCAGTCCGGTGTCCAGGAACAGCTCATGGATATCCCGCAGGCGGCAGGCAGACTTGTTGATCAGGTAGTTGGACTCGCCGGAGCGGAACACGCGGCGGGTCACGGTCACTTCGCTGAAGTCGATGCCCAAAGCGCCATCGGCATTGTCCAGCGTCAGCGACACCTCGGCCATTCCCACGGGCTTGCGCTGGCCGTTGCCCGCGAAGATCAGGTCGGCGGGGCGCGCGCCGCGGAGCTGCTTCATGCTCCGCTCGCCCATGACCCACTGAATCGCGTCGGCCAGGTTACTCTTGCCGCTCCCATTTGGACCGACCACCGCCGTGATGCCCGGACGGAACTCAAGCTTGCTCTCATCCGCAAACGTCTTGAAGCCCACAAGGTCGAGTCGCTTGAGGTACATGCAGGTAGATTCCTTGGTCCGACGATGGCTGAGGATGACGAAGGCGCGGGCGCGCCCGGGCTGCTGCGTCCACTACTTCCAAGTGCCGCGACGACCCCTGACAAGCCTTCGGTATTCTATCACAACCTTGCAGGGCGAACAAAGGGGGCGCGGGGTGGCACGGCGACGTGGATCGAGCTATGATTCATGACTGTCAACCAAGACCATGGTTCAGAGGTGTCAGGAATGGCTGGCATGCAGAAGGTATCGTTGTCGTTTCCCATCCAGACGGTTACTGCAATTGACGAGGCGCGGGGGGAGGTCTCCCGCAACCAGTTCGTCCTGCGCCTGCTAGCCGGGGCCTTGGGGGAACTGCGGGAGCAATCGCTGCATCGTCTCACCGCTGAGGTCTATGCCGAGGAGGCGTTTGCCGCCGAAGAGGAGCAACTCGCGGAGCAGTTCTTCGCCGCCTCGCCGGAGGCAGCCCTGTGCAGGCGCAGAGCCGGGAACCGGCCCGCGGCGAGGTCTACCTCTGTGAGTTCGATCCGGCCCGAGGGTCAGCGCAGGCCGGCACGCGCCCAGCGGTGATCGTCGAACGCACCGCGTTCGCCTCCGTCAGGGCGAAGCGGCATGTGCTTGTGGCCGCTCTGAGCAGCAGCGCGAAGTGCGAGAGGCTGCCATTCTGCGTACCCGTCGAACCGGGAAGCGGAACGGGCCTCCGAATCAGGAGCTACCTGAACGCAAGTCATCTGCACGCGTGCTCCAAGGACCGGCTCCTCAGAAGACTCGGATCCCTGCCTGACGAGACCCTGGCACAGGTCGACGAGGCACTCCAGTTGATGCTGCACCTCTGACTGCAAGGCCAGTGGGGCGCCACAGACGAGCCTACAACTCAATGATCGCCGGCCGGTCGCCAACGCTGAGCGCGGCTTCGGCGATGCGCGTAGCCTCGATGCCTTCCTTGGCGCCGGTGACGGGTTGCTGACCTGTCTGGCAGCACTCCACGAAGTGGGCCATCTGCTTGCCGAACCAGTCGTTGCCGCCGTCCGCTTCGAATTCGACCAAGTGCTCGCCGTCCGCCAGGTTCACCTTGAGTTGGTTACCGCCGGGGAACATGATGGACCCGAGCGGCCCGAGCACGTCGTGGGCGCTGTCCGCCGGCACGCCGTAGCCGAAGCCGGGCAGACCCCACGACCAGCAGGTGATCTGTTGGTCGCCGCTAGCAAAGTTGACGATGACGGTGCCGGTGTCCCAGGCGGTGGTGTTGGCTTTGAGGCGGCGGATGTCGGTCACCACGTTCGTCGCTTCGCCGAAGGTGAACCGGGCGAAGTCGTAGCTGTGCACAGCACCGTCGATGAACGGCCCGCCGCCGATCTCCTTGTCGAAGAACCACGGCGTCGGTGCGCCCGAACCGCCGCTGACTGAGCGCCACACGACAGGTCTGCCAATCGCCCCCTCCTGGATGAGGTCCCGCAGCTTCAGCCACTCGTTGCAGAAGTGGCGCACGAACCCAATCTGCAGCAGCACGCCAGCCTCCCGGCAAGCCTCGTCCATGGCTTCGCAGTCGGCGACGTTCATCGCCATCGGCTTCTCGCAGAAGAGGTGCTTGCCGGCGGCAGCCGCGGCCAGCACCGCGTCCTTGTGGTAGCCGGTCGGCGTGCAGATCACCACCGCGTCCACATCCTCGCGGGCAAGCAGCTCTGCCTGATCCGTGGTGCTGTTCTGCGTGCCGTACTTCCCGCAGTGCGCCTTCACGGCGTCTTCGCTGACGTCCATGGCGCAGGCGATGTAGGCATTCTCATTGTCGACGAGGTGCGGGGCATGGGCATTGTGGATGCCTCCGCAGCCGATGAAACCAACTCCGAGCTTGGGCATGTGCGTGGTCCTTTCAGAGGAAGGGTCGGGCTGAGGCACGAGAGTTCGCCGGAGGGGAGGGCTTTCCTTGCGCCGTGCAGGGACAAGGACTGCAGAGACGGCAGGGACTACAAGGAACCTCAACGGCCCCCGGCAGTGCGGCGCCGTTGTCCTTCCTGTCGCGGGTGTCCTTTCGGTCCCTTCCGGCCCCCCCCCAACCCTCACTTGTTCTCAGCCGCCTCCGGTCGCAGCGCCAAGTGGTCAACATAGAACACTGCCGGCGCCTCGCCCACTGCCATGAACACGATGCAGTTGAGCGTCTCGAACTTGGGCGAGCAGGCGACCTCCTTGAAGACCTGCGGCTCGGCGTCGGGCAGCTTGAGCGTCAGGTCGTACTTGCCGGTGGCCTGCGGGCCGAGTGCGCAGAGGATCTCGAGATGCACCCACCGGCCGACCGGCAGTTGCAGCATCCGCTTGCCATTGGCGGAGAGCCAGCCGTCGGCGGAGGTGGTCAGGTTCGGCCCCATGTTGTAGTTGTACGGGTCGTCGCGCCAGTCCAGCGCCATCAGCGCTCCCGTCTCCCAGCGCAGGTCGAAGGCCATCCTGAGCGCGCCGCTTTCCAGCTCGAACGGATAGGTGATGTAGGGGAGGAAGTTCTGCCCCAGCCCGGCGGCATCGGTGAACTTCAGGCTGTGTTTGCCGCCCGCGGCGGTCTCGTCGGTCACCAGCGCCGTGCCCGCGTCCTTGTTGCCGACATGAGCGCCGCGCTCCGGCTCGCCGACGGCGTAGTCTTCGTAGTCGCGGAGGGCAGGCTGCGTGGCCGGGGAAACCGTCGGCGCGTAGTCGACCTCATCGCGCACCACCGGTACTTCCGGCCTGGGCCACGTGCGGCGGTCGGGGTCGGCGTAGTTGCCGATGGTGCTCAGGTCAATTGCCTTGAAGCCGAGCCTGAAGGCCGGTGAGGTAGGCTTGAGCCGGTAGTCGCCTTTGGCGGGATCGACGAACTGCGGATCGGCCACCTCGCTGCCCTGGTCCTGCCCGCGTTTGAGCCAGCCTTCCCACGAATCCCTGCGCGTTAGTCCCGGGACGCCGCCGACGTTGGGCTTCTGTCCGTCGGCCCACACCAGGTTGCGCTCGAAGTGAACGAAGCTGTCCTCAAACCGGTTCAGGCGATAGAGGTCCGCCGACTTGCCTCGGGACGCGACGACATTGCGCTCGCAGCGGCTGCCGGAGGTGGGGAACTTGTTCCAGGGGTTGAAGTAGACCTGGCTCTTCTGCCCGTTGACGAACACGTTGTTCTCGACGACGTTGTCCACGCCGGCGTTGCTCATGAAGCCGCCGAGGACGGTGTTGTATACTCGCGAAGGGTAGGAATACACCGAAGCCAGTGCACAAGTTCGACGCCTCTGCGTGCACAGCAGTGTGTTGGGTGCTCACCACACGCCCCCGGGTGAAGTTCTGCGAACTTCCACTTCGGTGTATTTCTAACCTTCGCGAGTATAGCAGCCGTTGTCGTGGATGTTCCAGCGGCTGCAGGACACATCCAGGTAGATCCCCCAGGAGTAGTAGGGGCTCTCCAACTGCCCCAGCGCATCGGTGCCCCAGCCGCCGGAGTCGTGGATCAGGTTGTGATGCACCGTGTTCCCAGCGTTCTCCGCCTTGTTGCGCTCCAACTGCTCCTCGGTAGGCAACCCCCAGTCCAGCGCCGTCGCTGCCTCGATGATGCTTGTGTCGGCAGTCACCAGGTTGGCGTGGTGGCAGTAGTTGTAGGCGAACTCGCAGTCGTTGCCCACGTCCATGGCCAGCGCGTAGCGCGGCGTGTCGTGGACGTGGTTGTGGGTCAGCCTGACCCGCGCGCAGCGGTGCATGTACACCCCGCCGCACCGGTTGTGGATGCGGCCCCAGCCGAGGTCCCAGACGTAGCAGTTGTCCACCACGTGGTCGGTCACGCGCTGGTGGTCCTTGCTGGTGCCCAGGATGCTGACGCCATCGCCTTGCGTCTGGGTAATGTCGCAGCCGACCACACCACCTCTTCGCCCTTCGCACCCTCAATGGTCAACCCCGAGTCCTGCGGCTCCAGCGTCAACGACTCCGCGAGAAAGTAGACGCCTCCACGCACCGTGACCCGCACCGCCTTGTCGCCCTGCGCTCGTGCCTGGCGCGCCGCTTCCTGGGCACGCGAGAGCGTGGCGAACGGCCTCTGCTTCGTTCCGGGGCCCGTGTCGCCCCCCGTCAGCGAAACATGGAACTCCGCTGCCGAACACACGCCGGCCAGCAGGCCGAGCAAGGGGAGGAGACTGGTTGTTGTTCGCCTCCGCATGGGTGACCTCCGTAGTCCACCTATTCTACTTGGTCGGCCGCGTCTTGCTCTTGTGCGAGGGAACGAGCCGAGGCGGTGAGTGGGGTGGGTCCCGAGGTAGACTCGGTCACGCCAACCAAGGGTCTGATGCTCAAGCGGTACGGCTATCCTCGGAGCGGAAAAGCTTTTGAGCGAGGGGTCAAGGTATTGCGCGATACGGGGAGAACTCTGAAGTATCCCGTGTGTGCGGGTGCCGCTGCCAACCTGGGAGACCAACCCATGCCCCTTCAACCCACCCGTCGACAGTTCCTCAAGCTCGCTGGAGGGTCCGCCTTAGGCGTTGTCGCCGGTCGCGCGCTTGCCGCCGCGCCGGAGCCCAAGCGTCGCCCGAACGTGCTCTTTATTCTCGCCGATGACCTGGGCTGGCGGGATACCAGCTTCACCGGCAGCACCTTCTACGAGACGCCCAACGTCGAGCGCTTGGCCAAGCGGGCGATGTTCTTCCCCAACGCCTACTCCGCCAGCCCCTTCTGCTCGCCGACGCGGGCCTCGATTCTCACCGGGTTGAACCCCGCACGGATCGGTATCACGACGCCGGCGTGCCACCTACCCAACGAGGTGCTGCAGGCGTCGGTCCGAGAGCACGCGCCAGCCTACGCCAAGCGGCTCGAGTGCGAGACTGCTACGCGGCTGAAACTCGAGTACTTCACGTTGACTGAGGCGCTCAAGAGTGCCGGGTACGCGACGGGACACTTCGGCAAGTGGCACCTGGGCCCCGAACCGTACGACCCGCTGCACCAGGGCTTCGACGTGGACGTGCCCCACTGGCCGGGGCCGGGGCCGGCGGGGAGTTACGTGGCGCCGTGGCGATTTCCCAACTTCAAGGAGCGGACCCCGGGCGAGCACATTGAGGACCGGATGGGCGACGAAGCTGTCGCCTTCCTTGAAGCGCACAGAGACCAGCCCTTCTTCCTCAACTACTGGCAGTTCTCCGTGCATGCGCCCTTCAACGCGAAAACGGCCCTGATCGAGAAGTACCGGCCCAAAGTTGACCCCAACAACCCGCAGAAGAGCCCCACCTACGCAGCGATGGTGCAGTCGTTGGACGACAACGTCGGGAAGATGCTCGCTGCCCTCGACCGGCTGGGGCTGACGGACAACACCCTCATCGTCTTCTTCTCCGACAACGGCGGCAACATGTACAACGAGATCGACGGCACCACGCCCACCAGCAACGCGCCGCTGCGGGGCGGCAAAGGGACGCTGTACGAGGGCGGCATCCGCGTCCCGTGCTTCGTCGTCTGGCCGGGGGTGACCAAGCCAGGGGCAGTCAACGAGTCGCTGGTCGAGAGCACCGACTTCTACCCGACGCTGCTGGAGGTGCTCGGCATTGCGCCCCAAGCCGGACAGCAGTTCGACGGCGTAAGCATGGTGCCCGCGCTCCGCGGTGGGCTCCTGGACCGGGAGGTCTACTGCTACTTCCCCCACACTGTGAAGGTGCCCGACTGGATCCCGCCCTCGGTCTGCGTGCGCAAAGGCGACTGGAAGCTGTTCCGCGTCTTCTGCGACGGCGAACACCAGGAACACCGGTACGAGCTGTACAACCTGAAGGACGATCTCAGCGAGACAACCAACCTCGCCGAGAGGCAGCCCGACCGAGTGAAGGAACTGGACGCGCTCCTCGAACGGTTCCTGACCGACACGAAGGCCGTCGTCCCCAAGCCTAACCCCAACTACCGCCCCGGCGCCCTCCAATCGGTCGGTGGCTGGCGCGCTGGCGGCAACGGGCATGCGGCGCTATCGCTGACGGACGGTCTTCTGCACGTGGTCACTACCGGCAACGACCCGCAATTCACCACCGAAGAGACCCTCGACTTCCCGCCCGGCAAGTACTCGTTCGAGGTGCGGATGAAAACCAGCGCGAAGGGCGACGGTCAGTTCTTTTTCGCCGGCCCGTCGAAACAGGTGGTGCCCGGAACGTACGTGCTCCTCAAGATAAAGCACGACGGCGAATGGCGCCAGTACCAGGTGGAGAAGGAAGCCAAGGAACCAGTCGGGCTGGTCCGTTTCGACCCGTGCGCCGGCGAAGGTGAACTGGATATCGAGTGGATGCGGCTGAAGAAGGAGAACGGCGAAGTGGTCAAAGAGTGGAAGTTCGGCCGGTAGCGACGGCCGACGGCCGACGGGCGTTCCCCGCGCTTGCCCGCGTCTCCTCGTGCTCCAGGTGCGCCTGACCACCCGCACCCAAGGGCTGTTCTCCGCCGGCAAGCGCGAGACACAGCCGGCGCAACTCACTTGTCTGCTTGAGGCGCAGGGTCACGGCTTGCGGACTCATGTCAGTCTTCCTCGAGAAGTCCCGTACATGCTGGGTGTCGTTCTCACCCCAGGTACGGCATCGCGGCCGCCAGCTCCGCGATCCGTTTCTTCACCACGCGCTGCGCTTCTTCGAGGGCGGAGCCACCGTGGTCGCCGGGCAGTTGCAGAATGGACAGCGCCAGCATCCAGGCGAGGGCATGTCCGCAGTTGACCTTCTCGCGTTGAGACTGCGCGCGGCTGGCGTCGACGAGGGCGAGCGTCGAGGGTGGCAGCTCTTCCGGCAGGCGCAGTCCGTATTGGCGGAATTCCTCGGCGATGGCCGCGCTGTCGGAAGACCCGTGCCGGCTGGCGATGGCGTCGTAGGTGTTCACGTTGAGGACATCATTCGTGCCCTCGAAGATCTGGAACGGCCGCGAATCGACATACGCCCGCCCGACAAGGTGAGTGCGTTTGTAGCCGGCTGACGCAAAGAGCTGCAACGCAGAATCGGCGGCTGCTTGGAGTGTTTCGGAGGAGACGATCTTGGCGGCGTTGACCAAGGCGTAGTCGCCGGATACGTCGGGGTGGTCGTCCATCCAGACACCGGTGAACTGCCACAGTCGGCGGTTCAACTCAGCCATCCCCCCGAGCGTGGCGAGTCTGAACTGCACCTGGTCGTAGTCAGCCTGCGGTCGACCGAACGTTGCCCTGCGGGCAGTGCGCGTGACAGCCTCGTCCGAGAGCCGTCTGCACAGACCCGAGGCGATTGCCGGCATCCCCAACCGGCTGCGGAAGAGCGTGTCGTAGATCGTCCGAAGCCCGCTCTGTCCTTCCATGGCGACCTGGTGCGAACCGGGGGCGTACGTCTCTTGACCACCCTCCCGCTCGCAACCCGCGTTAGGAAGCTTCCGCAACACGAACTACTTAGGGCGAATGTGCTCGGCGAGGGTCTCCTGACCCCGCCGCTCCCCGGACCGACAGGTCTCCTCGAATCCCGTGGATTCGCAGCCCTTTGAGACCTTCCGGTC
>PEVN01000440.1:19716-26979 GCA_002779825.1 Armatimonadetes bacterium CG06_land_8_20_14_3_00_66_21 | reverse complement strand
GTTGAACCAGGACCTCGTGACGCTCAACATGATCGAGGACGTGCAGGTCACCACCGGCAAGGTGTCGCTGACGTTGGTGCTAACCACACCTGCCTGCCCCAAGCGGAATGAAATCCGCGACGCCGTCGAGCAAGCGATCTCCGCCCTGCCAGGCGTTTCTGCCGTTGACGTGACGGTAACGGCTCGGGTGCCGGAACGAGGCGGGCTGCCCGACCGGGAAGCGCTTCCCGGTGTGAAGAACGTCATCGCCGTTGCCAGTGGCAAGGGGGGAGTCGGCAAGTCTGCCGTCGCCGTCAACCTCGCAGCAGCGTTGGCGGCGGCTGGGGCCAAGGTTGGCTTGATGGATGCCGACATCTACGGTCCCAGCATTCCCCTCATGTTGGGCGTGAAATCCCGACCGTCTGTGTCCGGAGAGCGCATCCTACCCCTCCGGAAGTATGAGCTGGAACTAATGTCCATCGGCTTCCTGATTCCGGCGGACAGCCCGGTCATCTGGCGGGGACCGCTCGTCTCGAAGACCTTGGAGAAGCTCCTGCGAGAGACCGAGTGGAGCGCCTTGGACTACCTGATCGTCGACATGCCGCCCGGGACCGGGGACGCGCAACTGACCCTGGCGCAGCAGATCGTGGTGGCAGGCGCCGTCATTGTCACCACGCCCCAGGCCATCGCCCTGGCAGACGCCGTTCGCGGGATCGCGATGTTCCAGAAGGTCGGCATCCCGATTCTGGGTGTCGTGGAGAACATGAGCTACTTCGCCTGCCCCGAGTGCAAACAGCGCACGCCCATCTTCGGCCGGGGCACGACTGTCAAGGTCTGCGACAAGCACGCTGTCCCCTACCTGGGTGAACTCCCGCTGGATCCAGCCATTCGCATTTCCGGCGATGCCGGCAAACCGGTCGTCCTCGCAGAACCCGAGTCCGACATTGCTCAGGCATTCCGCGAGCTGGCTTCGGCGGTAGCGGCGCAAGTGAGCGTACAGAATCTGGGGCAAGCCGAGTGAGTAGCAGAAGGAGGATTGATTTCCAATGAAAGTCGCTGTAAGCGCGTCAGGTCCCTCGTTGGAGGCAATGGTAGACCCCCGGTTCGGCCGGGCCGCGTACTTTGTCATTGTCGATCCCGACTCGATGGCGTTCGAGGCCATTGAGAACCCGAACGTCATGGCGGCCGGCGGCGCCGGCATCCAGAGCGCCCAACTCGTCGCCGGCAAGGGCGCTGAGGCAGTCCTCACGGGGAACGCCGGTCCCAACGCCTTTCAAGCATTGTCAGCCGGTGGACTCACCCTCTACCAGTGTTTCGGTGGAATGGTGCGCCAAGCCGTCGAGCAGTTCAAGGCTGGAGCCCTACAGATTGTCGGCGCCCCCACGGTCGCCAGCCACGCCGGCATGGGGATGAGGGGTGGCTCCGCGATGGCCGGAGGCGGAAGCTGGGGAGGTGGAACGGGTATGGGCCAGGGCATGGGACGCGGCATGAGTGGCGCCGGCCGGCAGTGCCGCCAGCGCGGGCGGTAAAGGCGAGCCGACGGCTGCGCCTCGAGGCGCAGCCGCGCTGAATACCGCATTCCGAATCCCACACTCCGCCTTCGACTGGGAGGGATGCTTGCCGAGAGATCGCCAGTAGACCATGCCCCAGGCTAACGCGTGAACGGAGGACACAGCTCATGGCTGATGCCAGAGAGTCGTGCGTACAGTCCGCGACGGGTCCGATCGCCCCGTCCGAAAAAAAAGACGCTGTGTCTGCTTCGCAAACCCAAGTGGAAGTCCCCATGATGATTGCACAAGTCGGCAAGCCCGCGCCGGATAAGGTCCCGTTGAGACCGGCGATGCCCGAAGCGTACCTGTGGACGAGGTGATCCGCTGAAGTCTCAACCCAGACACCTTTTCGGTCCCGTCCCGTCCCGGCGATTGGGCCGCTCTCTCGGCGTCGATCTGGTGTCCCTGAAGACGTGCTCCTTCAACTGCGCGTACTGTCAGTTGGGGGAGACCACCAACCTGACGACGGAGCGGAAGGCGTATGTGCCGGTCGAGGCGGTCCTCGCTGAGTTGGACCGCTGGCTGGCGAGTGACGGCAGCGCCGACATCATCACCCTGTCGGGATCGGGAGAGCCGACGCTGAGCAGCGACATTCGCACAGTGGTGGTCTGGCTCAAACAGCACACGAGCATTCCGGTTGCCGTACTCACCAACGGTTCACTGCTCTGGCAAGCGGAGGTCCGCGAGAGTCTGCTGCAAGCGGACCTGCTGATTCCGTCACTCGACGCGGCGACAGAACTCGGCTTCCAGCGGGTGAATCGGCCGGCTCCGAGGCTGGCTCTTGAGTTGATCCTTGCCGGGCTGGAAAAGACCCGCCGGGAGTTCCGGGGCAGGTTCTGGTTGGAAGTGATGCTGGTGTCAGGTCTCAATGACACGGAGACCGAGTTGGACGCCCTTCGCGGGGCCATTACGCTCATCCGCCCCGACTGCGTGCAACTCAATACCGTCGTGCGACCGCCGGCCTGCCCGGGAGTGGTGCGGGTATCGGAGCCGAGGCTGCGACAGGCGGCGGCCCGGCTCGGCCCCGGCGCAGAGATCATCGCGCCCCTCTCGGAGTCGCAGGCAGCACGCTGTTTGGGAAGCGTGAGCGTGGATGACGTCCGGCGCTTGGTACAGCGGCGCCCCTGTCGGCTCGCAGACCTAACGACAGGTCTCGCGAGCCACCCCAACGAAGTGCTCAAATACGTGCAACTGCTGTTGGACCAACAGGACATCGAGAGCCGGCAACAGAACGGAGAAGCCTACTACCTCTGGCGTCCAGCCGGCTCGCCGCAGACGGGAGGTGACGACCCCGGGCTCTGAAGTTCGGACCGGCGACAAGCGCGTCTTGCAGGAGGTGTCTTAACCATGAACGGAAGAGAACGGATGCTCACGGCCTTGCGCCGGGGTCAGCCTGATCGCGTTCCCATTTGGGAACTCATTGTGAACAAGCCTGTCATCGAGGCGCTGTACGGCGACATCAGCTACTTCGATTTCGTCGAGGCAGAGGATCTCGATGGGGTGACGGTGTTCGAAGATCAGCGAACCGAGCCCCTTCCCGACGGTTCCTTTGTCGACGAATGGGACATCGTCTGGAAGCTGGATGCGCCGGAGATCCCCTACCGGATCGACGGTCCCATCAAGTCCGAGACGGATCTCGACAGCTATCTTCCTCCCGATCCCGAGGCCGACCACCGCCTCAAGTCGTTGAAGGAAGCCGTCGCGCGCTTCCAAGGCGAGCGCGCCATTGTGTTTCTGACCCATGACGCCTTCGAGTTCCCCCACTATCTGTATGGAATGGAGAACCTCTTCCTGGCCTATCGCGACAACCCGCGGCTGGCACACCGGCTGGCCCGGTTGACGGTGGACTACAAGAAGCGTGTGATGGAGCGCGCCATCGAGCTGGGCGCCGATGCCATCGTGAGCGGCGATGACTACGCCGACCGCCACGCGCCCATGATGTCCCCGGTTCACTTCCGGGAGTTCATCGCTCCCTACCTCAAAGAAATGGTCGAGGCTGCTCACGCCAAGGGCGTGCCGTTTATCAAGCATAGCGATGGCAACCTGTGGTTGATTCTCGACGACTTGGTGGCCACCGGCATCGACTGCCTTGACCCAATCGAGCCGGCAGCAGGAATGGACATCGCCGAGGTGAAGAAGAAGTATGGCAGCCGGATCGCATTGGCCGGAAACGTGGACTGTGGCGAGTTGCTCTGCCATGCGCAGCCCGAGGAAGTCATCGACGCGGTCGAGGAGACGTTGGCCAAAGCCGCCCTTGGTGGCGGCTACATTCTGGCTTCGAGCAACAGCATCCACCCGGCGGTGGCTCCGGCCAACTACCACGCCATGGTGACGGCCGGCCGTCGCTTCGGGCAGTACCCTCTGGACCCGGCAATGATCGCCGTACACGCCAGCGAGAATTACATCGTCGAATGGGCGCAGTGAACGGCGTTGATCGTTCGTGCAAAGGAGCAAGACCAATGTGCTGCAAACCCCAATCACAGGAGTGCGAGAAAGGCAAAGACCCCAAGACCTGCACCCCGGAGCAGATCCGCGAGTGCCACGGTGACGCGAAGTCACACGGGTGCGAAGAGAAGCAGCCTGCGGAGTGCGGGGCCAAGTAGCCCCCACCACAGCCGGGGCAGCGACAAGCCCTGGCAAGCCGGGGAGGGCCGCTGAGCCTGAAGCACTGGCGTCCTGCTTGCCAGGGCGCTCCAGATCGCGCGGGAGGGGCGTACAATAGGCACGGTCAAAGGCCGGAAGTCGGCCCAGTCGCGGTGCCGACACGACAGGAGGAAGTGAGCATGCCCAGCAACAGAATCGTCGTCATCGGCGGAGTCGCCTGTGGACCGAAGGCGGCTTCGCGCGCTCGGCGTCGCGACCCCGACGCCGAGATTACCCTCCTCGAGAAGGGTAGCCTCATCTCGTACGCGGGCTGCGGGATGCCGTACTACGTGGAGGGGCTGGTCGAAGACCGGGACCACCTGATGCAGACACCGGCGGGCGCGCGCCGGGATGCGGCGTTCTTCCGCGCGGTGAAGGACATCGCTGTCCTCACTCGGACTCTGGCTACCCGCGTCGACCGCGGGGCGCACGTCGTCCACGCCCGCAACCTCGACACCGGGGAGGAGTTGGTCGCGCCCTACGATAAGCTTGTCCTTGCTACGGGCGGCATGCCGCTCGTGCCGCGCATAGAAGGCACCGAGCTGAGCGGCGTCTACCGGCTGTACCATCCCGATGAGGCGGCGGCGGTCCGCGAGACGCTGATGTCAGGAGCGGTCAAGAACGCCGTCATCGTCGGCGGCGGGCTGATCGGCATGGAGATGGCGGAGGCGCTGTCCACCCACGGCGTCAGCATCACCGTCGTCGAGATGATGGACCACCTTCTCCCGGCGCTGCTGGACCACGAACCGGCGGCGTTCCTGACGAAGCACCTGAAGGTGAACGACGTGAACGTGGTGACCGGGACAAAGGTGACTGCACTGCTGGCGGACGACGTCGGTCACGTGCGCGCCGTGCAGACCGACGCGGGCGAACTGCCGGCGGAGTTTGTACTGCTGTCCATCGGCGTCCGGCCAAACGTTGAACTGGCACGGGAGTGCGGCTTAGCGTTGGGCGAGACCGGCGCCCTCGCCGTCAATGATCGCCTGCAGACCAGCGACCCGGACATCTACGCCGGCGGCGACTGCGTGGAGTGCACGCACCTCATCACCGGCAGGAAATGCTTCGTGCCACTGGGATCGACAGCGAACAAGCACGGCCGCATCATCGGCGACAACGTGACCGGAGGCGACGCCACCTTCCGCGGCATCGTCGGCACGACAGTATTCAAGACCTACGACTTCAACGTGGCGCGGACCGGTCTGTCGGAAGCGCAAGCCCGCAAAGAAGGCTACGAAGTCATCACCGCGCTCTCGCCCGCTCCCGACCGCGCCCACTACATGCCCGGCAACCAGCCGATCCTGACCAAGCTCGTGGCGGAAGCAGGCAGCGGCAGGCTCCTTGGCGCGCAAGTGGTGGGACCCGGCGAAGCGGTGAAGCGCATCGACGTGATGGCCGTTGCGTTGACCATGGGCGCCACCGTGGAGGACTTGGCCGACTTCGACCTCGGATACGCGCCGCCGTACGCCCCCGCAGTCGACAACCTCGCCACCGCTGCCAACATCATCCGCAACAAGCGCGACGGTCTGGCAACGACGCTGACGCCGGCCGAGGTGAAGGCCAAGCTCGATTCCGGCGCCGAGTTCGTCTGGCTGGACGTGCGCTCTCCGGCCGAGGTGAAGGAGATGCAGTTCGACGACGCCCGGGTGGTGCACATCCCGCTCGGCAAGCTGCGCGACCGTGCCGGCGAACTGCCGAAAGACAAGGAGATCGTCGCGTACTGTAAGATCAGTCTGCGCGGCTACGAGGCTCAGCGGACGCTCGACGGACTCGGCTTCCCCAACGTCTGTTTCCTGGACGGCGGCATTGTCGGCTGGCCGTACGGGGGCGTGGTGAAGGGCGAGTGACCTTGAGCACGCCCATGAGATCACACGCGCCGAGACTAACCCTCTCGGTCGCAAGCGGCAAAGGCGGCACGGGCAAGACGCTCGTGTCGACCGCGCTCGCCAAAGCGCTGGCGGCGTCGGGCTCGTACAACGTCCAGCTCCTCGACTGCGACGTCGAGGAGCCGAACGCCGACCTGCTTCTCCACCCCCGGATTCAGCACAACCAACCCGTTGAGGTGCTGATCCCCAAAGTGAAGGAGGCGCTCTGTACGCACTGCGGGCTTTGCGCCCAGTTCTGCCAGTCCAGCGCCATCGCGGTGATCCGGGACGCGGCGATTACCTTCCCGGAGTTGTGCTCTTCCTGTGGCGGGTGCGCGCTGGTGTGTCCCGAGGACGCTATTGCTGAAGTGCCCAGGCAGGTGGGCACGGTAGCGAAGGGACTCGCCGAGCCCGGGATCGAGTTCTACCAGGGGCGACTTCGCGTAGGGGAGCACCGCGCGACCCCCACGATTCGGGCGACGAAGGAGTTCATCGCCGCCGACTCCGTGACCGTCATCGACGCCCCGCCGGGCACCGCTTGCCCGATGCAGGAGACGGTGGAAGACTCGGACTTCTGCATTCTGGTCACGGAGCCGACACCGTTCGGGCTAAGCGACTTGAGGCTCAGTGTGGACACGGTCCGGGCCCTTGGCGTGCCCTTCGGCGTGGTCATCAACCGCGACGGGATCGGTGACGCCGGTGTTGCCGATTACTGCGACGAGCAGGGAATCGAGGTCCTCCTCCGCGTCCCGCAGGACCGCGCCATCGGCGAAGCGTACTCCCGCGGCACGAACTTGGTCGACGCCCTGCCGCAGTGGCGAGAGCCGCTGCTTGCGCTGCATGACGCAATCGCCTCGCGCGTCAGCGCCCCGTAGCGCCGCCGGGTGTCGCCACGCACAAGTCACCAGTCACCACTCGACACAAGGAGCACTCAAATGTTAGCAACCAAGGCCGTGGCCGTTCTCGCCTTCCTGTTCTTCGGGTGAGCGGCTACCTGCGGAGTAGTTGCTCTGCTCAAAACGGGAACGCCCGCCGCCGCTTTCTACAGGAACTTCCACTACGTGGTCGCGAGCATCGGGCTAATCCTCAGCTTGGTCACGGCGATAATGGTCTGGCGAATACAGCCGCCAGGCTGAGCGCGACTTAGCGACAGACTGACTGTGCTCGGCGAGGGTCTCCTGACCCCGCCGCTCCCCGGACCGACAGGTCTCCAGAGCCCTTTGAGACCT